>NZ_JBIRYZ010000019.1:0-60766 GCF_044390325.1 Streptomyces sp. NPDC018964
TCCTGGTGGGTGGTGGACGAGGAGGTGGGCGGTGCGCTGGAGCGGGCGCTGGACGCGTTCGTGCCGCGCTGGATCGCCGAGGACTGGCCCTTCGAGCGGCCGCGTTTCATCGGCCGGGACGTCACCTGGGAGGAGTGGCTCCGGCTTCCGGACCATCCGTGAGCGGGGCCGTCCGGCCGGTGTGCCGTCCACTCCGGGCCGGCCGCCGGTGTTCCGCCGGCGTCCCGTGTCACCCATGACGCCGGATCCGGCCGGTTCGAGGGTGCTGCGCCGGTTCCGGTGGGCAGACATGCCCCTGCCGGTGATCGAGCGAAGGGGACAAGGTGACACGGAACTCCGCTGACGCGGTGGAATCGATGGAGCAGCTCGCCACGGTCTGGCGGGTGATGGTCCTCGACCGGAATCCGGGCGCGGACGTACGGGACCTGCCGGGCATCGCGGTGCGCTGGGCGGAGTGCCGGTTCGGTTTCTGGAACTGCGTCACGCTCACCGAGACGGGGACGGACGCGGACCTCATGGAGGAGCGGCTGCGTCAGGCGGCGGACATCATGCGCTCGAAGAGGCACGCCGGCTTCCTGTGGGTCTTCGAGGACCTCCTCGACGCCGAGGCGCGCCCGCGCCTGACGGAAGCGGCCGGGCGGGCCGGTCTGGTGCACGCCTTCTCGGGCGTCGGCATGGCCGGTGACCTGCTGCCGGTCCCCGAACCGACGCACCCGGACCTGACGTTCGTGCGGGTCGCCACGGACGAACACCTGCGGGCCTACGCCGACCTCAACTCGCGTGCCTACGGCATGCCGCTGGAGGACGGCCGCGACGGCCTCGCGGGCTCGGGGCTGTGGCGGACGGGGGTGCACGCCTACCTGGGCCTGCGGGACGGTGTGCCGGTGACGTGCGCCGGGACCGTGGAGGCGGACGGCCGCCTCTTCGTCGTCCTGGTGGCCACGGACCCACGATGGGAGCGCAGGGGGTACGGGGAGGCGGTGACCCGCAAAGCCCTGTACGAGGGTGCCCGGGCCACCGGACTGACCCGCGCCACGCTGCACGCGACCGCCGCCGGGGCTCCCGTGTACCCGCGGATCGGCTTCGAGCCGAACAGCCCGCTGCACTTCTTCGCCCCGGGAAGCTGACGGACCGCGCCGGGAGACCCCCTGTCACCGGGTGGACGGCGGGCCGCCGGGGCGGCCTCGGACCGGGCGCGCCGACGCACGCCCGGTCCGTGGTCACCGGGTTCCTGTCCGCCGGCCCCGTGGCGCACTCCCCCGGCCGGCCCCACCACGCGCCTCGCCTTGTTCGCCCTGGCGGCCTATCGGTCACTCCAGGTCAAAAGCGGCAGGTGGCGGGCGATTTCAGGGTCAGGGCAGGGTCCACTTCTGGTTGGCGCCGGTGTGGCAGGTCCACAGGTGGACCGGCGTTCCGTCGTTCCAGGTGCCGCCCGAGGCGTCCAGGCACTTGCCCGACTGCGGATTGCGCACCGTGCCGTCCGACTGGGCCGCCCACTTCTGCGCCCCCGTCCCGTTGCACGTCCACAACTGGATCCGCGTACCGTCCGCACTCCCGCCACCAGAGACGTCCAGACACTTGCCCAACGCCCTCAACGAACCGTCGTCGGCCACCGTCCACCGCTGCGCCGCCGTCGTGTTGCACGTCCAGATCTGCACCTCCGTACCGTCCGCCGTGCCCGCGTTGTCCACGTCCAGGCACTTGCCGCCGACCCCCTTCACCTCACCCGTGCGCGGGTCGGACGGGGTTCCGGCCTGTTTGATCCGGATGTTGCGGAAGGCCGCGTCGTCGCCGTCGCCGTGGTTCTGGAGGCCGATGTGGCCCTGGGCCAGGCTGCGCGCCGGGTCGGTGTTGGTGAAGTCGTTGATCTTCCGGCCGTTGAGGAAGACCTCCAGCCGCTCTCCGGTGACGCGGATCTCGTACGTGTTCCACTCCCCCGGCGGATTCAGCGCCGCGTCGCGCGCGGCGAGGTCGGCGGACCGGAATCCGTACACGGATCCCGTGGTGCGGTCGGCCGTGTCGGTGGCGTCGATCTGGATCTCGTAGCCGTTGTCCACCGCCGACCAGGGGTCGTCGGAGGCCGGGAAGCCCACGAAGACACCGGAGTTGTCGTCACCGTTCAGCTTCCAGTCGAGCTTCAGCGAGTAGTCGCCGGTGAACTCCCGGGCGTCGTACCAGAGCAGGCCCAGTCCGCCGTGCGAGGTGAGGGTGCCGTCGGCCAGGGTGAAGCCGCCCGGTCCCGCCTGTTTCCAGCCGGTCGTGCCGGTGCCGTCGAACAGAGGCGTGTAGCCGGTCTCCGGGCGGCAGTCGGCCTTGGTCGTGCCGGCCGCCCAGCGGATGCCGCCGAGCAGGTGACGGCGGAAGGCGGGGTCCGCGTAGGACTCCTCCGTGTGACCGCCGCCGGTGTAGAAGGCCCGGCCGCCGGCGTAGTCCTTGCACCAGGCGATCGGGTGGTCGCCGGACATGGAGCCGCCGGAGTAGCTGGACTCGTCCAGCGAGGCCAGGACGTGGGCGGTGGTGCGGGGGTTGGTGCGGTAGTTGTACCACTCGTCGGTGCGCTGCCAGGTGCCGGCGAGGTGCGCGGTGGCGTCGTGCGCCCGGTCCTCGACCTCGACGGTCGCGGGCTGGATGGCGGGGTGGGACTGGAAGAGGGCGCCGGCCAGTCCTTCGTAGAAGGGCCAGTCGTACTCGGTGTCGGCGGCGGCGTGGATGCCGACGTAGCCGCCGCCCGTGCCGAGGTACTGCTCGAACGCGGTCTGCTGGGCGGGGCCCAGGACGTCGCCGGTGGTCGACAGGAAGACCACGGTCCGGTACTGCGCGAGGTTGGCGGTGGTGAAGGCCGCCGGGTCCTCGGTGGCGGTGACGGTGAAGTTGTTCGCCGCCCCGAGGTCGCGCAGGGCCGTGACGCCCTCGTCTATCGAGGAGTGGCGGAAGCCCGCCGTCCGGGAGAAGACGAGGATCTTGTACGCCGGGTCGGCCGCCGCGGCGGCCGTGCGGTCGGCGGTGTCAAGGGCCGCCGGTGCGGTGCCGGGCAGGGCCGTGGCCCGGGGTGTCAGGCAGAGCACGGCGCCGGCACACAGGCTGAGCGCTGTCTTGAACAGGGTACGCATCGTGGGTCGCCTCCTTTCTACGGCAGGGTCCACTTCTGGTTGGCGCCGGTGTGGCAGGTCCACAGATGGACGGGTGTCCCGTCCTCCCAGGTACCGCCCGAGGCGTCCAGGCACTTGCCCGACTGCGGATTGCGCACCGTGCCGTCCGACTGGGCCGCCCACTTCTGCGCCCCCGTCCCGTTGCACGTCCACAACTGGATCCGCGTACCGTCCGCACTCCCGCCACCGGAGACGTCCAGACACTTGCCCAACGCCCTCAACGAGCCGTCGTCGGCCACCGTCCACCGCTGCGCCGCCGTCGTGTTGCACGTCCAGATCTGCACCTCCGTACCGTCCGCCGTGCCCGCGTTGTCCACGTCCAGGCACTTGCCGCCGACCCCCTTCACCTCACCCGTGCGGGTGCCGCCGGTGGCGGTGGTGAAGGAGAACTCGTCCACGTCGAAGAGCGCGCCGCTGCCGCCCTTGAAGACGAGGTACAGGGTGGTGGTGCCGGCCGGCTGACCGGTCAGGGGCGCGGTGACGTCCTGGAAGGTCTCCCAGCCGCCGGTGACCGGTGCGGTGGCCGTGCCGAGCAGGGTGCCGGTCGGGGAGCCGGCGCGGACCTCGAGGGTGCCGCCGGTGCCGGCCGAGGAGACGCGGGCGGTGAAGCCGGTGGTGTTGTCGAGGCTGTAGGGCGTGAAGGAGATCCAGTCGCCGTTGTGGATCTCGCCGACCGTCTTGCCGCCGTGCGCGTTGGTGTGGTTGATGACCTGGACGCCGGAGGAGCCGCCGTAGTGCTCGGCCTGCCGGTGGCTGGGCTGGGTGATGTGCTGGTCGTGCGTGGTGAGCGCGGGCTGGCCGTTGGCGCCGTTGTCGGTGTACTCGGCGTCGACGACGCCGAAGATGTTGGCGTTGGGGTCGTGTTCGCCGTCCGCCAGGGTGTGCAGGGTGCCGGTGCAGCCGGTGGCGGAGGTCTGCGGGTGTCCGTGGCTGTCGTGACCGACGATGAAGGTGACCTTGACCTTGGCGCAGTCGACCGTGCCGTCCTCGGGGTCGGTGACGGTGACCTTGAAGGGGATGGCGGCGCCGAAGTCGTAGATCCGTCCGTCGGCGGGGGTGTCGAGCCGTACGGTCGGGGCGGTGTTGCCGACGGTGATCTGCACGGAGGCCGTGGCGGACTTGCCGGTGGGGTCGGTGACCTTCAGGGTGGCGGTGTACTGGCCGTTGGTGGTGTAGGTGTGGGACGGGTCGGCGGCGGTGGAGGTGGCGCCGTCGCCGAAGGTCCAGGCGTGGGTGAGCGCGCCCCCGTCCGGGTCGGAGCTGCCCGCCGAGGAGAAGCCGACGGTCAGGGGGGCCTTGCCGGAGGTGGTGTTCGCCTTGGCCTGGGCGAGCGGTGCGCGTCCGCCGGTGACGTGCTCGATGCGGTAGAGGGCGGAGTTGGCGTCGCCGTTGAAGTAGCCGGTGCCGTAGTCGAGGACGTAGAGGGCGCCGTCCGGGCCGAACGCCATGTCCATCACCTGGGTACCGCTCCAGGGGAAGGCGTTGACGGCCTGCACGGTGCCGTCGCCGCCGGTCTCGATGCGCTTGATCCAGCGGCGGCCGAACTCGCCGGCGAAGAAGTCGCCGTCGTACTCGGCGGGGAACTTCACCTCGGAGGCGGAGTTCGCGTCGTACCGGTAGACGGGTCCGCCCATGGGGGACTCGGATCCGTTGCCGAACTCGGGGACGGAGCCGCCGTCGTAGGGGATCCAGGCGGGCTGGGCGGGCGGCAGGTCGGTGAGGCCCGTGTTGCGCGGTGACGTGTTCCTCGGCGCCGCGCAGTCGAAGGACGAACCGGAGGCGCCGGTGGCGAAGTCGTAGTCGACGTAGGCGTTGTTCTTGCCGGTGCAGTAGGGCCAGCCGAAGTTGCCGGCCTTGGTGATCCGGTTGAACTCGACCTGCCCGCCGGGCCCGCGGGAACCGCTGGCGGTGCCCGCGTCGGGGCCGTAGTCACCGACGTAGACGGTGCCCGTGGCCTTGTCGACGCTCATCCGGAAGGGGTTGCGGAAGCCCATCGCGTAGATCTCGGGCCGGGTCCGGGCGGTGCCGGGTGCGAAGAGGTTGCCGGCCGGGATGCCGTACGTGCCGTCGGCGTTCACCTTGATGCGGAGGATCTTGCCGCGCAGGTCGTTGGTGTTGCCCGAGGAACGCTGGGCGTCATAGGCGGGGTTGCGGGAGGCGCGCTCGTCGATGGGGGTGTAACCGTCCGAGGCGAAGGGGTTGGTGTCGTCACCCGTCGACAGGTACAGATTGCCCGCGGCGTCGAAGTCGATGTCGCCGCCGACGTGACAGCACAGCCCGCGGGAGGCGGGCACGTCGAGGATCTTCTTCTCGCTGCCCACGTCGAGGGTGCCGTCGGTGCGCAGGACGAACCGGGACAGCCGGTTGACGCCGTCGAACGGGGTGAAGTCGGACGCCGATCCGTCGGCCGGAGCGTCGCCCGCCGGGGTGTCCAGCGGGGGCGCGTAGTACAGGTAGACGAAGCGGTTGGAGGCGAAGCCGGGGTCGGCGGCGACGCCCTGCAGGCCCTCCTCGTCGTGGCTGTAGACGTTCAGCCGGCCGGCGACGGTGGTGGTGCCGGACGCGTCGGTCCGGCGCAGGGTGCCGTCGCGTGAGGTGTGCAGTACGGAGCGGTCCGGCAGGACGGCCAGGGTCATGGGCTCGCCCGTTTCGGCCACGCCCTTGGCGAGGGTGACCTGCTGGAAGTCCTCGGCCGCGGCGGCGCCGACCGGTCCGGCCGGGGCGGAGGCGGGCGCCGCCGCGGCGGGGCCCACGGGCAGCGCCAGGCCCGTGGCGCACGCCAGGGCCGTCAGCAGTACGCGGACACGTCTGTGTCCGATCGGTCTCGTGCGCACGGAAGTCTCCTGGATATGGGGGGTGGCGGCAGGCCACGGGGCCCACCGTGAAGGAGTACGGGCGCGCGCCGTCGCGCCGTCGAACACCGGCCCGTCACCCCCGACAGGGGCATGACCGGTTCATTTCAAGGAAGTTAGCGGGCCTCGCGTGAACGCGTAACCCCTTTCGCACGGGGTCCCGCTTCTTCTTCCTCGCGTGGGACAAAGTGCCGGTGTGGCGTCAGTGGAGCGTGCGGCAGTACAGGGCGTCCGGGGTCCGTGAGGAGCCGATACGGCCGGTGTAGGCGATGCCGGCGGCGTACTCGCCGTCCGCGCACTGGCCCTTGTAACGGCCGTGCGCGAAGTCGCCTCCCTCGGGCAGGGGGCCCCGGTTGTCGCTCCGGTCGAACCAGACCGTACGGCCGCCCGTGCCGGTGATTCCGCCGGGCACGGCCTTCGCGCACAGGGCGGCCGAGACGGCGGCGCCGCGGACGCTGTAACCGGTGAGGAAGTGGCCCTCGGGGCAGTGGAGTTTGGTGTATCCGGAGGCCCAGTCCCCGCCGGGCGGGACGTGCCGCTCGTCCTTGACCACTTCGTGCCCGCCGTCCGGATCCCACAGCGGTCCGGCGGTCACGTCGGAGCACAGGCCCCGGTTGCCGGTGTGCCCGAGGCCCAGGAGGCGCTGCCCGTCGGGACAGACGGCCTTGCGCGCGCCGGAGTCCCAGTCGGGCAGCGCGCGCATGCGGCGCGAGGCGACGAAGTCGGCGTGGTCGGGGCTGAGCATCGACCAGTCGGCCACGGGGTCGACGTGGCCGGTGCGGCCGGTGGCCCCGACGAGACGGGTCCAGGCCGCTGCCCGCCAGTCGTCGCCGTCGTGGACACCCATGCGGCGCCCCGCGGAATCCCAGTGCAGCAGTGCCCAGCCGTTGCCCCGGCGGTTCTCGTGCCATCCGACGAGCGGCCAGTACGCGAAGTCGGTGTCCGCGCGGATCAGTCGGTCGACGAAGTTCTCGAACCAGGCGCGCGGGGCGGCACCCGTCTCCTCGCGGCCGCCGACGCCGAACTCGCTGATCCAGACGGGGGCGGTGAAGTGCCGGTCCTGTTCGGCGGTGACGAAGAAGGCCTGGCGGTCCAGTACGTCGGCCAGTTCGGCGGGTGAGAGGTCCTGGTAGCGGGGGTCGGTGGTCTCGCCGATCCCGGTGGCGCCACTGTGGTTCGGGCCGGTGTAGCCGTAGAAGTGGGCGGAGTACACGAGTTTGCCCGATTCGACGAGGGTGTGCGAGAGACGGCGTACGGGCTCCAGGGTGGGGCGCCCGTGGGCGAACCCGTCGACGGGGATGCCGGTCCAGTTGATGCCCTCGACGACGATGAGGAGATCGGGGTCGGCCTCCGTCAGGAGGCGGTCGCCGAGGCGCTGGGAGGCGCTGAACCAGTCGTGGTCGTCGCCGAGGCCCCAGTTGGGGTCGTCCCAGATGTCACGGCGGACCTCGTTGTAGAGGTCCGCGCCCACGACACGCTTGTCGTCCCGGTAGCGGCGGGCCATGAACAGCCAGTCGTCCTCCCAGGTCTTCGTGGACCGGCTCGCGTTCCAGCGTTCGTTGCCGTCCACTCCGCAGCACCAACGGGTGGTGTTGGTGTGGTTGTTGAGGATCACCGCGAGGCCGGAGCCGGTGAGTTCACGCACTACGGCGTCGTAGACCTGGAGCGGGGTCCGCCCTCTCAGGGCGGGGTTGGCGGCGACGGCGTCGTCGGTGACGGGGCGCGTGTCGTGGATCATCTCGTTGGAGAAGGGCAGCCGGACGCTGTTGATCCCGATCTCCCGGAAGCCGGCGATGATGTCGGCCATGGGGGCGCGGTCGAGGCCGAGCGGTATCCGGCCGGCGTTCTCCCCCGCGTGGTGGTTGGCGCCCTCGTCCGCGCTGCCGGTGCCGTTCCACGTGCCGCTGGCACCGTGCCAGTTGCCGGAGCGCAGTCTGAACCGGTTCCCGTCCGCGTCGACGATCCAGCGGCCCCGTGTGCTGAGCGGCGCCGTCCAGTCCGTGGCGGCACGAGCCTCTTCCGCGCGGGAAGTGCCCTGGTGCGGGGCCGCCGTCGCGGGAGCGGGCGCCAGGAGCGCCGGCAGGAGGAGAGTGGTCAGCAGTGCCTTGCCCAGGGAGCCGCGCACGGTCACCGTCCCGGTCGTCATCGCGACGCATGGTGTGTCATGTAAGCGTCATAATGCGGGAGGGAGCCGCCGTCGTCCAGCTCCGAAGGCATGGGCTCGGTGCGCGCGGCCGGCCGAGGGCGCGTCGGGTCAGGACCCGGGGGCCGGACGAACGGAGTCGTTCCGCTGGGACGCATGCTCACGAAGAAGAGGTCCTGGCCCGGATCGCCAAGGGGCTCGTCCACACCGAGCCGGAAGCGGCCTTCCAGGCTCCCCGGCGCCGCACCGAGGAGATCTTCGAGTACAACCACACACCGCCGGCAGTGTCGTCAGCCGTGACGTTCCCCCGATGACCGTCGCGCTCGGCACCCCTTGCCGCGTGGTCCGCGCCATCCCGACGAGGATCTCGCCACACGTACCGCCGGCCGGTGAGTGGCGTCGTCCTGCCGTGGGCCGGGGCCTCGGGCGGGGCGCGCCGCGCCTGAGCAGGTCGGTCCTCCGAAGCTCTTCCGCGGGTTCAGCCTCGGGGACACGCACGGTTCAGTTCTGGGGGACGCGCAGGGCCAGGAGGGCGACGTCGTCGTCGTTGCCGGCGGGGCGGACACGGTGGAGCAGCTGGTCGGTGAAGGGGACGAGGGGGCGGTGGGCGAGGGCGGCGGCGTGCCGGCGCAGCCGGTTCAGACCCGTGTCGAGGCTCTGGACGGGTGCTTCGATGAGGCCGTCCGTGTACAGCACCAGGGTGGACCCCGGCGGGAGCAGCGCTGTGGCGTCGGGGCGCCGGAGGCCCGCCTGGGTGCCCAGGAGGATGCCGTGGCCGTCGGTGAGGTAGCTCGTCAGGCCGTCCCGGCTGATCAGCAGCGGCGGAGGGTGGCCCGCGTTGGTCCAGGACAGCCGCCAGTGGCCGTCGTGGGCCGCTTCGATCCGGCCGAAGATCATGGTGGCCATGGCGACGTCGGTGATGTGCTGGATCGCCTCGTCGAGCCGTTCGACGATGCGGCTGGGGGGTTCGTGCTGGGACCAGGCGTAGGCGCGGAGCATGTTGCGGACCTGCGCCATGCCGGCCGCCGCCTCCAGGTCGTGGCCGACGACGTCGCCGATGGCCAGGGCGGTGGACGCGTCGGGCAGGGGGAAGGCGTCGTACCAGTCGCCGCCGACGTGCGAGGCGTCGGGTGCGGGCAGGTAGCGGACGGCCATCTCCAGGCCCGCGACGCCCGGCATCTGGGGCAGCAGGTGGTTCTGCATGGTCTCGGCCACCTTGCGCTGGCGCTGGTAGAGGCGGGCGTTGTCCAGTGCCAGGCCGGCCCGGCGCGCGATGTCCTCGATCAGCGGAAGGTCCATGGGGGCGAAGGCCACCGGAGTCTCGGTACGGCCCAGGGTCAGCGCGCCCAGGACCGCGCGCGTGCTGCGGATGGGTGCGATGGCCGCGGAGTGCATTCCCGTGGCGCTGAACAGGCGGGCCTGCTCGACCGCGATGCCGGAATCCGGCGTCCCCTGGTAGGTCCGCGGTCCGGCCAGGGTGGAGGAGACACCGCGCAGGGCTCTGGACAGGGGCATCGGGGATTCCTCGGGGATCGGCGGCATCGGCCCCTGCAGGTCCTCGCGCTGCACCAGTGTGTCGCCCTCGGCGTGGATCACCACGGCGCGCCAGACCTCGTCACGTTCGGTGATCAGGTCGACGACCGCCCAGTCCGCCAGCCGGGGCACGACCAGGGCCACCAGCCGGCGCAGCGCCTCGTCGGCGTCGAGGGTGGAGGTCAGCTGCGTGGTGGTCTCGGCCAGCAGGGCCAGCCGTTGCAGTTCCGACAGCGACCGGCCCGCCGGCTCCGGTCGCGGGCCGGTGTCCCGCGGCTGTTCGGGGACGTGGAAGACGACGAGTGTGGCGGCTCGGTGGTCGCCGACGCCGTACGGGGTGATCAGCCAGGAGACCGGCAGCACCGAACCGTCGGCGTGCACGAAGTAGTCCTCGTCGGCCTGGGCGGTGTGTCCGGCGTGGAACGCCTGTCGCATCGCGCATTGGGTCCTCGGCAGTTGCTGCCCCTGCGGACCGCGGTGCAGCAGGTCGTGCGCGTCATGGCCGAGGAGCTCCGCGGCGGGCCGGCCCAGCAGTTCCTCGGCGCGGGCGTTGACGGCGGTGATGCAGCCCTGCTCGTCGACGACGTAGGCGCCCGCGCCGATGGCTTCCAGCGCGGCGGAAGCGGCCGGCACGGACAGCCCGTGGACCTCCGTGTGCTCCGGTCCTGTCATCGTGACCTCCTTGCCGATCGGGTCGGTGCCCCGCCCGCCGCCCGTGTGCCCGGCCGCATGTGCCTTCGCCCGCTTTCCCGCCTTCCCGTATGCCTATGCGGGTGAGAATCCCACGTCGTCCGACGGCTCCGGTGAAGTTCGCCCCGCTGAAGCCGGGCGGGAGCGCGCATGGATTCCCCACCGTGTTTCACGCCGGCCTCGACCGCGCTCGACGCGTCCGCCGCCCGGGAACTCGCGCGGTTCTGCCAGGGCCTGCCCGGGCGGCCACTGCGGAAGGAGGGGCCGGATCAGGCCGGGCCGGGGCGGGCCGCGCCGGGATCGGACCGTCCGACGGCGGCGCCGGACCGTCGTCCCGGAGCCGCTCTTCTCCCGCCCGCGATGGCCCTCCAGCCGGATCGGACAGCGCGGGACGGCGCATCCGGACATCGGGGTGGACGACCCGTCGTCGGCCGTCGAACCCGCCCTCCCGCCTCGGGGTCGACCTCGGCCGGCTTGGTACGCGTCCTGCGCGACCCGGCGGGCCGCCCGTTCCGCCCCTTCACGCGCGCCGGGCCGGGCGACTGACGGGCCGGGCCGGCGCCGCGCACGCGGAAAACCAGGGGCGCGTCGCCGGGCCGCGGAGGTAGCGTCCCGGAACGGTGTCCGGGAGACCGCTCCCGGAGGAACGAGGAACGGAGACGGGGCATGACGGGCGAGGACGTGGCCGGGCTGTTCGCCGACGAGACCCGGGTACGGGTCTTCGCCGCCGTGGCGCTGGGCGCGACGAGCACCGCCGAGGTCGTCGAGCGGACCGGGCTGCCGGCCAAGGAGGTCCTCCTCGCGCTGCGCCGGCTCGAGGAACGGGAGGCCCTCGCGGCGAACGCCGACGGACTCGTGGTGTCCTACGACTCGTTCCGCCGCCTGGCGCGCGAGGCGGCCGGGCGGCGGCCCGCGCAGGACCACGGCACCGGGGACGAGCGGGGCGAGACGCTGCTCCGCACGTTCGTGCGGGACGGACGGCTGGTGAGGCTTCCCGCGCGGTGGAACCGGAAGGAACTCGTACTGCGCCACATCGCCGAGCACACGTTCGAGCCGGGCCGGGAGTACGCGGAGAGCGAGGTGGACGAGAGGCTCCGCGCCTGGTGCGCGGGGGGTCGCACCGACCACGTGACCCTGCGTCGATACCTCGTCGACCTGCGCCATCTGCACCGGAGCGACGGCGTCTACCGCCGTCCGGCCGAGGACACGGCCCGGATCGGCTGAGGAGCGGGCGGGCTCTCCCGGTCACCAGA
This sequence comes from Streptomyces sp. NPDC018964, assembly GCF_044390325.1. Classification (NCBI taxonomy): domain Bacteria; kingdom Bacillati; phylum Actinomycetota; class Actinomycetes; order Kitasatosporales; family Streptomycetaceae; genus Streptomyces; species Streptomyces sp. NPDC018964. The sequence goes on from NZ_JBIRYZ010000019.1 coordinate 11,621, forward strand.
CGGGGGGCACGTCGGAGCCGAAGCCGCCGCCGGCCGGGCGCTTCTCGAAGTGGAGGTGAGGGCCGGTGGCGTTCCCCGTGGAGCCGACTTCTCCGATTTTCTGACCGGCCTTGACCGGGCCCTTTTCCACCGTCTTATCGGAGAGGTGGCAGTAGTAGAAGTCGAACCTGTCGACGCGCAACACGAGGAAGTCACCGAAACCGCGGTTCTCGTGTCCGCTGCGGACGATGGAACCGTTGCGCACCGCCACACAGGGCTTCCCCTCCGGAGCGGCGTAGTCCGCGCCGGTGTGACGGCCCAGGATCCAGTGGGGTCCCTTCTTCCCGTGGGGGGTCGTGACGCCGTGCCCCGGTACGGGAGACGCTGCGCGGTCACCGCCGGGCGCCGGGGCCGGTGGAACGCGGAGCCGGTCCCAGCTCGTCCTGCCCGGGATGCCGTTGGCATCGGCTCCCTCGAACCCGATCTTGTGCTGCCAGGCGGCGTACGACTGCCGGTCGACGTCGGTCCACTCGGGGCCCGGACCCGTCCGGTACTTGCCGCAGCCTTCCGCCACCAGGCGTTTGCCCATCGAGGCGATCACAGGGCTGCGTTGTCCCTTGTGGAAGAATCCCGCTCCTGGGAACGGTGCCGTCGCGGGCATGGCCCTCTCCTTTCCACAGGGCTCGGCAAGGCACCGGACGATGGTGCGGATTCGTCTGCCGCATGCGCGAGATGTCACCGTACCGGTGCCAAGAAGCGGCCGATCGGCGTGGGAACCGGCAAGGAGCGGCCTGCCGGGCAGGCGCGGGGAAGCCCCTGCCCGGGAGCCACGGATCTTTCCCGGACCGTGCACCGCCGGCTGTCACCGTCGCCCTCTTCCACCATGCGCCTGATGGAGGTGGCGCGCAAACCCTGGAAATACGCTGACATGCGGGTTTCCTGACGATCCGTCGGCCGGTTCCGACACGGGTCCTTCCGGCGTGACACCCGCACCGCCCCGGCCGTCGGGGTCGGCCGGCCGGGAACGCCGTCGGCGGAGCTGCCCCCGGGACCCGGTTTCCGCTGCCAGGCGGTGCGGGACCTCACGTCGCCCGGTCCCCGCACGTCGGTGCCAGTACCGGACGTGCGGTGGTCGCGGTCCTCGGCGACGAGCCGGTCGTGCGTTTCCGCGACGACGGGCGATGCGCGTCCCGCCCGGAGGGACGCCGCCCCGGGAAACGGCTCGGCCTGGACCGCTCAGGGGCTGTCCGGAAGGAAGCCGGAGAGATCTCCGTATCACTCGGACGGGCGGAAAGCACGACGTCCTGGCGGCGCGACAGGCGCCCCGCCAGGACACATAGGACAGTAAGACCATGAACCGTCACCGACGCCCGCCCCGGCGTGCCCCGTGGATCGCAGGCGGCGCCGCTGTGCTCGTCCTCGGTGGCATCGGCGTGTGGGCATGGGTGGCGCAGGACGGCGGCACGCCCGGTCCCACGCCCTCGGCCTCGAACGACCTGTCCCTTCCGACGCTGAACCCGTTGCCGTCCTGGACGTTCGGAACGGAGCCGTCGAGCACCGCACGGCGGACGCCGACGCCCACCCTGTCGCCCGGGCCAACGACGTCCCCGCCCCGCCGGCCGGCCTCGCCGGACCGGCGGCCGACGACCCGGCCGGTCCCGCCGGCGCAGCGACCGACCGGCGAACCGCCACCACCGGCACGGCGGACGGCAACCGAACCGGTACCGCCGGGACAAAGGCCCACGACCCGGCCGGCGCCGCCCAGCCGCCGGCCGGTGCCCCACCGGACCTCGGCCGGCGCTTCGACCATGCGCACTCCGATGACGGGACCGGCGACACCACCGCCACCGACGCGGTCCGCGGCACCCCGGCTTTCACCGGACTCCCCGGCACCCACGCCCCCACCTCCACCTCCGCCCTCGCCCTCGCCCTCGCCACGGTCCGCCATGCCCGAACGACCGCCGAAGCCCGCCACACCCGAACCACCACAGCGGCCCACCGCACCCGAACCAGTGCCGAAGTCCGCGACGCCGAAGCCCTCGGCGTCATCCGCCCGCCCGGCGCCGGCACGGACACCGGCGACGCGGCCGGCGCCCTCGAAGCACGTACCGACGCCGTCCGCAAGGACGCACAGGCCGACGCCGACGACCGGTGGCGACGAACGGACGACCACCACGTGGTACACCTCCCCGGCCGCGACGGCCGCCGCCCGCCGCATGGCGAACGCCGACGTGGTCGGTGACCCCGCCTGCTCGATGGCGTCCGTGGGCCGGCCGGACCCCGGCCTGGTTCCGCGGAACAGCCGTATCGGCATCGGGCATCACGGCGCGTACTGGTGCCTGATCTGGTGAGGCGGCACCCGGCAGCGGGCGGTCACCCGGTGAGCCGGCCGACGTCCGGCCCGGGCCTTCCCCCGGGCCCCGTGACGGACGGCCCGGCGCGCGTGGTCCGTGCCGGCACCGGGACCTGGCAGGACCGGCGACGGGTCACCGCGTAGGCTGCCCTCGGCACGGACACGGCGGGGTGGGGGAACACATGACGGCTGGGGCGGCCCCGAGGTGGGCGTCGGCTCTCGATTCGGTGGTGGTGTACGCGCGGGGCGCGCTCTGCCGCCGCCTGGCCCGGGGCACGGTGCCGACGGACGGACGCGTGCGGGTGGCGGGACTGCCCCGCTCGCTGGACCCGGGCTCGTTGCGGGCACGCGTCGTCGGAGCGTCCGGGGTACGTGTCACCGAGGCCCGGGTGGAGGTGGAGGCCGAACTCCTCGGCACCGAGCCGTCCGACGAGTTGCGGCGCGAAGAGGAACGGCTGCGCGACGACTGTGCGGCGGTACGGGGTCGCCGGGACCGGCAACTGGGGCTGATCCAGGAGGTCGCGGCGCTCCGTCCGGTGCCGCCGGCCCGCGAGCGGGACGATCCGCACCGCCGTACCCCGGTCGACGCGTGGCTGGAGCTCTCCGAGTTCGTCGACGAGCGCCTGACCGGGCTGCACGGCGGGCTCCGCGAGCTGGAGGAGGAGCTGCGCCGGGCCGAGCACGAGCTCGCGGTCGTCGTGGACAGGATCTCCCGTGCCTCCACCGATGTGCCCTCGGCACCGGTGGCCGGCTCGATGTGCGCGGCCCTGACGCTGGACGGCGCGGGCGGAGCGGGCGGCGCGGAGGTGGAGCTGGAGGTGGAGTACGGGGTGCCCGGTGCCGTCTGGGTGCCCGCCTACCGGCTCACCCATCGGGAGGGCGAGAGCGACGGGTCCCTGGTGCTGCGGGCCTCGGTCGCCCAGCGCACGGGTGAGGACTGGACCGGTGTCCGTATCGCCCTGGCCACCGCCGATCTGCGCCGTCGCACCGGCCTGCCCCGGCTCCGCTCGATCCGCGTGGGACGCAGTCAGTCCGCTCCCGCGCCTTCGGGCTGGCGTGAGCACCCGGCGGGGCTGACCGATCTCTTCGCCGGTTACGACACGGCGGGCCCCCGCCCCGGCACGGGGCCGGCGCCCGATGCGGTGGCCGGTGCCGCGCCCGGCCCCGTTCCCCCACCACCGCCCGTCCCGTTCCCGGAGGGCGCCTCCCCACCGGCCTTCGGCGGCGCCGTGGCGCCGGTCCGGGCCCGGCCGGACGCCGGGCCGCGCACCGCCGCCCGGCGCTCGGCACCCGCGGCACCCGCAGCACCAGCGGCCTACGGAGCGGCTCCGCCACCGCCCGTCGCGTCCGCGGCCTTCCCCGCGTCCGCGCCGCCGGTGCCCGTGGCCGGTCCTCCGCAGCCGGACGGCGCCGAACTCGACTACTCCGCACTCGTCCTGTGCGGCCCGGACGAGCCTGTCGGCCGCCGGGGCAGGCTGTTCCCCGACTCCGGTTTCGACCCGGTGGCCGCCGAGCACCGCCGCCGCGCCGAGACGGTGGGCGCGCTGCCCCTTCCCGGGTACGCCGTGCGGCCCCGCGAGTCGGCGGGCTCCTTCGACCACCGGTTCGATGCCGCCGCCCCCGCCGACATCCCCTCGGACGGCACCTGGCACACCGTCACCGTCGGCGAGATCCCGGTCGGTCTGCGCACCGAGTACGTCTGCGTTCCGTCCGTGGAGCAGACCGTGTACACGACGCTGGTGCTCTCCAACGCCACCGATCAGGCCCTGCTGGCCGGTCCGGTGGAGGTCACCGTGAACGAGGATTTCCTGCTGACCGCCGCGCTGCCCACGCTCGCCCCGGGCGGTGTGTCCCGGGTGGGGCTCGGACCGGCCGAGGCCATCGGGGTCACCCGCCGGGTGAATCTGCACGAGTCGACCGCGGGGCTGCGCAACAACGTCACGGTGCTCGACCACCGCGTCCACGTGGAGCTGGCCAACCGGCTTCCGGTGCCCGTCTCCGTGGAGGTGCGCGAGCGCGTGCCCGTCACCTCCGACGCGGACATCCGGATCGAGGAACGGGCCGGCTGGACGGCACCGGGGGACGACACCGGCCTTGAGCGCCACGCGCCGGGCACCCGCCTGTGGCGGATCGAGCTGCCCGCCGGCGGCACCGCCGCCCTCGACGGCGGCTACGAGATCCGGATCCCGGCCGGCAAGGCCCTCACCGGCGGCAACCGCAGGAGCTGACCCAGCATGTCTACGTCATCGGGGCTCATCCCCCTCCCCGTCACCGCCGTCACCTGTACGGAGGACCGCGCTCACGTCGAGCGGACGGCCGTGCTCGATCTGGAGGCCGGCACGCAGCGGCTGCGTCTCGGACCGGTCAGCGCGCTGGCCGTCGACCGTACCCTCCACGCCGAGCTGACCGACGGCCACCCGGCGACCGTGCTCGACGCGCGGATCGTCCGCAGCTGGACGCCGCGCGGGCCGGGGCCCGCCGACGGCGACTCCGCGCTGCGCCGGCGGGTGACGGCCCTGGAGGAGAAGCGGACGGACCTGGAGCAACGGCGTGACCGGCTGCGTACCCGCCTCGACCTGCTCGGCCGTCTCGCCACCGATCTGCTGCGGGAGATCGGCGAGGGCGCCGGCTCCGGAGAGGCGGAGAGGGACCGCTGGGCCCGGGAACTGGACCGGGTGGACGGCGAACGCGACTCCCACGGCGAGCGGCTGCGCTCCGTGGAGGCCGAGTTGTCCGCCGTCACCGCCGAACTGTCCGAGACCCGGCGGGCCCTGGACCTCTCCGAGACGGAGCCCGCCGAGCTGGTCGGCCACATCGAGCTGACCGTGCGCGCCCCGGCCGCCGGGCGGGCCGGGCTGCGGCTGAGCCATCTCACGCCGTGCGCGGTGTGGCGGCCCGCCTACCGGGCCGTGCTCGACGGGGACTCCCTCACGCTGGACACGGACGCGATCGTCTGGCAGCGCACCGGCGAGGACTGGTCGGACGTACGGCTGACCCTGTCGACGGCCCGCTCCGCGGGGGCCGCGGAACCGCCCCGGCTCGGCGAGGACCGGCTGACGCTCCAGGAGCGTTCCGCCGCGGAGCGCCGCACCGTCCACGTCGACCTGCGCGAGGAGGAGGTCGCGGAGCTCGGCCCCGTCCCCGTGCTCGGACTGCCGGGCGTGGACGACGGCGGGGAGGTGCGCGTGCTCCACTCCCCCGCGCCGGTCTCCGTGCCGGCCGACGGCCGCGCCCACCGGGTGCCGCTCTCCTCCTTCACCGCGCCCGCGAGGAGTGAGTACGCCAGTTCCCCCGAGCTGTCGCCCCTGGTCGACCAGGTGGTGCGGTGCGACAACCGGTCCGGCCACGCCCTGCTCGCCGGGCCGGTCGACCTCGTCCGCGGCAGTGGGTTCACCGGACGCGGCACCCTGGACTTCACCGCCCCCGGTGCCCCCCTCGAGCTCGCCTTCGGCAGCCGGGACGACCACCGGGTGCTGCGGCACACCGAGGAGACCCGCGAGACCGCCGGGATCACCCAGCGGACCGTCCTCACCCGGACCGTCCGCCTGCACCTCTCCAGGTTCTCCGCCCCCGGCGAGCACGACGACAGGACGGTCGTCGTCCGGGAGCGCGTCCCGGTCTCCGAGGTCTCGGCGGTGGAGGTGCGCCTGCGCCGGGACGACTGCTCCCCCGCGCCCGACGCGGTCGACGCGGACGGCATCGTCCGCTGGAACGTCCCGCTGGCCCCGGGCGGCCGGCGCACCGTCACCCTGGTCTACGAGGTCTCGGCGAGCAGCAAGGTCACCGGCCTGTGACCTCGGACGCGGAAGCGGGGCAGCCGGCCGGCCCGAGCCGTCCGCCCGGTGCCCGGCGGGTTCACGCGGACGGGTGGTGCCCCGGGGCGTGTCCGGCCAGGGTGATCGGTTCCGGGTGAGGCCGCGGGGCCGGTGGCGTCCGCCCGGTGGGCCCGGCGGTCGCGCCGGGTGTGCCCGCGCCGTCAGAACTTCGGTGTCGGTGTCTGTGACCGCACCAGCTCCGCCGCCTCCTGTTCCGTCTGCACCGAGGGCGGCGAGCCCTCCAGCGGCTGCCGGGCCGTCTCCTTCATGCAGGCCACCGCGATGACACCGACCAGGGCCGCGGCCATCGCGTAGTACGCCGGCATCATGTCCGAGCCGGTCGCGCCGATGAGGGCCGTGATGACCAGCGGTGTCGTGCCGCCGAACAGGGACGCCGACAGGTTGTAGCCGACCGACAGGGAGCCGTAGCGCACCGGCGTCGGGAACATGGCCGGCAGCGCCGCCGACATGGTGCCCAGCAGGCAGACCAGGGACAGGCCGAGCATCAGCATGCCGCCCGAGACGGCGAGCAGGCTGCCCTGCCGCACCAGCAGGAACGCCGGGGCGGACAGGACGAAGAAGCCCAGCATGCCGGTCATCAGCAACGGCTTGCGGCCGAACCGGTCGTTCAGCCGGCCCACCTGGTTGATGATCAGCATCAGCACCACCATGGTGGCCACCAGGATCAGCAGACCGTGGGTCTCGCTGTAGTGCAGCTCGTCCGACAGGTACGTCGGCATGTACGACAGCAGCATGTAGTCGGTGATGTTGTACGCGCCGACCAGGGCGATGCACAGCACCAGCGTCCGCCAGTGCTGCCGGAAGATCTTGGCGAGGTCGCCGTGGGCGGTGGTCTCCACCGCGTTCGCGGCCTCGGTGATGTGGACCGTGCCCTGCTCCAGCTTCAGATACGCCGGTGTGTCGTCCAGCTTCAGCCGCAGGTAGATGCCGACGATGCCCAGCGGCCCGGCGAGCAGGAATGGGATGCGCCAGCCCCAGGCGTCCATCGTGTCGGAGCCGAGCCAGGCGGTGAGGGCCGTGACCAGGCCCGCCGCACCGGTGTACCCGGCCAGCGTGCCCAGTTCGAGGAAGCTGCCGAAGTAGCCGCGCCGCTTGTCCGGGGCGTACTCCGCGATGAAGGTGGAGGCACCGCCGTACTCTCCGCCGGTGGAGAAGCCCTGGAGCAGCCGGAAGAGGATCAGCAGCAGCGGTGACCAGAAGCCGACGGCCGCGTAGGTCGGGAGCATGCCGATGGCGGCGGTGCCGACCGCCATCAGGATCATCGTCAGCGCGAGGACCTTCTTACGGCCGACCTTGTCGCCCATCGGCCCGAAGACCATGCCGCCGAGCGGGCGCACCAGGAAGGCGACGGCGAAGGTGGCGAAGGACGACAGCAGCTGCGCGGTCTCGCTCCCGGAGGGGAAGAAGACGCGGCCGATGGTGCCGGCCAGGTAGGCGTAGATGCCGAAGTCGAACCACTCCATGGCGTTGCCGAGCGAGGCCGCCTTCACCGCTCGCCTGACCGCCCGCTCGTCCGTCACCGTGATGTCCGACCGGCGCAGTGGCGGGTTCCGCCGGCGGCGGACGGCACGGAAGAGGGCGGGATGACGCCTGGCCGCCTCGGAAGGGGGCGTGGGTTCGCTGTCGATGGGGGACGTGGCGGGGTTCCTTTCCAGGTCATGCCATAGCAAACGGAACGTATCAGCGTCATCGGAACGACGCGGGGAAGCACGCTCGGAATCGCTTCTTCCCGGTGATTCCTCCGCTACGCAGGTGTGCGGCCGGGGCGGTTCTCACCCATGTGCCTCCGCTGCGCTGGTCGCCCGGGCGGACCGGTGATGCGGTGGGAGGACAAGGGCAGAAAAGCGCTCGGGGCAGGTCGGCGCCGGGGCGCTCGTCCCATCCACAGGAGGCACTCGTGACCACCCCTCGCCCGTTCGTCTGCTCGTCCCGTGTCCTGGCCGCCGTACTGGCCACCGGGACCCTGCTCACCACGGCGGCCTGTTCCGACGCGGACGACAGCGCGTCGACCGGGTCGAAGACCGCCGCCGCGGCCGTCGCGCAGACCGAATCACCCACGTCCACGTCGACCACCATGTCCCCGACCACCACGTCCCCGACCGCCTCCCCGACGTCGTCACCCGGCGCGACGCTCAGCGAGACGAGCGCGCGGAACGCGCTGATCACCTCGGCGGACCTCGAGGGCGACTGGACCCAGGCCGACAAGCCGCGGACCTGGCGGGACTCCCTGCTCGTCGGGGAGGTCGACGTGGCCGCCTTCCTCAGCGGGAAGAGCGACGCCCCGGACTGCCAGCGGCTGATCGACTCGCTGTACGACGAGACCCTGCTGGGGACCCCGTCCGGGTCGTCGGCGCTCACCGGCTTCGAGCAGGGCGACTCCCGGCTGCTCTACCAGGTGGCGGCCTACGAGAAGGCGGACCTCGACGAGTCGATGAAGTCGCTGCGGTCGCTTCCCGACACCTGCGACCAGTTCACCGTGACCGGCGGGGACGACGGTGAGCGCACCGTCCAGGTCGTGGAGATGTCCCTGCCCGAGGAGGGGGACGCGCGGCAGGGAATGACCGTGACGGTGAAGGGTGACAGCGGGGGTGAGCCCGTGACCCTCACCCTGGACGTGGCCGTCGTCCAGATCGGCGCGAACGCGATCACGGTGACCAACGGCGGGCTCGACGGCGCCGACCACGACGCCACCACGGCCGCCGTCCAGCAGGGCACGCAGCGCCTCAAGGACGTCCTCGCCGGCGGCACGCCGACGCCCACTCCCAGCGGAATCGAGTGACCGCGGGACCGAAGGCCGTGGGACCCGGCCGGCCGCGCTGACGGCGCGTGACGAGCCTGGTGACCCTCACCCGCCCGGGCCGGCCGGCGGCGCCGGGCCGGCCGGCGGCATGCAGCGTCGTGAGCATCCGTTCCTCCCGCGGAAGGAGTGCTCATGACGCGCGTACGGCACGCCGCCCGGTGGGTGTTCTCCCTGGCCGCCCTCGTCCCCGCCGCCGCGCTGACGGCCGCCGGCCCGTCCCCGGCGTCCGGGAGCGGCGGCGGTGCGGGCTCCGGCACGGGCACCGGGCCGACCGCCGTGCTGGTGCACGGGGCCGGTGTTCCGGCGGCGCTCCTTTGCTACTTAGGGGTAGGAACGCGACTCCTCTTGCTATACAGTTCGTCAGCAAAGCGGGTAGTTACCCGCGGTAATACTGATCGGACTCGAGGCGAGGAGCCCTCGGCATGGGGAACACGATCTACGGCGACGACGTGGCCCGGCGGCTGCTGGACTCGTCGGCGCAGCTCTCCTACGACCCGCTCACCGAGGTCGACTGGGACACACCGCTCGACACGGACTTCCACGGCGCCAGCCCGGAGTGGAGCACGCTCTACGGGACGGCCTACTGGGACGAGATGACCGACGCGCAGCGCAAGGAGCTGACGCGTCAGGAGGCGGCGTCCGTCGCGAGCACCGGCATCTGGTTCGAGATGATCCTCCAGCAGATGGTGCTGCGGGACATCTACGCCAAGGACCCGACGGACGACACCGTCCAGTGGGCGCTCACCGAGATAGCCGACGAGTGCCGGCACTCGATCATGTTCGCCCGCGGGGCGAAGAAGCTCCGGGCCCCGGCCTACCGGCCGCACCGGGTCGCGCTGGAACTGGGCCGGTTCTTCAAGACCGTCGCCTTCGGTGAGGCCGCGTACGCGGCGATCCTGGTCGCCGAGGAGGTCCTCGACGTCATGCAGCGCGACTGGATGCGCGACGAGCGGGTCGTGCCCTTCGTCCGCACCATCAACAACATCCATGTCGTCGAGGAATCCCGGCACATGAAGTTCGCCCGCGAGGAGACCCGTCGTCATCTCGCGCGCGCCGGGTGGCTGCGCCGCCGTGTGCACGCTCTGCTGATCGCGGTCGCCGCCCACGTCATCGTCACCAGCATGGTGAACCGGAAGGTCTACGCGAACGCCGGCCTGGACGAGGCACGCGCGCTGCGCGAGGCGAAGGCCAACGAGCACCACAAGTCGATGATGCGGGCGAGCTGTTCGGGCCTGATGGAGTTCCTGGACTCGGTGGGGCTGCTCACCGGGCCCGCGCTCTTCTTCTACCGGCGCGCCCACCTCGTCTGACGACCCGCACCCTGCACCTGCACCGGCCCTCGGCGGAGTGGACGACCATGGCCTTCGCGATCACCCAGACCTGCTGCAGCGACGCCACCTGTGTGTCCGTCTGCCCGGTCAACTGCATTCACCCCACGCCCGAGGAACGGGCCTTCGGCAGCACGGAAATGCTGCACATCGACCCGAGGAGCTGCATCGACTGCGGTGCCTGCGCCGACGCCTGCCCGGTGGACGCCGTCCTCCCGCTCGACCGGCTGACCGGCGGGCAGCGGGAGTACGCGCGGATCAACGCCGCCTACTTCGAGCAGGACCTCCCTGTGGGGACGGAGTCACCGGCGCGTCCGGGGCCGAACCTCCACGCCTGGGGCGCGCCGTCCTTCGACCGGGTGCTGCCCTCGGACTTCGGACCGCTGCGGGTCGCAATCGTCGGCACCGGCCCGGCCGGCATGTACGCCGCCAGGGACCTGCTGCTGCACACCCGGGCCGAGGTGACGTTCGTCGACCGGCTTCCGGTCGCCGGCGGGCTCGTCCGGTACGGCGTGGCGCCGGACCACCCGGCCACCAAGAAGGTGGGTGAGTCCTTCGCCCGCTTCCTCACCCATCCGCGCGCGCGGACCTACCTGGGTCTCGACGTGGGCACCCACGTCACCGCGGAGGAACTCGCCGCCCACCACGACGCGGTGATCTACGCGGTGGGCGCCGCCGCGGACCGGCGTCTCGGCATCCCGGGCGAGGACCTGCCGGGCAGCGTCTCCGCGACCACCTTCGTCGCCTGGTGCAACGCGCATCCGGAGGTCGCCGCGGACGCCGTCGACCTGTCGTGCGAGCGTGTCGTCGTGGTCGGCAACGGCAACGTCGCCCTCGACGTCGCGCGGATCCTGGTCTCCGATCCCGGGACGCTGGCCGGCACCGGGATCGCCGGCCACGCGCTGGCGGAACTGCGCCGCGGCAAGGTGCGCGAGGTCGTACTGCTCGGACGCCGCGGGCCGGAGCACGCGGCGTACACCAGACCCGAGCTGCTCGCCCTGAAGCACCTTCCCGGGGTGGATCTGCTCGTCGACGACCACGATCCGCGCACCGGGGCGGTGATCGACGCCGCCGGTCCGGGGGACAAGGCGGCGGTGCTGCGAGGTGTGGCGCGGGAGACCGTCGACTGGTCCCTGCCGCCGGGTGCGGCAGGCGGGCGGCGGCGCATCGTGTTCCGCTTCCACTCCTCCCCCATGGCGGTCCGCGGGGGCGAGGACACGCGTGCCGTGCGGGTCACCGGCGGCACCGCCGAGCCGGAGATTCCGGCCGGCCTGGTCCTGCGGGCGGTCGGCTGTCGCGGGGTGGCCCCGGCGGGGCTGCCGTTCGACGAGGCCACCGGGACCGTGCCGCACGAGCGCGGTCGGGTGACCGGCCGGCCCGGGACGTACGTCGCCGGCTGGATCAAACGCGGCCCGTCGGGAGGCATCGGCGCCAACCGCGCCTGCGCGGCGGAGACCGTCGGCTCCCTGTTGGCCGACGCGGTGGCGGGCACCCTGCCCGCGCCGGCCGGCGGGCCGAGGGCGTTCCGCCGCCTCGTACGCCGTCGGCGCCGCTGAGGTTCCCACCTCCCACTCCTGGCCGGGGTGAGGCAGAACGTCATGTTCCCGCCCGTGGACCGCGTCCTCGGGCGTCACCCGAGGGCGTTCACCCCGTCGCCGTCAGGTCCGGGGCGTTGTGGGCACGGCGGTAGGCCAGCGGGGACAGGCCGAGGTGGGCGGAGAAGTGCTTGCGCAGGGCCACGGCGTCGCCGAAGCCGCTCGCCGTGGCCACGCGCGCGACGGTCAGCTCGGTGGACTCCAGCAGCAGGCGCGCCTGGTTCAGCCGGCACTGCAGCAGCCATTGAAGGGGGCTGGTGCCCACCTCGTCGCGGAACCGCCGGGTGAAGGTGCGTACGCTCATGTGCGCGTGCCGGGCCAGGTCCTCCAGCGTGAGGGGCTCGGCCAGCCGGTTCAGGGCCCACTGCCGGGTGGCCGAGGTGGAACGGTCGGCGTCCTTGGGTACCGGGTGCTCGATGAACTGCGCCTGTCCGCCCTCGCGCCAGGGCGCGACCACACACCGGCGCGCCGCCGCGCCGGCCACCGCCGCGCCGTGGTCCCGGCGGATCAGGTGCAGGCACACGTCGATGCCGGCGGCGCCGCCCGCCGAGGTCAGGATGCGCCCGTTGTCGACGAACAGGACGTCCGGATCGACCTCGACCCGGGGGAAGCGCCGGGCGAACGCGTCGCAGAGCACCCAGTGGGTGGTGGCCCTCAGACCGTCCAGCATTCCGGCCGCCGCGAGCAGGAACGCCGAGGTGCACAGGCTGACGACACGGGTGCGCGGACCGATCCGGGCGAACGCCCCGGCGACCTCCGCGGGCAGTTCGCCGGTGGCGAGCAGATGTCTCCCGGGCTCCTGGGTGGCGATCACCACGGTGTCCACGCGTTCCAGGAGGGACTCGTCGTCGTCGACGACGATCCGGAAGCCCTCGTGGGTACGGACCGGCCGGCCGCCGAGCGAGCAGGTCGTCACGGAGTACAGCGGCGCGCCGGACGGATCGCACGCCGCGTCGAACACGCGCGAGGCGATCCCGAGGTCCATGGCGAGGACGCCTTCGAGAGCGAGAACGGCGATACGGTGCACCATGGCCGGAATGGTACGACAGGTGGCCCTCCGGCCACTCACTCCGTCCAGGGGTACGGGGCGAGACTGGGTGATCACCGGGCCCGGCCCGGTCTTCGTACAAACGGAACAAAACAGGAGACGAGAAGAACATGAGCGAGCGCACCATGCGTGCCGTCACCATCGGCGAGTTCGGCGGGCCGGAGGTGCTGACCGTCGGGCGGATCGCGCGGCCCGAACCGCTGCCGACCGAGGTGCTGGTGCGGGTGCACGCCGCCGGGATCAACCCGGTGGACTGGAAGACCCGCGCGGGACAGGGCATGGCGGGACTGCAGACGCTGCCGCTGGTCCTCGGCTGGGACGTCTCCGGGGTCGTCGAGGAGGTCGGTTTCGGCGTCACCACGCTCGCGCCCGGTGACGAGGTGTACGCGATGCCCTGGTTCCCGCGCCCGGCCGGCGGTTACGCCGAGTACGTGACGGCGCCGTCGCGCCAGTTCGCGCGCAAGCCCGCCTCGATCGGGCACGCCGAGGCCGCCGCCCTGCCCCTCGCGGCGCTCACCGCGTGGCACGCGCTGGTCGACACGGCGGGCGTCAAGGCCGGTCAGCGGGTCCTGGTGCACGCGGCGGCCGGCGGTGTCGGGCATCTGGCGGTACAGATCGCCAGGCATCTGGGCGCCGAAGTGGTCGCGACCGCCCGTGAGCCCCGGCACGCCTGGCTCAAGGAGCTGGGCGCCGACGAGACGATCGACTACACGCGGCAGCGGTTCGAGGACGTGACCGGCGGGATCGATGTCGTCATCGACCTGATCGGCGACGCGGACGCCACCGACGCACGGTCGGTGGCGGTGACCCGGCCCGGCGGCCTGGTCATCTCCGTCCCGAGCGGTGTCTCCCCGGCGCTGGCCGCCGCGGCCGAGCGGGCCGGGGTGCGCACCAGCCCGCTCCTGGTCGAGCCGGACGGCGCGGCCCTGACCACCATCGCCGGTCTGGTCGACGCGGGCGACCTCCGGGTGGAGGTCGAGCACGTGTTCCCGCTGGAGCAGGCCGCCGAGGCGCACCGCCGGGGCGAGACCCACCACACCCGCGGCAAGCTCGTCCTGGACGTCACGCGGTGACCCGCCGGCGCGGTGTCGGCCGCTCCTCCGCGGCACCGGCGTAGTAGACATCCCTGAGAGGGGCACTGGAAGGGGGCCCGTCGTCCGGCGACGAGCACGACGAGGGAGTGGGGAGTGCCGCGTGCTGCTGAAGACGTTCCGCTGGGCCTTCGCCGTCACGGGCCTCGGTCTGGCCGCCGGGGTGCTCTACGACGGCTGGACGGCCCTGGGACTGGTCGCCGTCCTCGCCGTTCTGGAGGTGTCGCTGTCCTTCGACAACGCGGTGATCAACGCCGGCATCCTCAAGAAGCTCGACGCCTTCTGGCAGAAGATCTTCCTCACCATCGGCATTCTGATCGCCGTCTTCGGCATGCGGCTGCTCTTCCCCGTCGTCATCGTCGCCGTCAGCGCGCGGCTCGCGCCGGCCGAGGCCGTCCACCTCGCGCTCACCGACAAGGACCGCTATCAGGAACTCGTCACCGACGCACACCCGTCGATCGCCGCGTTCGGCGGGATGTTCCTGTTGATGATCTTCCTCGACTTCGTCCTGGAGGACCGTGAGGTCAAGTGGCTGGGCCCGGTCGAACGGCTGCTGGCCCGGCTCGGCCGGATCGACATGCTGTCGGTCTGCGTCGCCCTCGGGGTCCTCCTCGTCACCGCCGTGACGTTCGCCGCCCACGCCCACCAGCACGGCGGCGAACATGCCGACAAGGCCCAGACGGTTCTCGTCTCGGGCCTCGCGGGACTGATCACCTATCTGGTCGTGGGCGGGCTCTCCGACTTCTTCGAGAGGAGGCTGGCCGCCGAGGAGGCCGGGGAGCCCGCCGGGCAGCGGTCCGGGGACGCCGGGGCGGGGCGGCCGGCGGTCGCCCTGGCGGGCAGGGCCGCCTTCTTCACCTTCCTCTACCTGGAGGTGCTGGACGCGTCGTTCTCCTTCGACGGCGTCATCGGCGCGTTCGCCATCACCAACGACATCGTGCTGATGGCGCTCGGCCTGGGCATCGGCGCCATGTACGTCCGTTCCCTGACCGTGTATCTGGTCCGCCAGGGCACCCTCGACGACTACGTCTACCTCGAACACGGCGCCCACTACGCGATCGGCGCGCTCGCCCTCGTCCTTCTCGTCAGCATCCGGTACGAGGTCGACGACGTCGTCACCGGCCTCATCGGCGTCGCGCTCATCAGCGCGTCGTTCCTCTCCTCCGTCCGCCGCAACCGCGCCGCACGCCGGTGAGCTCCTCACCACGTCAGCGTCAGCGAACCGCCGGCCGGCAGGGCGTGCCAGCGGTCGGCGTACACGTCGAACCGGGACACGATCCGGTCGACCACCGGGGGGGATCCCTCCCGCCGTCACATACGCGGGCAACCGCCGCGCATGACCGCGTCGCACCTCCCACACGGGTACGGCGATGCCCGCCAGGTGTTCCGACAGGGCCATGTCCGCCCGCGCCCGGGGGGAAGGCTTCACCGGCCTGGACTTGCGGCGCCTCGCGGCCCTGGCGCGTTCCGCGGGGTCGGCGGGCCAGAACAGGCCGTTGTCGCCGGCGGCCAGCCGCCCGTAGACCCCGAGCTCGATGCCCGCCTCCGCCTCGACCAGGAAGTGCACCAGGTCGTGCGGCAGGTACGGATGCCCGCCGGGCCCGTTGCGCGGGGCGAGCGCCGCCCCGGTCTCGCGGTGCACCGCGATGTCGTAGCTCGTACCGGGACCCTTGGTGAAGACGACGCGCATGACCGCACGGTAGGAGGCGGCCACCACCGGCCGCACCTCATTTCCGTGCCGGACCGTGCGGCACGGCGGGGTCGTGACGAACCCCGTGGCCCCGATGGGCCCGCATCGAACCGTCCGGGAACGGGCAGATTCGTACCATGTCCATCGACGCGACGGATTCGCCCGGAGTGCAGGTGTGTTCGCTGAAGCGGGACACTCCGCAGCCGGTCCCGGCCGACAGCCCCTACACGGTCGTACGGTTCCCGTTCGGGTCCGCGGAGTCCACCGACCGGTTCTCCATGCACCAGGTGAACCAGCCGGACGGGTACGTGGTCACGGACTGGGACTCGGACGACCGGTCCGGGCTGATATGGCCCAGCACGGCCGGCTGGGGCGTCCTGTACGCGATGATCCAGTGGGAGGCCGGGAACTACGGCGAACTGCGGGACCAGTTCGTCCGGGACCCGCTCGGCCTCACCCCTGCACCCCGTGACACCACGGCGACGGAACACCGGCCGCCGAGTCCCGGCATGCAGTGCTGGACGAAGCAGTGGGGCGTCTTCGTCGACCCGGCCGTCCCGCTCGCGGTGCGCGCCACCCACGACGACAGCGTGACGCGGGACATCGTCCTGGCGGAGTTCAAGCTCGTCATCCACCCGGCCGCCTGACGGCTCGTCCGCCGGCCGCGTCTCCCCTCATGGACGGCGTCACCGGACGCTGCGCCGAGGACGGCCAGGAGGCGCCGGCCGGCCTACGCACCGCGCGCCTCGGTGGCGGACGCTCCCCAGGCGGCCGCGCACAGGGCCCGTTCGACCGTGTCGGTGTAGACGGCGGCGGCGAGCCAGGCCCGGGCGAAGCGGCCGGTGTCGGCCGGGAGCAGACGGCCGAAGGTGTCGCGGGAGCGGTCCGCGGCGGCGGTGTGGAGGTCGTCGAGGAGGTCGCCCGCCGTGGCGAGGCCGAGACGGCGCAGCCGGGCGCCGTCGCCCGACCGGTTCCCGGCGAGGGTGAGGACACGGCGGCCTCCCGGTACCGCCTGGTGGACTCGGCGGCGCAGCAGGTGCAGCGGGGCCTCGTCGCCGACGGGCACGGCCCGCGCGGGTGGTGCGACGGCCCCGGCGGGCAGGTCCGCGCGCCGGAGGCGGTCCAGGCCGAGGTCCACCCGGGCGCCGGGGTCGGTGGGGTGTTCGGTGGCGAGCAGCAGGGCGCGGGGACACGGTCCCGGTGCCAGGCGCGCGACGATCCGCAGCCGGCTGCCCCCGGCGGCGGCGAGCAGGCGGAGGTTGTCGCGGTACGGGAGTGCGGGATCGTCGTGGGCGGTGGCCAGCCGCAGGGGCAGGCCCGCGCAGTCGGCCAGCAGGCAGTCGCCCGTCGTCTCCCGCACCGTGCCCTCGAGGGTCACCTCCAGGAACAGCAGGTCCTGCCCGCCGTCCAGTGCCCGGGCCACCTGCTCGGCGGCGGGGACCGCCCACAGCCGGTCCAGCGGCTCGGCGCGCCAGTCGGCGCCGGAGGCGCGGACCGCCCGCACGCCCGCCCCCGCGCCGAGACGGCCCGTCGGGGAGACGGTGGCCCCGGACACGGCGAGGCCCGCGCGCGACAGTTCGCGGTGGGTCAGGGTGGTGTCACCGATCCGTACGGCCCGGTCGGCGGCGCCGGTCGCCCGGGCGGGTCCGCCCGGTGCCACGTCCGAGACCGTGTACAGGCGTCCGTCGGCGTCGGCGGTCCAGGTGACCGCGCCCGCGTATCCGGTCGCGGTGAGGACGGGCTCGGAGAAGAGCCCGTACAGCCGCAGGGAGCCGTCGGGGCGGTACGGCTGCCGGACCGTGCCGCGCAGTTCGGTCAGGTCCGGGCCGGTGGCGTGCGGGAAGCGGTGGGTGACACCCAGGACCGCGGCCAGCGCGTCGGCGAGGCCGGTGAGGCGGTGGCCGGGGTCGGCGGAGCGGGCCGCGCGCACCCCGGTCACCACGGAGACCGCCGCGGCCGAGGCCCGTGGGAGGCCGGCGAGGCGGGCGGTGTGCGCGGCGTGCAGGAGCTCTGCCTGGAGCACGGCGCCGGCGCCGTCGGTGCCGGCTTCCAGGACGGCCGCGGCCGCATCGAACACCGCTCGGGCCGCGGCGCGTTGTTCCGCGGTGGCGGCGTCGGGCTCCGGCTGCGCCGACCCTGTCCCCTCCTCCGTCTCCATGGCCTCGGCGGGGGCCGGGGTCTCCTCGGCGACCGGTGCGGCCGAGGCCGCCGCCGCGCGGTGCAGGCAGTCGGGGGCCAGCAGGCATCCGCAGTGGATGGCGTCCGCGCCGGTCACCGTACCGCCGGGCGCCCGCAGGACGACGTCGGTCTCGTCGTCGACGGCGATCCGCACGGTGTCGCCCTCCCGGACGGCCGGACGCGCCAGGAGCTTGGTCACGCCCGCGTCCAGCCGCTTGCGCAGCCGGGGCGAGAGCGCCGCGACGAGTTCGGCGGTGACGGACGGGACGACCGGAGGCAGGTCCGGGCTCATGCGATCTTCTCCCCTACCCAGCGGGCGAGTTCGAGCGGGCTGAGAGCGGCCACGGGCATGCCGGCGGCGACGAGCTGCCCGGCGACGCCCGTGGAGTAGCGGGGCCGGCCCGTGTCGTCGAGGCTCGCGCAGCCCAGGACGTGGCAGCCGGCACCGACCAGTGCGCGGACCTCGGCGAGGAGACCGCCGAGCGGGTAGCCCTCCTCGAAGTCGCTGACGACCACGACGAGGGTGCGCGACGGCACGGTGACGAGCTCGCGGGCGTGCCGCAGTCCGGCGGCGATGTGGGTGCCGCCGCCCACGCTGACCTCCAGCAGCAGCGACAGCGGGTCCTCCACGTGCCCGGTGAGGTCGATGACCTCCGTGGAGAACGCCAGGAAGTGGGTGGAGAGGGTCGGCACCCCGGCCAGGACGGAGGCGGTGAGCGCGGCCCACACCGTGGACGCCTCCATGGACCCCGACACGTCCGTGACCAGGATGAGCCGCCAGTCGGCGGCCCGGCGGGCCCGGGTGCGGAACACCGGGTGTTCGGGGATCACCCGCACCGTGCCCTCCGGGGTACGGCGCGCGGTCGCCAGGTTGGCGCGCAGGGTGCGGGGCAGGTCCAGGCCGCCGCCGGGCCGCCGGCTGGGGCGGGGCAGGGCGGTGCCGTGCAGGGCGGGGCGCAGGCGGGTGGCGAGCTGCCGGGTCAGCGCGTCGACCAGCCGCCGTACGAGCGGGCGCAGGGCGGCCAGCCGGGCCTCGGGCAGTCCGCCCGCGTGCCGCAACACGGTGCGCAGGAGGTCCACCGAGGGCCGCACGCTGTCCGCGTCCAACTCGGCGAGGACGTCCTTGCGGCCCGACGCGGCGGCGGTCGCCAGCACTTCCTCCCGGATGCCGGGGCCGAACAGCGCGGCCAGTTCCTCGGACCACTCCCGCACCCCGGGGTACGGCGCCTGCCGTCCCCCGCCGGTTCCCGGGCCCGTGAGGTCTCCCCGGCTGCCTTCGCCGCGTCCGCTGCCGTACAGCTCGTCCAGCGCGGTGGCGAGCGGTGCGGCGGACGGCGGCAGCCGGTCGGCGCGGCGGCCGAGGAGGAGGCGCCAGCGGTCGGCGGGGGCGAGGGTGTGCTCCCCGGCGGTCTTTGGGGCACCGCGCTCCGGGCGCTGTGGCGCGTCCTTTGCCGGACCGCCGCCCGGTGGGGGCAGCAGGCCGAGCGACCGCAGGGTTTCGCGGGCGGCGAAGTCCGCTGCGGTCCAGGTGGCGAGGGCGACCGGGTCGACGTCGTCCGTGTCGGCGACGTGCGTGGCGCCGAGGCGTTCCTCGACGGCCGTGAGGAGGCGGTCGCGGGCCGCGGGGCTCAGGGTGTCGAAGCCGCCGCGCAGGGCGGGGAGCCGGTCGAGGAACGCCCGGTCGGGCAGTTCGGTCACCCGGGTGAGCAGGGGCTCCAGCGCGGGGGGTGCCGCCTCCAGCAGGGGGCCGGCGGCGGTCAGCAGTCCGCCGAGCCGGGCGGTGAGGGCGGCGCGGGAGCCGGGGTCGGTGGCCCCGTCGACCCAGGAGGCCACGCGGTCGCCGAAGGCGCGGGCGTCCTCGTGTCCGAGCAGGACGCGTACGGCGCCGGCGGCGCCGCGCATCAGCGGGGAGCCGCCGGCGGACAGGCGGTCCAGGGCGTCGGTGAGCCGGATGCCGCCCAGCGGGTCGGCGCGGTGGGAGAATTCGAGCAGGGCGTGGGCGTCGGCGGGGTCCTCCGACCCGGTCAGTCCGTCGACCTGCCGCACCGCCGCCGCCGTGAGCAGTTCCGCGGCGGCGGCCGCCCGGGGCTCGCGGTCCGGGTCGGCGGGGAGCCCGGGGACGTGGCCGGCCCGCAGCCGGTCGAGCAGGGCCAGTCCGGCGAGGAGTTCCGGCAGGGTGCCGGCCTGGGGCAGGACGCCGGCGACGTCGTCGAGCCGTTGGTCCGCGAGTCCGGGCAGGCCGCACTCCGCCGCCCGTTCCAGCCCTTCGAGGGCCTGTGCGGCGGTCGGCCCGCCCTCGTCGCACTCCTGGCGGCGCCGTTCGCGCAGGACTCCTTCGGCGGCCTGCGCGGGGGTGACTCCGCGTACGCCGGCCGTGGTCAGCACGGCCGCCGTGGCGGGGGTCCAGCGCACCTCCCAGCGGGAGGTGAGGGCCTCGGCGCCGCCCGCGCCGACGACCTCCCTGGCCTCCCCGTAGGGCACGCCGCACACCGTGAGCCGGCGCAGCAGCAGTTCGCGGCGCCGGTCGAGGTCGGACCGCAGCGGGTCGAGCCGCAGGTCCCGGGCGGGGCCGGGGCCGCCCTCCTCGGGGCCGGGCAGGCCGAGCCGGGCCAGTTCGGCCTCGACCGCGGGGACGAGTCCGCTGCGCGGCGCCCCCGGCGCGGGACGCCCGGTGCGGGTGCCGACGAGCACGCGCTCCATCGCCCGTGCCACGGCCCGGCCGCGCCCGTACGGCTCGCCCTGCGCGAGCACCGTCTGGACCGCCTCGACCAGTTCGCCGCGGCCCGCCGCGGGCAGGCCGCGCAGCCGGGCGAGGTCGGAGGCGAGCCGGCTGATCTCCTGGGCGTCGGCCGGTCCCGAGGGGTGGCCGAGGCTCCTCAGCTCGGCGCAGACGCGTACGGCCGCCCGGGTCAGCCCCTCCTCCAGCGCGGCCGGGTCGCCCGCCGCGCGCAGGACCATGTCCTGCCACTCCGGGTCCCGGATGCCCGCCGGGTAGCCGGACCGCTCGTCGAGGAGGGCGTAGGTGTACGGGATCAGCGAGGTGTTCCACACGGGCCGTCGTCCGTCCGCGGGCGTCGCCCCGTCCTCGTCCCCCGCGTCCTGCCGCAGCAGCGCCGGGGCGTGGAAGGCGCCGACCACCACGGCGGTCCGCTCGCCGCCCGCGGTGGCCTCGGCCAGCCGGGCCCGCATCCAGCGTTCGCGCCGCAGGTCCAGCTCCGGTACGCCGCCCGAGGCGACCGCGTCCTCGCGCAGGGCCCACCCGGTGAGCAGGGCGGCCCGGCGCAGCGCCTCGGGCGGGGAGCCGGGTGCGGTCGCCTCGACGAGCCGGTCCCAGAGGTCGTCACCGGGGCGGCCCGTCAGCCGGGTGCGCAGCACGGTGGCGAGACCGGGGCCGCCCGCCCCCGTCCCCGTGGCCCGGCGTCCGCCGGTCCAGGCCCGGTCGGCGAGCGGCAGGTCGCAGGCGACCACGGGCACGCCGTGCCGGACGGCCCAGCGCACGGCGGCCAGTTCGGGCGAGAAGTCGGCGAACGGGTAGAACGCCGGTCCGCCGTCGCCGTCGCCGGGTGCGGCGGCGAGCGCCACGGGGGCCCGGGTCTCCTCGTGCCCCAGCCAGGGCAGCCACTGCTGCGTCTCCGCGGGCAGTTCGACGAGCAGCACCTCCGGCTCCGCCTCGTCCAGCAGCGCGGGCACGGCGGCGGCCAGGGAGGGCGCGTGGTGCCGTACGCCGACGAGGTAGGGCGCGGACGGGTCGGTGAGGGCGGCGAGCGCCTCGTCGGGCGGGACAGGCGGGGCGGCGGCGGCCCCGTGGGAGAGGGACACGGCCGTCAGCCCTCCAGGACCGTGCGCAGGTCCCACAGGGTGCGCCAGGTGGCGGAGCCCTGCTCGGCACGGCGCCGGACGGGGCCGTCCCAGTAGCCGCGCAGCCGGGCGGCGTCGGCGGGGTCGTCCTTGCGGACCACGCCGAGCAGGTGTCCGGGCAGCAGGCCGAGGATGTCGCGGTCTCCCGGGAAGTAGGCCGCCGCGAGGGCGAGCGCGCCGGCGACGGACACGGCTTCGGCGGTGCTCATCACCGTCGACGGCCGTTCCACCTCCCAGCCCTCCGCCGACCGGCCCTCGCGCAGGTCCCGGAACGCGGTGACCAGGGCCTCCAGCACGGCGTCGTCGACCTGGAACGGCGCTCCGGCGCGCTCCACGGACGCCCGCGCCCGGCCGCGCACCAGCGCGGTCTCCGCGTCGAGGTCGCCGATGGGGCCGACGGTCTCGAAGTTGAAGCGGCGCTTGAGGGCCGCGGACATCTCGGAGACGCCCTTGTCGCGGAGGTTGGCGGTGGCGATGAGGTTGAAGCCGGGTGCCGCGTGCGCCAGCGCGTCCTCGGTGCCGGCCAGTTCGGGTACGGCGATGCGCCGCTCGGAGAGCAACGACACCAGGGAGTCCTGCACTTCGGGCAGGCAGCGGGTGACCTCCTCGACGCGGGCGATCGCGCCCCGGGACATGGCGGTCAGGACGGGGGACGGCACGAGCGCCTGCCGGGTGGGGCCCTGGGCCAGCAGCAGCGCGTAGTTCCAGCCGTACTTGAGCTGGTCCTCGGTGGTGCCGGCGGTGCCCTGCACGACCAGGCCGCTGGTGCCGCACACGGCGGCGGAGAGCAGTTCCGACAGCATCGACTTGGCGGTGCCGGGTTCGCCGACGAGGAGCAGACCGCGCTCGCCGGCGAGGGTCACCACGCACCGTTCGACCAGGGCCCGGTCGCCGACGAACTTGTCCTCGATCACCATGCGGTGCGGGACTCCCTCGGGTGCTCCGGCGCCGTCGGGGAGCTTCAGGGCCCGGCCGCCGCTGCCCATGACGAACGTGACGACCGCGCGCGGGCTGAGCCGCCAGGCGGGCGGGCGCGGTCCGTCGTCGTGGGCGGCGAGGAAGGCGAGTTCGGTGGCGTACCGGTCCTCGGGCGGGACGATCTGGCGGGCCGGGGAGGGGGACGGGGTGGTGGTCATCGGCGCGGGTTCTTCCGAGTGCGGGTGGACGGTGGTCATCGGCGGCGGCCCTTGCGGGTGGCGCGGGTGGTGAGTTCCTCGTAGGCGGGTGCGTCGCCGGCGCGGACACGGTCCCAGGCGCGGGTGAACAGCTCGGGCACCGGTATCAGCGGTACCGCGTGGGAGTGGTCGTGGAGCGGGTAGAGGCCCTTCTTCCAGATCTCCACCGGCAGGGCGGGGGACTTCAGGTCGAGCCAGCCGCACGGCAGGAAGAGGGTGCGTCCGGCGCGGGCCCGCTTCGCCTCGACGACCAGGCCGGTGGCGGCCAGTTCGGTGCGGGCCTTCTTCGCGCGGGCGGGCTTCCAGCCGGTCCAGCGGGCGCGGTTGCGGTCCGTCGGGTCGGGCAGGGCCAGCAGTTGCAGGTAGAGCGCCGCCGCGTCCTCGCTCAGGCCGTGGGTTCCGGCGACCTCGGTAACCAGGGCGGGCACGCTCAGGGTCGGGTCCTGGGCGTAGCCGGCGGGTCCCGCGGGGTCCGTTCCGGCCGCGAGGGCGCGGGCGAGTTCGTCGCCAAGGACGGTCCGCAGCGCGTGCATGCCGTCGCGCCGTCCGGGGCCGACGATTCCCTCGATCAGCCCGAACAGGGGGTCGTCCACCGAGCCGAGGGCGCTCGTGCGGACCAGGACTGTTTCCTGGTCGCCGTACCAGGGGCGCAGTACCAGTGCCTCGCCGACGTGGGTCATTCCGTGCGCGTCGGCGCCGCCGGTGGCGGGCAGTCCGTAGGCCTTGCGCAGTTCGGCGGCGGTCGGCGTGCCCTTCTCGGTCCACTCCAGGTCGAGGTCGAGCAGCAGCCCGGGGTCCGCGACGCGGCGGCGCAGCGCGGTGAGTCCCGCGGGCAGGGCGGCGCGCAGGGGGTGCCCGTACGGCAGGGAGTAGGCGAGCCCGGCCAGGACGGCCACGGCGCGCGTCAGGTGGTACCGGCCGGGGACGGCCCCGGGGTCCTCCGCCACGAGGTTGCCGTCCTTGTCGGGGCGCTGCACGGTGGTGCGGCTGAGCCAGGGGGTGCGGTGCGGGTTGAGCAGTTCCTCGACGGAGTCGGCGGGCACACCGGCCGGGGAGAGTTCCGCGGCGAGGTCCTCGGGCAGGCGGACGACCCCGTCGAGGCGTTCGGCCCACACGCGGCCCGCCGCGTCCGTGTCCGGTCCGGCGGTCCACAGGTCGGCGGGGTTCCCGGGGAGGAGCGCGCCGATGAGCGCCAGGCGGTCGCCGGGCTCCAGCGAGCCCAGCAGCGCGTCGCCGAACTGCTTCTGGCGCGGTTTCAGCCCGGTGGCGGCGATCACCTCGTCGGTGAGCTGTGACGGCCGCCCGGCGAGCAGCAGGGCCGCCTGGATGGGGCCCAGGCCGCCGCGGGTGGCCGCGGTCAGGGCGGCGGGGGCCTCCGGCTGCCAGGGCGCCGCGCCCTTGTCCCGGACGAGCGCGGTGACCGCGGCGAGCGCGTCGGCCGGGAACACCGGCGGGTGCGCGGTCTCCCGTTCCAGGGTGAAGTGCGCGACGGCGCCGAAGGCGCCGGCCGGGTCGTGGTCCAGGGCGAGCCAGTTGACCCGTCCGGTGCGGTGGTCGACGTTCCGGCAGCCGAGGACGACGACGGTACGGCCTTCCCGGCGCAGCACCTGGCCGACGCGCTCCTGCTTGTCGTGCGGCTCGCTCAGCACCACCTCGCGCAGCGCGCCCCCGGGTGCGGCCAGGGGCCCTTCCGTGATGGCCTCGAACAGCAGGAGCAGGGCCCGGCGGTGCGGTTCCGTCAGGGTGGGTGAGGCGGCGCGGTAGGCGAGCGGGCGCAGTGCGTCCAGTACGGACGGCCACACCGCGCCGATGCCGGGGACGGTGAACTCGTCGCTGCGCCACCCGTCGGTGGCCCCGGTGGACCGGGACGACGCGGGCAGGGGCCTGCCGTCGGCGGGCTTGCCGGACAGGACGTGGTTCACGGCGCGGATCTGCCGCAGGGTGCTCCAGCTCTGTCCGCCGCCCCACCAGCCGCGCAGGTCGGCGAGGCCGGAGGTCGCCTCGCGCAGCGTCTGCTCGTCGCCGTCCTCGGGGCTGTAGTCGGCGAACATGCCCTCGGTGCGCCCGCGTTCCGTCCTGGGCCGCTCGGCCGGGGGCGTGACGAAGGTGGCGACGGACGCCGCCAGGCGCAGCACCGCGTGCACGAGGGCGGCGACGCCGGTGAGCAGGTGCGGCTCGGTGAGGGCGGGCAGGGTGCGGGACACGGCCTCCCGCACCACCTGGTCGGCGGTCGGGACGGCGGGCTTGCCGGTGGTGGTCACCGCGGGGTTCCGTCCTCCGGTGGCCTGCGGTGAGCCGGTCTGTGCCCCAGCCGCCACGATCTCCGCCTGCCGCTCGGCCAGCGCCTGCGCCCCGGCGCGCAGCAGTTCCTCCGCCTGTTCGTCGCTCAGCGCCCTCAGGAGCGCCGAGGCGTTCTCGTCGCGCGGCCGCAGCGCGTGCCAGAAGTCGATGGGCGGTACGAGCCGCGTGCCGGCGGCGAACTCGCCGCCGCGTTCCAGCGGTGTCAGCCGGCCCAGTTCCCGCACACCGGTGGTGTCGTCCGTCGTGTACAGGGCGACTTGACGGTAGTGGGCGACGACCAGGGGCTCGACGCCGCCGGGCAGCCGCAGCGCGCCGACCGGTGTCCCTCCGTGTGCCGCCGGCAGGGTGACGGTCCGGCCGTCCGGGGTGCCGACGGTGGTGCGGGCCTCGTCGCCGTCGCCCTCGGTGCGCACCCAGCGGCCGAGGACCGTGCCGTCCGTGCCGAACGGGCTGTCCTCGAGGCCGGGTTGCAGGGGCAGCACCGAGCAGTGCTCCTGGCGGAGGGTGGCGCCGTCGCGGATGCCGGAGTTCAGGAAGGCGGGCAGCGAGGCACGTCCGTGGGTGCCGGTGGCCGGGTCGTACTCGAGCCACACCTGCCGCGTCCCCTGCCGTCCCTGGCGCCAGTAGGAGGTGCCGTCGCCGAGGACGCGGCGCGCGGGCGGCAGGACCGTGTCGCCGGCGTGCAGGGCGCGTCCGCCGGTGGCCCGTCCGCCGTCCGGCAGCGGGATCGAGGTCTCGCCGGCGTCGCCGCCGCTGTACCAGTGCGGGAGCTTCTCGCCGCCCAGCGGGAACACCTCGGCCGGGCGGGCCGACCAGTAGCCGTACTGCTTGTTGTCCTGCCGCCACATCACCAGCAGTTCGCCGTCGGTGTAGCGGAACGAGGGGCGCTGCCAGCGGTCCAGTTCGACGGGCAGCCGCAGGTCGTGCTCGAGCAGGACGTCCCGCGGTCCCACGACGATCGCCTTGTGCCTACGGGAGAGGATCAGGGCGGGCCAGGCCTCGTGGACGGCGAGGGTGTCCTCGCTGTCGCGCCGGGTCTCGGCGTCGAGCCGGCGCAGCGCCTCGTCGAGGGCGGGCCAGCCCAGTTCGTCCGGGATGCCGGCGCGCAGGGTGCTGCCGAGCAGCGGTGCCACGTCGAGCGCGGCGGCGCGGGCGACGGCATCCGGGCTGATCCGTGCGGCGATCGCGCGGAACGGGCTCAGCCGCTTCAATGCGGTGCGGGCGGCCTCCAGACCGGCCGCGCCGTCCAGCTCGCGGGCGGCGTCGTCCAGCCACTCGCGGAGCACCTCGGCGAGCACGGGGTGGGCGGCGATCGCCTCCAGCGTCTCCTGGCCAGTGTGCCGGCCCTGCTGGTTGCCGACGGCGTGACGGAGCGTGCGGCGGCCGAAGCGGTCCACCGCGACGGCTGTCAGGTCGCGTCGCCCGGGCCGGGTGTCGCGCAGCCACCGGTCGAGGGCGATGTGGACGTCGGTGTCGTCCCCGGGCGGGGCCAACGGCACGTCCAGCGCCAGGCACAGGTCCAGCAGGTCGAGGTCGGTGCCGGCGTGCCAGCGGCCGGTGAACAGGTCGACGGGGCGGCCCCGTTCGCGCAGGCGCGGGGCCATGCGCTCCACGAGGGTGAGGGTGGCCGGCGAGCGGTCGCTGACGGTGCCGCCGTGCTTGCGGTGCAGGGACCAGCGGCTGAGCCAGTCCGCCGCGTCGGTCCCGTCCGCCGTCTCCGTCTCCCCCGTCAGCAGCCGGTCGGCGCCGGTCTCGGAGAGCAGCGCCAGCCAGAACTCGTCGTCCTCGGTGGAGCGGCCGAGACCGGCCGGCATGATCTCCAGCAGCCGGCCGCGTACCGAGGGCTGCTGTCCGGCCAGGACGACGAGGGTCGCCCGGTAGGTGTTCCAGAAGGACGCGGGCGCCCGGACCGCCGCCGGCGAGGCGAGCAGGTCCGCGACCAGGGCGCACTCCTCGGTGACCCGGTCCAGGCCGGCGGCCTTGATCAGGGCGCGGGCGTCCTGGGGCAGCGACGCGTAGGGCGGCATGCCGGCCGCGCAGCGTTCCACGGTGAGCTGCCGGAACTGCGCCCAGGCCTCGGCCGGGGTGAGCCGGGCGGCGAGGGCCTTCACGTGTTCCTTGAGGGCCTTGACCGTCAGCGCCCCGGCGAAGGCGAACTCCAGGAACACGGCGCGCTGCCGCTCCTCGTCCACGGTCAGCGCGTGCACCCGCTCCGCCTCGCGGGCCTTGCCGAAGAACGCCGCCGCGTAGGTGGTGTTCTCGTGCTGGAGGAAGACGCGGGCGGCCTGCTCGTAGAAGGTGGGCAGGAAGTGCGGTACGGCACGGCCGAGCCGCTCGCCGAGCGCCTCGAAGCCCTCCTTGGCGTTGCCGGGGCGGGACTTCGCCTGGCGGGCGAGCCGCTCGACGTCCTTGACCAGCGCCAGCGCGTGGCGTCCGTTCGCCGGGTCGTTGACCAGCGCCCACGCGGGGAAGCCGAGGGTCTCCCGGCGCACCTGTCCGACCTCGCGGGTCTCCGGCTCGCGGGCCAGTCCGAGGAAGTCCAGGGCGAGGTCCTCCGCCTCGCCCAGCGTGCCCGGCACCAGCCGCACGACCTTCCGCTCGTCCAGCGCGGTGTGCGTGTACGTGCGGACGGTGAGGAGGTCGGCGTCCTCCCGGTCCGTGGTGCCCGGGGGTAGTACGGCGCCGGCGTCGAGCAGCGCGGCGGAGGTGGTCTCGTCGTAGGTGAATCCGTCGTACGTCGTCACGCCGCACGCTCCTCGTCCTCGATGTCGCGTCCGGCGTACAGCGCGGCCGCCATGCGCATGCCCTCCGACCAGGCCACCGGCCCGACCCGGCCGAGCTTCAGCACCCGGCCGGCCGGGTCGGTGAAGACCAGGGGGCCGGTCTCCGTCTCCATGTAGCCGTCGTGGTCGCCGACCCACACCCGGGCCTCGACGGTGTGGCCGTCCTCCACCACGGAGCACACGGCGTGGCCGCCGCGCACGCGGTAGCCGAGCTGGGTCGCCCGGCCGTGCAGGAACCGCAGTTCCTTGAAGACGCCGCCCGCGTGGTCCTCGACGGAGGCGGCCTCGGCGTCGAGTGCCGCGGGCCGGTGCCACACCTCGCGGAAGAGCTGCTGGGCGCGCTGTTCGACGCCGAGCTCGACGGCGAACTCCCGCAGCTCCTCCAGGTCGTCGAGGAGCACCGGGTGCGGCAGGCGGACCAGGCCGGGGGTGAGGCGGACGGTGTCGCCGTCGAGGTCGACCAGGCCGAGGCCGCGCTCGGGGTCGGCATCCCGCAGGAACCCGGCCACCGCGCCGTCCGTGCCCGTGACCACCAGGTCGCGGAGGGCGGCCTGCCAGGCGAGGTCCGGCCACACCCGCGCCAGCACCTCGAACGGCACCGGCAGCGAGCGCACCATCCACCGCTCCACATCGGCCAGGCACTGCCGTTCGTGCCGCTCCAGCCACTCGGTGAGCTGGCGCAGCCCCACCACCGCCGGATCGTCGGCGATCTTGGACGGTACGGACTTCAGCCGCCGTCCGGCCGCGTTGCGGCACACCACCTTGCCGCCGTCGAGGGCGACCTCGTAGCCGCCTGCCGACACCCACCCCATGCGTGCCTCCCGCACCCGCAGTGATCAAGTGACGGGAACTGTAGGGCAGGGCTCTGACAACGGGTCCCGGTATCCCCGTCCCACGGCGGTGGAGGGGGCGCCCGGCGGGCGGGGTGTCCCGCGGGGCCCTGCCTGCCCGGCACCGGTGGTCCCGTGCGGGCCGCCGTCGGCGGGGCGGGGCCATCAGGGTGGTCGCAGGCCGTGTCGGGCGGCCGTCCCGGGGCCGGCTGGCCATCCTGGGTCGGTAGCGCGGCCCCTTCCCAGCGACAAGGAGCACGGCATGCCCACGGACCCGGTCGGACGATTCCTCGCGGCCCTGGACCCTCACCACCGGGAGGCCGTCAGCGGCAGACCACACGAGGAACAGGAACGGCTGGCGGCGGACTGGGAACGGGAACTGGAGGCCGACACCGAGCTCGACTCCCTCGACGAGCTGTCCCCGCCGGCGGCGGAGGCCGAGGCGGCCCGCCGCGTCCTGGACCGCGAGCGCTAGGGAGGGCCGTCCGGATCGGGACGGCTCCGGTGAGCGGTGCCTCGTGGCCTGGCCGAGCGGGGTCCGGGGCGGGGGTACCTCCCACGCAGGGGGTCCCTCCCGCTCGAGCGAGGCCGGGCGAGGGAAAGGTGCCGGCCCTCGCGCCCTTGGCAGGATCCGAACGCCTCCTGAGGCGGTCAGTGGTGGGCGTGGACGACGGCGTGGCCCTTGCCGCGGCCGATCATCCACTTGTTGACCGGTGTGGTGACCGCGAACGCCACGGCGAAGCCGCCGAGCAGCGCCGACCAGAACAGTCCGTCCGACAGGTGTGCGTCCATCGCGCCCGGTGTCAGGGCGATGATCGCGTTGTCGACCAGTTCCATCACCGCGATGGAGACCGTGTCGGCGGCCAGCGCCACCTTGACCGCGGCCCGCGGGGACAGGCCCGCGCGCACCACCGCGAAGAGGGTGAAGGAGTAGCCGAAGACGAAGGCGAGGGCGATCGCGAGGATCATGGTCGGTACGTCGCCCCACAGCAGGGCCGTGCCGATGACCATGCCGAGGATCTCGCCGATGGCGCACCCGGTCAGGCAGTGGAGCGTCGCCTTCACCGCCATCGCCCAGGACGCGTGCCCGTGCCCGGCGGCGGTGTGACGAGTGCCGTGATCCATGACCTTCATCCCCATCCGGCATTCGGCGGCTCGGTGACCGGTGTCGGCCCACAGGGAGCAACATATACCCCCAAGGGGTATATTCCCAAGGATTCCGGGGTGGCACGGACGGTCTCGTTCCCCCCGCGGGCCGGAAGCGTCGCGCCGGACGGCGAGGACCGCCCGGTCGTCCGCCCGTCGTGCTGTCCGGGCACACCGGTCCGATCGTGTCCATGCGCTTCGACCGCAGCGGTGACACCCTCGTCACCAGCAGCCGGGACGGTACCGCGCGGCTGTGGGACGTCCCCCGCCGGGCACCGAAGGCGACACTGCGCGGGCACACCGGCCGGGTCGCGGACGCCGTGTTCGACGGTGACGACACCTTGCACACGGTCAGCCGCGACGGCACCTGGCGCACCTGGGACCTGGACCCGCGCCAGGTGGCGGCACACGTCTGTGAGCGGGTGTCGCCGCCGACCCGGGCGTACTGGGAGCGCATCGCCCCCGGCACGCCGTACCGCGACGGCTGCTGACGCCGGCCGGGGAGCCGGGGTCAGTTGCCCACGCCGAGGGAGGACATGAACGCCGCCGGGTAGCGGTCGCCGCGGGCGGCGCCCGGCGGTACCGCCTTCTCGATCTCCGCGAGGTCGTCCGCGGTGAGGACGAGGTCCAGCGCGGGCAGCGCCTCGGTCAGCCGCTCGCGGGTGCGGGGGCCGACCAGCGGCACGATGTCCTCGCCCTGGGCTGCGACCCAGGCGATGACCAGCTGGGCGACGGTGCAGCCCTTCGCGTCGGCGACCCGGCGCAGGGCCTCCACGAGGGCGAGGTTGTGTTCCACGTTGCCGACGGAGAACCGAGGGCTGAGCGCCCGGTGGTCGCCGGTGCCGGCGCCGCGGCCGGCCGACCAGTGCCCGGAGATGAGGCCGCGCCCGAGGACTCCGTACGCGGTCAGACCGATGCCGAGCTCCCGCAGCGTGGGCAGGACCTCCGCCTCGACCGCGCGGGAGATCAGCGAGTACTCGATCTGCAGGTCGGTGACCGGGTGCACGGCGTGCGCCCGGCGGATCGTCGCCGCGTCGACCTCCGAGAGGCCGAGATGGCGTACGTACCCGGCGTCGATCAGTTCCTTGATCGCGCCCACCGTCTCCTCGATCGGCACCGCCGGGTCCAGCCGCGCGGGACGGTAGATGTCGATGTGGTCGGTGCCCAGCCGGGTCAGCGAGTAGGCGACGAAGTTCCTCACCGCCTCGGGACGGCCGTCGAACCCGCCCGGGGTGGGGGTCGGCCCGCTCAGCATGCCGAACTTGACGCTCAGCCGGTAGCTGTCCCGGTCGCGGCCGCGCAACGCCTCGGCGAGCAGCAGTTCGTTGTGGCCCATGGCGTAGAAGTCGCCCGTGTCGATCAGCGTGACGCCGGCGTCCAGCGCGGCGTGCACGGTGGCGATGCTCTCGGTGCGGTCGGCCGCGCCGTAGGCACCCGACATGCTCATCGCGCCGAGGCCCAGCGCGGAGACGGCCGGACCGTCGCTGCCCAGAGTGCGTGTCTGCATGGTGTTCTCCTTCGTGGTCGCTTTCGTCGTCCACCTTGTGCCGGTGCCGGGCCCGCCGGGAGCGGAGCGTTCATCGTGGGAGAGCCGCTCCCTGGCTCGGCGGGCGCGCCGCGAGGGACCATGAGGTCATGCAACGTGAGGAACTCGCCGACTTCCTGCGCCGCCGCCGTGAGGCGATCCGTCCGGCCGACGTAGGGATCACCGACGGCCCGCGCCGCCGCACGGCCGGGCTGCGCCGGGAGGAGGTCGCGATGCTGGCGGGCATGTCGGTGGACTACGTCGTACGCCTCGAACAGGGCCGCAGCAGTCAGCCGTCGACGCAGCTGCTCGTCGCGCTGGCCAGGGCGCTGCGGCTGTCCGACGACGAGCGCGACCACCTGTTCCATCTGGCCGGTCACCGGCCGCCGCCCGCCGACGGGGTGGCCCGGCTGGCCCGGGCGGGGCTGATACGACTGCTGGACCTGCTCGGCGACACTCCGGCGCTGGTGCTGTCCGACCTGGGAGAGGTGCTGGCGCAGAACCGGGCGTCGGTGCTGCTGACGGGCGACCTCACCGGCTTCCCGGGCGACCGCCGCTACCTCGTGTACCGCTGGTTCACCGAACCGGCCGCCCGCGCCGTCGGCCCCGTCGAGGAGGAGGAGTACTACGGCCGTCAGCTCGTGGCCGATCTGCGCGCGGCCGCCGGGCGCCGGGCCGGCGACCCCACGGTCACCGGGCTCGTCGAGCGGTTGTCGGCCGCCAGTACACGCTTTCGCCGGCTCTGGGCGGAGCACGAGGTGTCGGTGCGGCGCGCCGACCGCAAGACGTTCCTGCACCCGCGGGTGGGCCGGGTGCTGATGGACTGCGAGACCCTGGTCACTCCCGACCAGGGGCAGCAACTGCTGGTGCTCACCCCGGCGGACGCCGAGGCCCGCGAGCGGCTGGAACTGCTGCGCGTGCTCGGCAGCGAGGAGTTCCCGACGGGCACGCCCGGCGGCTGAGACCGCCCGCCGGCCCGACGCGGAACAGCGGAACAGCGGAACAAGAGAGTCGACGGTGGTCGCGCCCGTCGGGGAGGCCGACGGCCTGGTCGCTGTCAGCGCCCGCGCCTCACCGGCCCCCGTCAGTCCGGCCGGCCCGCGGGCGGCTCGCCGCCGCCGGCATGGCGGAGGCAGGAGGCGGCGACCACGAAGGGCCAGACGGACTGAAGGGCCGTCACCACGCGTTCCGCGACGCCCGCCGCGCCGTGGCGGTGCGTCTCGACGAGGAACCATGCCGCGCCGAGGACCATCGAGGCGGTCGCCGCGGCCGAGGCCGCCGACCGCAGCGCCCAGGGAGCGGTACGACCGCCGTCTGCGGCCAGCAGCGGCCACAGGGCCAGCAGCGCGAATCCGACCGCGGCCACCGAACCGTGGCGCAGGGACCCCCCGCTGCTCGGCGCCGGCAGCAGCGCCACCACCAGCGCCGCCGCTCCCCCGCCGGCCAGCGCCACGCGTCCGGCCGTCGCCGCCGCCCGCAGCCCCCAGGCGGTGAGCAGATGGCAGGCGCCCAGCGCCAGCAGCGCGGCGGTCATCACCCAGGACCCCGCGGCTCCGTAGGCCGCCAGGACGCTGATCGTCTGAGTGGCGGGGTCGTAGGCGGGCCCCTCCAGTGACGCCGCGACCGTCCAGCCCCCGATCAGCAGGAGGGGCGCACACCCCGAGGAGAGGAGGACCCATCTGGGAACGAGCGGCATCGAAACACCATAAGGCGCATCCGGCCGTCCTCGGGGGGACGTTCAGGAGGTGAGGCGTGCCAGGACGGCGCGTAAGGTGAGTGCCGTCGGTCCGGATCACGCGGAGGGATCACCCATGAGCACGGTCACCACACCCGACGGCACGACCATCTTCTACAAGGACTGGGGTCCGCGCGACGGACAGCCGATCGTCTTCCACCACGGCTGGCCGCTCAGCGCCGACGACTGGGACAACCAGATGCTGTTCTTCCTGTCCCGGGGCTACCGCGTGATCGCTCACGACCGGCGTGGTCACGGCCGCTCCAGCCAGACCTCGACCGGCCACGAGATGGACACCTACGCCGCGGACGTGGCCGTGCTGACCGGCGCCCTCGATCTCCGGGGGGCCGTACACGTCGGGCACTCGACCGGCGGCGGAGAGGTCGCGCGGTACGTCGCGCGGGCCGAGCCGGGCCGGGTCGCCAAGGCGGTGCTGGTGGGCGCGGTGCCCCCGGTCATGGTCAAGTCCGAGAGCAACCCCGGCGGGCTGCCGATCGACGTCTTCGACGGGTTCCGCGCGGCCCTGGCCGCCAACCGCGCGCAGTTCTACATCGACGTGCCGTCGGGTCCGTTCTACGGATTCAACCGGCCCGGCGCGGAGGTCTCCCAGGGTCTGATCGACAACTGGTGGCGGCAGGGCATGATGGGGGCGGCCAACGCCCACTACGAGTGCGTCAAGGCGTTCTCGGAGACCGACTTCACCGAGGACCTGAAGAAGATCGACGTCCCGGTCCTCGTCGCGCACGGCACCGACGACCAGGTCGTTCCCTACGAGAACTCCGCGCCGTTGACGGTCGAGCTGCTCAAGAACGGCACCCTGAAGACCTACGAGGGGTACCCCCACGGCATGCTGTCGACCCATCCGGACGTCCTCAACCGCGACATCCTGGAATTCATCGAGTCGTAAGTAGGGCCCGGTCACCCGAGCAACGCCGAAGGCACCTCGGCCGGCCGGGCGCGCGGCCGGTGTTCAGGTTCCCTCCTGCGCCGGCCGGCGCAGGAGGTAGCCGGCCGCCGCCACGACGAGGGCTCCCATGCAGGCGATGAACACCAGTCCCGCGCCCTCCAGGCCCATCGGGCCGGTCAGCAGCCCCACACCGATGACCGGCACCGAGATGCCCAGGTACGCCACCACGAACAGCGTCGAGATCACCGCCGCGCGCCGGTCCGGCGGGGAGGCCTCGCTCACGGCGGACAGCGCGCCGCGGAACGCGAGCCCTTGACCGAACCCGCCGGTGAGCGCGCTCAGCACCACCAGGGCCAGCAGGTCCCCGTACAGCGCGCCCGCGAGGAGCGCCAGCCCGGCGAGGAGCCCGGCACACCCCAGCGGCAGTGACCGCACCGGGCCGGCCCGGCCGGCGGCCAGCTGGCCGCCGGTCGAGGAGAAGAAGGCCAGCGCCACGACGAGTCCGCTCACCGCGTGATCGGTCACGTCCAGGTACCGCGCGAGGAAGGCGGGGCTGACGGCGGTGAACACGCCGAACAGCGCGAACCCCGTGAACGAGGCGGTCGCCGCCGGGCCGAACACCGGCCGTACCGGTGGCGGCACGCCGGGCCGTCGCGGTCGTACGGTGCTCAGCGGGCGGCGCTCCGCCACGGTCTCGGGAAGCCACAGCAGGACGGCGGTCGAGCAGGCGACCAGGGCGAGGTGCACCACGAACGGCAGGTACAGCGGCCAGGGCGCGTACTCGGCGAGGATCCCGGCGAGCAGCGGGCCGCAGCCCAGGCCGCCCATGTTGACGGCGGTGGCGACGAACGTGGCACGGGAGGCCGCGCCGGGCGGGGCCGACTCCATGACGTACGCCGTGGCGGCCCCGGTGAACAGTCCGGCGGACAGCCCCGACAGCAGCCGTCCGGCGTACAGCCAGCCCAGTGCGGTGGCGCACAGGAAGCAGACGGCGCTCGCGGCCGCGCAGCCCAGGCCCCACCACAGCACCGGACGTCTGCCCACGGCGTCCGAGGCGTCGCCGGCCAGCAGCAGTGCTCCGATGACCGCGAAGGCGTACGCGGCGTAGACGACGGTGACCGTCAGCTCGGAGAAGCCGAACTTCTCCTGGTACAGGGGGTAGAGCGGGGTCGGCAGCGTGGTGCCGGTCATGCACACCGCGAACACCGCGCCGCCGAGCAGACACACCCGCCATCCGCGGCGATCACCGGCCATGTCCCGACGCTAACGCCTCATCCGGCCCCGGTCTCCCGGTGGCACGCCACCGGGGTCACTGACCGCCGAGGCCGGTCGTCGCCACCGACTTCACGATGTGCCGCTGGAAGAACACGAACACCAGCACGAGAGGCAGCGCGGCCAGTACCGAGGACGCCATCGTCTGGGCGTAGTTGACGCCGTAGGCGTCCTTCACGGCGGTGATGCCGACCGGCAGGGTCATCAGCGCCGGGTCGGACGTGGACACGAAGGGCCACAGGAAGTTGTTCCACGCGCCGATGAACACGA
This sequence comes from Streptomyces sp. NPDC018964, assembly GCF_044390325.1. Lineage (NCBI taxonomy): Bacteria > Bacillati > Actinomycetota > Actinomycetes > Kitasatosporales > Streptomycetaceae > Streptomyces > Streptomyces sp. NPDC018964. The sequence goes on from NZ_JBIRYZ010000019.1 coordinate 47,321, forward strand.
AGATCGACACCGCGGCGAGCATGGGGCGGGACAGCGGCAGCATCACGGACCAGAAGATCCGGGCGTGTCCGGCGCCGTCGAGGCGGGCGGCCTCCTCCAGCTCGCGCGGGAGGGAGTCGAAGTGCTTCTTCAGGATGAAGACCATCACCGGCGCGACCGTCTGCGGCAGGATCACCGCCGCGTAGGTGTCCACCAGGTCCAGGGTGAGCATCTGCTGGAACCACGGCACGATCAGCAGCTGCGGCGGCACCAGGATCGACGCCATGGTGACGGTGAACAGCCACCGCCTGCCGCGGAACAGCGTGCGGGAGAAGGCGTAGCCGGCCATCGCGGACACGGCCACGGTGACGGCGGTGACGGCCGCCGAGACGAAGAAGCTGTTCAGCATCCACAGGGGCAGGTCGCCGCGCTCGATGACGGTGCGGAAGCCGTCCAGGGTGAAGCCGCCCCGCGGCCGGATCCAGTGGACCGGGTCGCTGGCGTCCTGCTCGGACTTGAACGCCGTGAGCACGGCCCAGGCCATCGGCAGCAGCCAGATCAGCGCCATCACCGTGAGGGCCGCCAGGGCCAGCGCGCGGGCGAGCCGGCTCGGGCCGAGGGTGAGGTGGGGGCCGCGCCCCGGGGCCTGCCGGTCGCGGTGGGCGCGGCGGGCGGCGGGGAGCGGGGAGACCGAGCGGCGCGCGGGCCGTGTCGGGACGTCGATGGAGGTCATGTCACTTCTCCCTGCGGCGAAGGGCGACGAACTGCACGGCGGAGGCGAGGACGATGAGGGCGAAGAAGACGTAGGCGATGGCGGAGGCGTAGCCGAGGCGGTAGCCGGTGAAGCCCATGTCGTAGAGGTACTCGACGACGGGGCGGGTGGAGCCGTCGGGCCCGCCCTTGGTGAGCAGGTACACCTGGTCGAAGACCTTCAGCGAGGCGAGGACCTGCAGCACCGTGACGACGCCGATGATGCGCCGCAGCTGCGGGAGCGTCACGTGCCACAGCCGCCGCCAGGCGCCGGCGCCGTCCAGGGCGGCGGCCTCGTAGAGGTGGTCGGGCACGGCTTGCAGCGCGGCCAGGAACAGCAGGAAGTTGAAGCCGACGGTCCACCACAGGGTGGCGATCACGATGGCGTACAGGGCGACGGACTCGTCGCTGAGCCAGGCGAACCCGTCCAGTCCGACCGCTTGCAGCAGGTGGTTGTAGAGGCCGAGGTCGGGCTGGTACAGCCAGCCCCACAGCAGGCCGATCACGCCGACCGGCAGCAGGTAGGGGGCGAAGAACGCGAGCCGCCACACCCACTGTCCGGGCAGCCCGGTGTACACCAGCAGGGCCATGCCGAGGGCGACGACCACCAGGGGCACGGTGGAGACGGCGGTGAACCACACGGTGTGCCACAGCGAGCGCCACATCTCGGCGTCGCCGAGCGCCTCCGTGTAGTTGTCCGGTCCGATGAAGGACGGGTCCTGGGCGGCGAGCGAGGTGTCGGTGAGGCTCATCCAGGCGCCCTGGACCAGCGGCCAGAGCATGAAGAGGACGAACAGGACGAGGAACGGCAGGGCGAAGAGGAGTCCCGGTGAGAAGGCGCGGCGCGGTGTCGCGCCGGGTCCCCGGGTGGGGCGGGCGGCCTTGGGACGGCCGCGGGAAGCGAGTTCGGTGGACATCTGCTGCCTCCTTCGCGGCGGCTCAGGCCGGGCTGGGCTTGGAGAGGGCGGTGTTGATCCGTTCGACCATGGCGCGGGCCGCGCGGTCGGGCGCCAGGCCGTCGAGCAACGCCTGTTGGAGCACCTGTGACATGGAGTTCTGGAAGTCGGAGCCGGCTCCGGCGAACCAGACGGCCGGGTCGAGCACCACGTGGTCGGCCGCCTGCGCGTACCGCGCCTGCGGCTCCAGCCGCGCGTACTCCCGGGTGCGGGTCACCGGCCGGTAGGCGGGGATGTGACCGGCCTTCGCCCAGGTCTGGCCGGTCTTGAGGATCGCGGCCACCGCCTGGTGGGTGCGCCTGCGGTGTGCCTCGTCGGGCTCGGGCCGGCGCGGCAGCACGAAGGAGTGGGAGTCGGCGTAGACCGCCGGGGTGCCGAACACGGTGGGGAAGGGCGCGGCCCCGAGCTTCGGGTCGGCGGCCCGGAAGGTGCCGAGTTCCCATTCGCCGGAGAGGATCATGGCGCTCTGGCTGTTGGTGAAGTGGGCGAGGGCCGCCGGGTAGTCGAGGCGGCGCGGGTTGGCGCGGCCGTCGACGAGTTTCTGCATGAAGGCGATGACCTCGGTCATCGCGTCGGTGTTCGCCGTGACCTCCCCGCCGACGGGCAGGTCGAAGTCGTTGCCGGTCTGCCGGTAGAGCCCGTAGAACAGTCGCCAGCCCTGTGCCGTGTCGTTGACGTAGCCGAAGGCGATGCCCTGTTCGCCGGAGGCCCTGGCCAGTTCCCGGCCGGCTTCGAGGAACCGCTCGGGGGTGGAGAAGGCGTCCTGGTCGAGGCTTCCGTCACCGGTCAGCAGTCCGGCCTCGCGGACGGGTTCCGGGTGGTAGAAGACGATGAACGGGTGGGTGTCCAGCGGGATGGCGAAGGTCCGGTCCTCGAACTGGGTACGGCCCCAGACCGCCGCGGCGAAGTCCTGTTCGCGGACGCCGAATTCGGCGAGCAGGTCGGTGTCCCAGGGGTCGAGCAGTCCGAGCGGGGCGTATCCGGCCAGGCGCGACATGTGGGAGACGGCGACGTCCGGGCCGCGCCCGCCGGCCGAGGCCATGGCGAGCTTGGTGTAGTAGGGCGTGCCCCATTCCAGCACGGTCCGCTCGACGCGGGTGCCGGGCATGTCGGACCGTGCGGTGTCGATGAGTTCGTCGAGCAGGGCGCCGTCGGCGCCGCTGAACAGGTCCCACATGCGCACGGTGCGCGGGTCCGGCGCGGCTGACGCGGAACCGCAGCCGGCGAGCGCCCCGCCGCCGAGGAGTACGGCGGCGGAGGCCAGCGAGGCGCGGAGCAGGCCGCGGCGGGACGGCGCGGCGCGGTTGCCTTCCGGCACGGCGGAGGCGGCCCGTGGGCCAGGCAGGTCGACCATGGCACTACCTTTCTTCTACATCGATGTACATCGCCGTCGGACGCCGCGGACGACATGCCGTGGGGAAGGGGTCCCGGTTCCGGTCGTCCGCCGGGCCGGGGGCGGCGGACGTCAGCCGGCGGACTCGCAGGCGGCCGTGCGCTGCTGGACGCGGCGCAGGACGGCGGTGTCGAACTTGTCGGCGCGGTCGAAGCCGTAGACGCCGTTGCGCTCCTGGAAGACGTCGGTGAGCTGCGTGTAGCAGTAGCCGAACATGTCCGGGTCGTCGAGCAGGACGTCCACCAGGCCGGTGAAGCGGGCCAGGAACTCCTCGGCGGTGCGCGGCCGTTCGCCGTACCCCCAGGACGTTCCCCGCTCGTCGCCGGCCGCGGTCGCGGCGACGGCCGCGTCCCACCAGATGCCGCCGAACTCGCTGCAGAAGTAGGGCTGTCCGCGGTAGGGGACGGACCAGTCGCGGCCGTCGGGTGCGGTGTTGACGTACGGGCGGTCCTCGGCGAGTCCGGCCATGGTCTCGGCGAAGGCCCGCGGGTCCTGCTCGTAGCAGTGCGCGTCGTAGACGTCGGTCTCCGGCACGCGGTGGGCGTAGCCGGAGGCGTCGATCACCGGGCGGCTGGGGTCGGCCTGTTTGGTGGCCAGGAACATCGCCCGGGTGACGTCGTCGAGCTGGGTGATCCGGTCGTGCAGGTGCTGGTACGTCTCGTTGAGCGGGCACCAGCCGATGATCGACGGGTGGGAGTGGTCGCGTTCCAGGGCCTCCAGCCACTGGGCGACGTAACTGGCGTCGGGGCGCTGGTTGTCGTCGCGTACGCCGGTCTCGCAGCCCCAGTCGCCGAACTCGCCCCACACCAGGTAGCCGAGGCGGTCGGCGTGGTAGAGGTAGCGCTCCTCGAACACCTTCTGGTGCAGCCGGGCCCCGTTGAAGCCGGCCCGCAGCCCGAGTTCGATGTCGCGCACGAGGTCGGCGTCGGTGGGCGCGGTCATCAGGCCGTCCGGGTAGTACCCCTGGTCGAGCACCAGCCGCTGGAAGACGGGCTCGCCGTTGATCAGGACCCGCTTGCCGTGGAGGGCGACCGACCGCAGGCCCGCGTACGACGTCGCCTCGTCGACGACCCCGCCCGCCGCGTCGAGGAGCTGCAGGCGCAGGTCGTACAGGTGCGGGTCGGCCGGGGACCAGGTGCGCAGCCGGTCCTCGGGCACGGTCAGCACCAGCCGGGGGCACAGGTCGAGGTCGGCGCGGGCGGAGGCGGACACGACCTCGCCGCGCTCGTCGGTGAGGACCGCGCGCACCCGGTGGCCCGGCAGGTTGCCGGTGACCGGGAGGTCGACGTGGAAGGAGCCCGAGCCCAGGTCGGGGGTGATGTGCGGACGCTTGAGGCGGGCCGCGGCCGGTACCGGTTCGAGCCACACGGTCTGCCAGATGCCGGTGGTACGGGTGTAGTGGCAGTGGGTGTTGGCGTACCAGGTGGCCTGCTTCCCGCGGGCCTGCGGGCCGTGCCGGGTGTCGCGGGCGCGGACCACGATCACGGCCTCCTCGCCGGGTGCGGCCGCCCCGCGCAGTTCCGCGGTGAACGGGGTGAAGCCGCCGCGGTGGCGGGCCACCTCGGTGCCGTTGACCCAGACGGTGGCGTCGTGGTCCACCGCTCCGAAGTGCAGCAGTACGTCACCGCCGGACCACTCGGCCGGGATGGTGACCGTGCGCCGGTACCAGACGGCCTCCAGGAAGTCCGTGTCGCCGATGCCCGACAGCTCGGACTCGGGGCAGAAAGGGACGAGGATCTCGCCCGCGAGGTCGCGGTCGCGCAGTCCGCGCTCCAGTCCGCTGTCCCCGCGGTCCGTCTCGAACTGCCAGCGGCCGTTGAGGTTCAGCCATGCCTCGCGGACGAACTGGGGCCGGGGGTACTCCGGACGCGGGACGTCCGGGGGCGGGGGCGTGCTCATGCTGCTCCTCATCAGTGCAGGTGCGCTGCGTACGGGGTCATGCGACCATACGATTACATCGATGTAAATGGCGGCGGCGGAAAGTTTTCGACACGACGGTCCGCACCGCCCGCGACCGGGCCCGCCGGAGCTGCGGTTACGATCCCCAGGCAGCGGGAGGGGCGAGAAGGGAAGCATGGGCAGGCCCAGGATCAAGGACGTCGCGGAGTACGCCGGCGTCTCGGCGAAGACGGTGTCGAACGTCCTCAACGACTACGAGCACGTCTCCGAGCGGACCCGGGCCGCGGTGCGGGAGGCCATCGACGCCCTCGGCTACCGGGTCAACATCGCCGGACGGCAACTGCGCCGGGGCCGTACGGGCATGATCGCGCTGGCCGTGCCGGACCTGGACGTCGCCTACTTCGCCGAGCTGGCCCGGCACGTCATGGCGGAGACCGAACGCCGGGGCAGCACCACGCTGCTGGTCGAGACCGGCGGACGGCACGAGAAGGAACTGGCCGCGGTGCGCGGGTTCGACGCCCAGTTCACCGACGGCGTCATCCTCTCGCCGCTCGCCCTGCTCCCCCGCGACCTGGCCGGCCGCGACACCCGGCTGCCGCTGGTGCTGCTGGGCGAGTGCAACCTGCCCGGCAGCGCCGACCACGTGGCGATCGACAACGTGACGGCGGCGCGCGAGGCGACCGAGCACCTGCTGGCGCGGGGGCGCCGGCGCATCGCGGTGATCGGCGGTGATCTGCACGGGTCGCGGAACACCAGCCGGCTGCGCACGGTCGGCCACCAGGAGGCCCTGGCCGCGGCCGGGGTGGCGCTGCCGGACGAACTGGTCCTGCCGGTACCCGCGTTCCGCTGGGCCGACGGGGCCGCCGCCGCCCGCACGCTGATGCGGTCGCCGAAGCCGCCGGACGCGATGCTCTGCCTCAACGACCACTTGGCGCTCGGGGCGGTGCGGGCGCTCCACGAGGACGGCTGGTCGGTGCCCGGGGACCTCGACGTGGTCGGGTTCGACGACATCGAGGCCACCCGGTTCAGCATCCCCACCATCACCACGGTCGCCCCGGACAAGCGCGGCATCGCGCGGCGGGCGGTGGAGCTGCTGCTGGACCGCATCGACGCGGGCGGATCCGGCGGGCCGGCGGTCGACGAGACGGCGGGGCACCGGCTGATCGTGCGGGAGAGTTCGGGAGGCTGAGGGGCCGGGCCGGCGCGATCCGGTCCGGTTCGATCCGGACGACGGCCCGTCCGCCCGTGGACACGGGGCCGCTCCGGTGCGTCCGGCGGCGGGACGACGACGGGAGCGGGCCTCCCACCGGAACGGCCCGCCGGCGGCGTGCCGGCGGCGTGCCGCCGGGAGATTCGCTCCCCTCGCGCCACCGGGGCTCGCGTCCGGCAGCGGGGTGGCGGGTTCGCCGGCAGGAGCCGGTGGACGGTGCGGGTCCTCCGGGACGACACTTTCGGTGACGGCGCCGTCGTCCGGGAGCCGTCCGGGCCGGTGAGGTCCGTGGGGCCGTTCCCGACACGCTCCCGTTCACGCCTTGTCAGTGTCACGGGACGGCATGTATAACGTTGTAAAACTTGAGCCCAGCGGCTCGGCGCACGGCTCGTGGTGACGGCGCGCATCCGCACCGACCGACCGGGTCGGGCCGCTCACGAAGGGATTGCCGTGCGGGTCAGCCTCAAGGACGTCGCCGCGCACGCGGGGGTCTCCATCAAGACCGTCTCCAACGTGGTGAACAACTACCAGCACGTCACCCCGGGCATGCGCGAGCGTGTCCAGCGGTCCATCGACGCGCTCGGCTACCGGCCCAACCTCGCCGCCAGGCATCTGCGGAAGGGGCGTACGGGCATCATCGCGCTCGCCCTGCCCGAACTGGGCAACCCCTACTTCGCCGAGCTGGCCGCCTCCGTCATCGACGCCGCGTCCGAGCACGACTACATCGTGCTGCTCGACCACACCGGGGGCATGCGCGAGCAGGAACTGCTGGTGAGCCAGGGCTTCCGGGCCCGGGTCATCGACGGACTCATCCTCAGCCCCATCGAGCTGGAGGCCGAGGACCTGCGCGACCGCGCCCAGGACGTGCCGCTGGTGCTGCTCGGGGAGCGGGACTACGACCTGCCGTACGACCACATCGCCATCGACAACGTGGCCGCGGCCCGCGCCGCCGTCCGGCACCTGGTCGGTCTGGGGCGCCGGGAGGTGGCGTTCATCGGGGCCCGGCGCGGGCGCAGCGAGCCGGCGCAACTGCGGGTGCGCGGCTGGCGCGAGGAGCTCGGCGCGGCCGGACTGCCGGCCGACGAAGGGCTCGTCGCCGCCACCGACGGCTGGGGACACGCCGACGGGGCGCTGGCCATGAACCACATCCTCGACAGCGGGCGGCGGCCCGACGCGGTGTTCGCCTACAACGACCCGATGGCGATCGGGGCGATGCGGGTGCTGCACGAACGGGGGCTGCGGGTACCGGAGGACATCGCCGTCGTCGGCTTCGACGACGTGATCGAGGGACGCTTCGGGGCGGTGACCCTCACGTCCGTGTCGCCGGACAAGGCCGCCATCGGCCGGCTGGCGGTGGAGTCGGTGCTCGCCCGTCTCAACGACCGGGCGCCGGAGCCGCGCCGGATCTGGGCGGACTACCAACTCGCCGAGCGGGAGAGCACCTTGGGACGGTCTTCGGCCGGGAAGGCGACGGACGGCTGACGCACCGGGCATGGCGCGGGCGGTGCCCGCGGCTGCGGAACGAGCCCTCGCCGGGGCACCCTGGCGTGCGCCCGCGCGTCGGCAGTGCTCACGGCACTCCTGAGGCAGGGCCGTCGGAGCGGCCGACACGCCGAAGCCCTTGAGGGAGGTGCCCTCCGACACGCCGACGCCGGGCGGAAGCACCGCGACGGCGCTCGCGGAGGCGGGGCCGTCCCGCGCTCGCACGCGCCCGCAGTGCCGCACACCGGATCGGCCGGGGCCGGGCCGAGCGGGCGCGTCGGCACGCGACACGCCCGCGGAACCGGCGCGCGGCCTTCCGTGTTCCTGAACGGCCGACGCGCCGGGAGGGGTTTCACGGAGCCCGGCACCACGGGCACCTCCCTCCCGCAGGGGGTACCCCAGCGCTCACCCGTGCCGCTGCGGGGTGCCTCCCAGGTCCTTGAAGCACGGGGAGGAAAAGCACGACCCCCGTGGTCGCGGCGGTGTGCGGGTGCCTCCCGGCATCCTTGTCGCCCCCCGTGCGTGCTCAAGCCGACGACCGGTACCGCGGGTTCCGGGAGCCGGGGGCAGCCCGGACCGCCGGGAGCCGGGGCCCGGTCCCCGCCGGCACGCGCGCCGTGCGCCGACGGGGCTCCGTGTGCGTGGGACCGGGGCCCGGCCCCCTCGCGCACACGCCCTACGCCGGAGGTGATCCGCGGTGGGCGGGCAGGGCGCGGGGCAAGCGCTTGTCCTGCCGGACGGTGGCCGGGGCGGCGCCGGAACGGACCGTCACCTCCCCGCTCCGCTCGCTGCGCACCTTGTGCACAGGGGGTTTACAGCCCCCTTCCAACGATGTAAAACCTCCTTGCGGCGCACCGGACGCCGCTTCGCACAGGGGGAGCAGCTCCACATCCGCGCGTCCTTCGGCTCCCCAGTTCCCTTTCAGCGTCACCCGGATCGGGGTCACCATGCAGCGCACCACTCACCGTTCCCTCCTCCTCGCCCGTCCCGTGGTCGTGGCCTTGGCCGCCGCCGTGGCCCTGACCGCCACCTCCTGCGCCAAGTCCGAGGACGACGCGTCGGACAGCAAGAAGTCCACGGCGGCCGCCGCCGACGCCGGCCAGAAGGTCGTCACGCCGAAGCCGGGCGGCAAGACCTGCACCATCGACGCCTACGGCGGCGAGAAGAAGGACCTGAAGGACGCCACGATCGGCTTCTCCCAGTCGGAGAAGGAGGCCAACCCGTTCCGCATCGCGGAGACGCAGTCCATCAAGGACGAGGCCGCCAAGAGAGGCGTCAAGCTTCTCACCGCCAACGCCCAGTCGCAGTTCTCCAAGCAGATCAGTGACGTCCAGGACCTCCTCGCCAAGGGCGCCGACCTGCTGGTGATCGCCCCGCTCAACTCCGACGGCTGGGACCCGGTCCTGCAGGCCGCCGCGGCGAAGAAGGTCCCGATCGTCACCATCGACCGCAAGATCAACGCCACGGCCTGCAAGGACTACGTCTCCTTCATCGCCTCGGACTTCGTCGAGCAGGGCCGCCGCGCCGCCGACCAGATGATCGAGGCCACCGGCGGCAAGGGCGAGGTCGCCATCCTGCTGGGCTCGGCCGGGAACAACGTCACCACCGAGCGCACCCAGGGCTTCAAGGAGCGCGTCGCCGAGAAGGCCCCCGGCCTGAAGGTCGTCTTCGAGCAGACCGGTGACTTCACCCGTGAGAAGGGCCAGCAGGTCACCGAGCAGCTCATCCAGTCCAAGCCCGGCATCAAGGGCATCTACGCGGAGAACGACGAGATGGGCCTGGGCGCGGTCGCCGCGCTGAAGGGCGCCGGCAAGAAGGCCGGCGACATCAAGATCGTCACGGTCGACGGCACGCGCAACGCCGTCCAGGGCGTCGTCGACGGCTGGATCAGCGGCGTCATCGAGTCCAACCCGAGGTTCGGCCCGCTGGCGTTCCAGACGCTGGACACCTTCACCCAGGGCGAGGAGGTCGCCCAGGACATCGTGATCCAGGACAGCGCCTACAACGCGGACAACGCCGAGCAGGACCTCGGCAAGGCCTACTGATCCCGCTCCGGGGCCCGGTCCGCCCGGGCCCTCGTCCGTCCGTCACCCTTTTCTTCCTGGAGGCACAGGTGGCTCCCCCCGCCGAAGTCCTCGCCGTCCGCGGACTGAGCAAGTCCTTCCCCGGCGTCCGGGCCCTGGACGACGTGGACCTGACCCTGCACCCCGGTGAGGTCCACGCCCTGATCGGCGAGAACGGCGCCGGCAAGTCGACCCTCATCAAACTCCTCACCGGGGTCTACCGGCCCGACGCCGGTGACATCGTTTTCCAGGGCCGTGACGTCTCCTTCGCCACGCCGCTGGAGGCGCAGAAGGCCGGGATCTCGACCATCTACCAAGAGGTCAACCTGATCCCGCTGCTGAGCGTGGCCCGCAACCTCTTCCTGGGCCGCGAGCCGCGGAACCGTTTCGGCCTGCTGGACTCCGCCCGCATGAACCGGGAGGCCGAACAGGCGCTGCGCGCCTACGGCGTCCGGGTGGACGTCCGCCGGCCGCTGCGGACCCTCGGTGTCGGCGCGCAGCAGATGGTCGCCCTGGCCCGTGCCGTGGCGAGCGAGGCCCGGATCGTCATCATGGACGAGCCGACCTCGTCCCTGGAACCGCGGGAGGTCGAGACGCTGTTCTCGGTCATCCGCCGGTTGCGTGACGAGGGCATCGCCGTCGTCTACGTCAGCCACCGCCTCGACGAACTGTACGCCGTGTGCGACACGGTGACCGTGCTGCGCGACGGCCGTCGCGTGCACCACGGGCGGCTCGCCGACCTCGACCGGCTCTCCCTGGTCTCCACCATGCTGGGCCGGGAGCTGGGCGAGGTCCGCAAGGAGGGCCTGACGAAGTTCACCGGCGACCACCGCGCCACCGACAGCCGGCCGGTGCTGGAGGCCGTCGAGCTGACGGTCCCGCACAAGCTGGACGAGGTGTCGGTGAGCATCCGTCCCGGTGAGGTCGTCGGTCTCGGCGGGCTGCTCGGTTCCGGACGCACCGAGACCGCGAAGGCCATCTCCGGTGCGCTCGGCACGAGTTCGGGCCGGGTGACGGTGGCCGGGGTCCCGCTGCGCGGCGGCTCCACCCCCGCCGCCATCCGGGCGGGCATCAGCCTGCTGCCGGAGGACCGCAAGAGCGAGGGCATCGTGCCCGGCCTGTCGGTGCGCGAGAACATCTCGCTGGCCGTCCTGCCCCGGCTCTCCCGCTTCGGCCTGGTCTCCGAGGCGCGCGTCGACAGCATCGTGGACACGTTCGTCGAGCGGCTGCGCATCAAGGCGTCCTCGCCGCAGCAGAAGGTCGGCGAGCTCTCCGGCGGCAACCAGCAGAAGGTGCTGCTCGCCCGCTGGCTGGCGATGAACCCCAAGGTGCTGCTCCTGGACGAGCCCACCCGGGGCATCGACGTCGGCGCCAAGGCCGAGGTGCAGAAACTCGTGGACGAACTGGCCGCGGACGGCCTGGGCGTCCTGCTCATCTCCTCCGATCTGGAGGAACTGATCGAAGGGTCCGACCGCGTGGTCGTACTGAAGGACGGTGCGGTCGTCGGCGAACTGACCGGCGACGACGTCACCGAGGACAAGCTGATGCGGACCATCGCCGGGCACGCCCCGGAGAGGGACGCGGTCGAGGAGGCGGCCACCGATGGCTGAAGCCACCCTCAGGACCGTCCCGCTGGACAGGACCCGCGTCCTGCAGTGGCTGCAGACGTACGGCGTCTACGCCGGCGTGGCGCTGCTGCTGGTCGTCAACATCGTCATCACCCCGCACTTCCTGTCCGCGGAGAACTTCCGCACCCAGGCCGTGCAGGTCGCCCCCGTCATCATCGTCGCGCTCGGCATGGCCCTGGTCATCGGCACCGAGGGCGTCGACCTCTCGGTCGGCGCGGTGATGGCCCTGGCGGCCTCGGTGACGGCCCTCTACCTCGGCTACGGTCTGGTGCCGGCGCTGCTCGTGGTGGCGGTGTTCGCCGCGGGCGTCGGACTGGCCAACGGGGCACTGGTCGCGCTCGTAGGGGTGCAGCCGATCGTGGCGACACTGGCGCTCATGGTCGGCGGCCGGGGCCTCGCCCTGGTGCTGCTCCCCCAACTGGAGGACCTGCGCAACCCGTCGCTGGCCTCCCTGGGGTCGGGCGACGTGCTGGGCGTCCCGTACCTGATCCTGATCGCCGCCGTCCTGGCGCTGCTGGTGGCCTTCGTCGTCCGCCGCACCACCTTCGGACGGCAACTCCTCGCCATCGGCGACAGCCGTCCCGCGGCGCAGCTCGCCGGGCTGCCGGTACGGCGCGTGCTGATCGTCGTGTACGTCGTCTGCGCGCTGCTCGCCGCCGTGGCGGGCGTCCTGGCCACCGCGCGGCTGCAGGCCAGCGACCCGACGTCGCTGGGCAATCTGATGGAGCTGTCCGCCATCACCGCCGTCGTGGTCGGCGGGACACCGCTGACCGGCGGCCGGGTGAACATCGCCGGCACCGTGGCGGGAGCCGTCCTCATCCAGCTGCTCACCGCCACCCTCATCAAGCACGATCTGCCGCCCTCCTGGACCCAGATCGCGCAGGCCATAGTGATCGTCGCCGCGGTCTACGCGGCACGGGGACGGGGGAAGCGATGACCGCCACGAAGACGGACGCCCCGGTGACCCCGGCGGACGCCGGGAAGCCGGCGGCGGCCGGCGGGCCCGCGGGCCCCGCCCGCTCCGAGCGGGTGAGCGCGCTGGTCCAGCAGCACGGCGCGCTGGCGGTGCTGGTGGTCGTCTCCCTGGTGGCGTCGTTCAGCTTCGACTCCTTCGCCACCGGGGACAACGTCAGCAACATGGCGACGAGTTCGGCGTTCCTGGCGATCGTCGCACTCGGCATGACCTTCGTGATCATCACCGGGGGCATCGACCTGTCGGTCGGCTCGCTGTTCGCGCTGGGCGGGGTCCTGGCGGCCTGGGGTTCGCGGCACGGCACCCTGGTGGCCCTGCTGCTGCCGCTGGTGGTGTGCGGGGCGATCGGCGTCGTCAACGGGCTGCTGGTGGCCCGCTCCCGGCTGGCGCCGTTCATCGTCACCCTGGCGGCCATGCTCGGCGCGCGCGGTCTGATGCTGGCGCTCACCGACGAGGGCGCCGAGACGTATCTGATCGGCAAGGGTTCGTTCCTGGCCGAACTCGGTCAGGGCACCACCCTCGGTGTCGGCAACCCCGTGTGGATCACGCTGGCGCTGTTCGTCGCCGGCGCCGTCGTCCTGCGCCGTACGCGCTTCGGCCAGCATGTGTACGCGGTCGGCGGCAACGAGGACGCGGCGGCGCTGATGGGCGCCCCGGTGGCCCGCACCAAGATCCTCGTCTACACCCTGTCCGGGGTGCTGGCGGGACTGGCCGGCGCGCTCAACGCGGCCTGGCTCGCCTCCGGGGTGACCATCCTCGGCAACGGCATGGAGCTGGAGGCCATCTCCGCCGTCGTCATCGGCGGCACCCTGCTCACCGGCGGGCTCGGTTATGTCAGCGGCTCACTGGTCGGTGTGCTGCTGCTCAAGGTGATCCAGAACGTGATCAACCAGATCGGTTCCCTGGACTCCTCCTACCAGCAGGTCGTCAGCGGCGCCTTCCTGGCCGTCGTCGTCATCGCCCAGACCTGGCTGGGCCGCAGACGGCAGCTGCTATGAGACCCCGGACCCGGGGGGGGGGCGCCCCCGGCGCCCCCCCCCCCCGCCCGCCGCCCGCGGGGGGGGGCGCCCCCCCCCCCCCCCCCCCCCCCCCCCCCCCCCCCCCCCCCCCCCC
>NZ_JBIRYZ010000019.1:60775-143266 GCF_044390325.1 Streptomyces sp. NPDC018964
GGGCCCCCGCGTCTCTTTTCTTGCCCCCCCCGCCGGGGGGGGGGGGCCGCGTGGGGGCCCCCCCCCGGGGGCGGGCGCCGGGCGGCGGGACCCGCCCCCCCGCGCGCCCGCCCGCTTCCGCACGCGCACGTCCCCCACCCCCATCTTCCCGAGGAGTGACGATGCGTCGAACATCCGCACCACCGTTACCCGTCCCCCGGTCCGGACGGCGGGCGCGGTGGGTCACCACCGTCCTGGCCGTGCTGGCCCTCCTCGCCGGGACGGTCCTCACCGTCTCCGGCACCGCGGCGGCGGCGCCGCGGGCGTGGGCCCCGAAACCCGCGCCCATGACCACCCCGTGGACCGGTCAGGTCCCGGTCGACAGCCCGCTGCCCGAGTACCCCCGCCCGCAGCTCACCCGCCCCGACTGGGCGAACCTCAACGGCGTCTGGGACTTCGCCGTCACCTCGGCGGACGCCGGCCGGCCCGCCTCGTTCACCGAGCGGATCCGGGTGCCCTTCGTCGCCGAGTCCGCGCTCTCCGGCATCCAGCGCAGGATCACCCGGAACGACAAGCTCTGGTACAAGCGCACCTTCACCGTCCCCTCGAACTGGAACGGCCGCCGCGTCCAGCTCAACTTCGGCGCCAGTGACTGGCGTACGACCGTGTGGGTCAACGACCGGCAGGCCGGTGCCCCCCACAGCGGGGGTTACGACTCCTTCTCGTACGACATCACCGACCTGCTGAACGGGGGCACGAACACCGTCGTCGTCTCCGTGTGGGACCCCACCCAGACCGGTGGTCAGGCGGTCGGCAAACAGCGGCTCAACGAGGTGACACCCCATCCGGGTGGTGGCATCTTCTACACCGCCGCGTCCGGCATCTGGCAGACGGTGTGGCTGGAGCCCACGGCGGCAGCCCACATCACCCGCCTCGACATGGTGCCGGACCTCACCGGCAACCGTCTCGAGGTCACCGTGCGTGGCGTCGGAACCGGCGGCCACCAGGCCCGCGTCACCGTCTCCAGCGGCGGTGCCACGGTCGGCACCGCCACCGGTCCGGTGGGCGGTGAGTTCACCGTCCCGGTCCCGGACGCGCACCGGTGGACGCCGGACGACCCGTTCCTCTACGACGTGAAGGCGGAGCTGCTGTCCGGTGGCACGGCGGTCGACTCCGTCGGCAGCTACACCGGCATGCGCTCCATCGGCCTCGCCCGCGTCGACGGCCTCCTGCGCCCGGTCCTCAACGGCGAGTTCGTCTTCCAGACGGGCACCCTGGACCAGGGCTACTGGCCGGACGGCGTCTACACCGCCCCGACCGACGCCGCCCTCCGGTACGACCTGCAGAAGCACAAGGACCTCGGCTTCAACATGGTGCGCAAGCACATCAAGGTCGAGCCGCAGCGCTGGTTCTACTGGGCCGACCGGCTCGGTCTGCTGGTGTGGCAGGACATGCCGTCCATGGAGCGCACCCCCGACGCCGCGGCGCGCACCCAGTGGGAGGCCGAGTACCACCGGATCATCGACCAGCACCGCAGCTCACCGTCCCTGGTGATGTGGGTGAACCAGAACGAGGGCTGGGGCCAGTACGACCAGGCGCGCATCGCCGACGAGGTCAAGGCGTACGACCCGTCCCGGCTGGTGGACAACATGAGCGGGGTCAACTGCTGCGGGGCCGTGGACGGCGGCAACGGTGACGTGGTCGACCACCATGTGTACGTCGGCCCCGGCACCACGGTGCCCAGCGCCACCCGCGCCGCCGTTCTCGGCGAGTTCGGCGGGCTGGGCTTCAAGGTGGCCGGCCACGAGTGGTACCCCGGCGGCGGCTTCAGCTACGAGGACCAGCCCGACCTCGCGCACCTGAACAGCCGGTTCGTCGGCCTGCTGGACGGCATCCGTGAGGTCCGCATGCCCCGGGGGCTGTCCGCCTCGGTCTACACGGAGATCACCGACGTGGAGAACGAGGCCAACGGGCTGCTCACCTACGACCGTCAGGTGGTCAAGGTCGACGAGGCCCGGGTCCGGGCCGCCAACCGGGCCTTGATCGACGCCTCGCGCGCGTCGGCAGCACCCGTCACCCTGCCCACCGGCCCGTACAGGTCGCTGCGGGTGACGACCCCCGGCCACACCGACCGCTATGTGCGGCACCAGGACGGCGCCGCGTTCACCGCGGTCGTCACCGGCGGCAGTGACGCGCTGCTGAAGAACGACGCCACCTGGCGGATCGTGCCCGGTCTGGCCGACAGCGGCTGCTACTCGTTCGAGTCGCGGAACTACCCGGGCGAGTACCTGCGCCACCGCGCGTACCGCGTGTACAAGGAGGGCGGCAGCGGCGACCTGTTCCGCGCCGACGCCACCTTCTGCCCCGTCCGGGGCGCGAACGGCGGGGTGAGGCTGTCCGCCTACAACTTCCCCGGGCAGTACCTGCGCCACTACGACGCCGAGTTGTGGCTCGCCACACCGGGCGGAACGCACACCTGGGACAGCCCGGCCCTGTTCACGGAGGACACCACCTGGGCCGTGGAGGCCCCCTGGGCCCCGTGACCGCGGCGAAGCGGCACATGTGAGAAGCGGTGGCGGCCGTCCGGTCGCCACCGCCCCCGTCTCCTCCCCCACTGGAGTTCCCCAGCCATGACTGCCCGAACGACCGGACCCGCCGCCAGATTCTGCGCCTCCCTGCTCGCCGGCGGCCTCCTGACGGTGCTCTCGCCCTCCCCCGCCGTCGCCGTGCCCGTGTACACGACCGCCGAGGCGGGCAACCCCTTCGTGGACGGCTGGTACGCCGACCCGGACATCGCGTTGTACGAAGGCGCCTACTGGGTGTTCCCGACCACCTCCAGGCCCTACGACGAGCAGACGCACCTCGACGCCTTCTCCTCCACCGACCTGGTGCACTGGACCAAGCACAGCGACGTCCTGACCACGGCGGACGTCTCCTGGGCCGAGCGGGCCATGTGGGCGCCCGCGCCGATCGAACGCGACGGCAGGTACTACCTGTACTTCGCCGCCAACGACATCCAGAACGACTCCCAGCCCGGCGGGATCGGGGTGGCCGTCGCCGACCGGCCCGAGGGCCCGTACGAGGACGCCATCGGACAGCCGCTGATCCCGGCGTTCCACAACGGCGCCCAGCCCATCGACCAGGACGTCTTCATCGACGACGACGGTCAGGCGTACATGTACTACGGCGGCTGGGGCCACGCCAACGTCGTCAAGCTCAACCCGGACATGACCAGCCTCGGCACCTTCGCCGACGGATCGACGTACAAGGAGATCACCCCGGCGGGTTACGTCGAGGGGGCGCAGATGTTCAAACGGGACGGGAAGTACTACCTGATGTGGTCCGAGGGAGGCTGGACGGGACCCGACTACTCGGTGTCGTACGCCATCGCCGACTCGCCTACCGGTCCCTTCGTCAAGCTCGACAAGGTACTCGCCCAGGACCCGGCGGTCGCCAAGGGCTCCGGTCACAACTCGGTCGTCCGTGTGCCCGGCACCGACATCTGGTACATCTTCTACCACCGGCGCCCGCTCAGCGAGACGGACGGCAACCACCGCCAACTGGCTTATGACCGCATGCACTTCCGTGCCGACGGCACCATCGAGCGCATCGAGATGAAGGTGCGGGACAACTTCGCCGACGGCAACGCGCTGGGCTGGAAGACGTACGGCGGGTCCTGGACGGTGGCCGGCGGACGCTACCGGGCGGGCCGCTCACCCGGCGGCAAGGCACTGCTGGACACGGATTTCGCCGACTTCACCCAGGAGGCCGACGTCACGGTGGCCTCGCGCGGCGGTGACGCGGGGCTCGTCTTCCGGGTGACCCGGCCGACCGTCGGTACCGACGGCTACAGCGGCTACTACGCGGGCATCGGTCCGGACGGCAAGGTGGCGCTCGGGAGGGTGAACGACTCCTGGACCCCGCTGCGGACCGCCCGTCTGCGGATCACCCCCGGCTCGACGCACAAGCTGCGGGTCACTGCCGTCGGCTCCTCCCTCAAGGTGTACGTCGACGACATGACGAAACCCAGGATCTCGGTCACCGACGCCACCTACCCCAGCGGTGCGAACGGTGTGCGGGTCTTCGGCACCGCGGCCACGTTCGACGACGTGGCGGTGAGCCCCGCGCGGTGACCCGTCCCACGGCGAAGGGGGCGGACGCCGTCGGCGTCCGCCCCCTTCGCCGTCGTGGCGGTTACGGCTTCTCCGCCCCGTACAGCGCGCTCACCTCCTGTGCGGTGAGCGCCCTGTCGTAGGCGTGGACCTCGTCCACCGCTCCGTCCCAGAAGTCGGTGTTCTGGCCGTTCCACTGGGCGCGGCCCACCGTGAAGGGGCCGGAGGCGACGTAGTTCGGGCCGCCCTTGACGGTCGCCGCCCGCTCGCCGTCGACGTAGAGCGTGATCTCGCCCGTCGCGTCGTCACGCACACCGACCAGGTGGTACCAGCGGCCGGTCTCGGGCGTGGTCTCCAGGCGGGCGCGCTGTCCGTCGGGGGTGCTGAAGGCGAAGGCGCCCTGGCCGTACTGCAGGTAGAAGGGGCTCGTCTGGCGCGGCGCGTCCTGGCTGACGGCGGTGGCGTAGTTGCCCGGCAGCGAGTCGAGGCTGACCCACGCGGACACCGTGTAGCTGCCGGTGGTGTCGAGCACCGGGCCGTCGGTCCGGGCGTACTGTCCCTGGCCGTCGAACTTCAGCGCGCTGCCGCCGACTCCGGTGGTCCAGGTGGTGCCCTCGCTGAGGGTCAGCGGCTTGTCGTTCGGGCCGTCGTCCTTCGCGGTGGTGCCGGTGCCCTCGTCGAGGGACCAGGAGCCGCCGCCCTTGAGGGGCTCGCGGTCGCCGGCCGCGGCGCCGGCCGCGATCACCTTGCGGTTGATCTCGCGGACCCGGACCGGGTCGACCTTGAGCTCCCGGCGGTCGTAGGTGTACAGGCCGTTGAGTTCGTTCTCCAGGTCGGTGATCTGCGTGTACACCGAGCCGGAGAGCTCGGCGCCGGCCTGGTCGAGATAGAACTTCTCGGTGTTCTCGACGTACTTGCGGGTCAGCGCCTCCTTGTCGGCGACGCCGCTGTAGATCACGGTCGGCGTGCCCGGCCACATGTGGCCCGGGGTGCGCAGCGTGAAGCCGCCGTGCTCGCCGTCCATGGCCGCCCGGTGGTCCGGGAAGGGCGCGTCGTCGTTGTTGTAGTCGTGGTGGTCGATGATGTCGCCCTTGCCCGAGTCGCCCTTGGAGTTGCAGCAGTTGACACCGCTGTGGGCGTTGACGATCCGGGACGGGTCGGCGGCCTTCACCGACTCGGCGATGCGACCGCTCTCCTCGCGGTTCCACTCGCCCCAGCCCTCGTTGAAGACGATCCAGCCGATGACGGAGGGCGAGTTGTGGTGCTGGCGCATCATCTCGCGGCCCTGGTCGACGAAGGCCTTCTGTCCGGTCTCGTCGGTGAGGTTCCCGGAGACGAAGTCCTGCCAGACGAGCAGGCCGAGCTTGTCCGCGTGGTAGAACCAGCGCGGGGACTCCACCTTGATGTGCTTGCGGACGGCGTTGAAGCCGAGCTTCTTGTGCGCCTTCAGGTCGAAGGCGAGCGCGTCGTCGCTGGGCGCGGTGTAGAGGCCGTCGGGCCAGAAGCCCTGGTCGAGGGTGGCCAGGGAGAAGATCGGCTTGCCGTTGAGGACCAGCTTCCGGTAGCCGCCGACCTCCTCGATGCCGATCTCACGCATGCCGAAGTAGCTGCCGACCTTGTCGGTGGACCGGCCGTCCTTCAGCTTGACGTCGAGGTCGTAGAGGTAGGGGTCGTCCGGGCTCCACAGGTGCTGCTTGGCCACGCGCAGGTTCAGCTTGCTGTTGGCCGGTCCGCTGACCCGGCCGACGACCTTGCCGCGGGCGTCGCGGGCGACGGCCTCGACACGGGCGTGCTTCGAGGCGTCCTCGGACTCGACGGTCACGGCGAGGGTGCCGGTGTCGATGTCGGGCGTGGTGACGACGTCGTCGATCGCGGCGTCGGCGACGGGTTCCATCCAGACGGTCTGCCAGATGCCGGACGACTGGGTGTAGAAGATGCCGCCGGGGTTGGTGGACTGCTTGCCCATCGGCTGGTTGGCGCCGCCGGTGTCGGTGACCGCGACGACGATCTCCTGCTTGCCCCGGCCCTTGAGGGCGTCGGTGATGTCGGCGCTGAAGGCGTTGTAGCCGCCGGTGTGCTCGGCGACCTTCGTGCCGTTGACGTAGACGGTGGCCCGGTAGTCGACGGCGCCGAAGTTGAGCCTGAGCCGGTTGTCCTTGCCGCTCTTGCCGACCTTCCAGCTCTTCGGCACGTCCACGAGCTTGCGGTAGAACATGTGGTCCTCGTGCCGCTCGAGCCCGGAGAGCTGCGACTCGACCGGGAACGGCACGATGATCTTCTCGTCCAGGTCCTTGCCGAAGACCGGCTGCTCACCGGCCTTCGCGCCGCTGAACTGCCAGGGCCCGTTGAGGTTCTTCCACTTCGAGCGGACCTGCTGCGGGCGGGGGTACTCCGGCAGCGGGTTCTTCGTGTCGACCTTGTCGCCCCACGGGGTGGTGATGCGGTGGGTGGAGGTGTTCACGGCGTAGCGGACGATGCGGGGCACGGCCTTGCCGCCGGCCGTGAGGCCGCCCTCGCCGTCGTAGGTGAAACGGACCTGCTGGTTCTTCTGGATCGGCTCGGAGAGCGTGATCAGGAGGGAGTCGGGGTCGCCGGGGTCGGCCGCCACCGACTTGACCGGCATGGCGGTCGTGTCGGCCTCGATCTTGAGGTGGCCGGCCACCTCGGCGAGGTCGCCCACCGGGTCCTCGAACCGGGCGCGCAGTCCGCGGCCGTCCTCGGTGACGGTCGGCTCCACGGGGAAGACCTCGAAGCCGGCGGGCGGGGTGAACGCCGTCGTCGGCACGAGCTGCTTGGGCATCGTCGGTGTCGACCAGCGCAGGAACATGTTGGCGCCGCCGACGTCCTGGAACATCTCCATGCGGAAGTCGTGCTTCTCGCCCGCGGTCAGCTTGATCGCCGCGCTGGTCTGTTCCTTGTCCCAGTCGCCCACCCAGTGGTCGATGACGGGTTCGTCGTCGATGAACAGCCGGAAGCCGTTGTCGCCGATGGCGTGGAAGGTGTATTCACCGGTTTCCGGTGCTTCGATCTGCCCGGTCCAGCGGGCGGTCGTGTGCTCCGTCCGCCCGGTCAGCTCCTCGAAGGTGCCGGTCAGTCCGGAGAAGTTGATCTGCGGTTCCAGCAGGGTGCCGCCGAGTTCGGCGAAGTCCCGGGCGCCCGGCGCCGACATGCTGAAGTACTCGCCCTTCAGGCCGTGCACCACGACATCGGCGTCGGCGGCGGTCGCGCCGGCGGACACCGCGGCCATCGGCACGGCCACCGACGCGGCGGGCGCCAGGGCGCCCGTGGACAGGGCCAGGGCGGTCACGGTCAGCAGCGCCCACGATCTGGATCCCGGGCGGGTGAGTTGTCTTGTCATCGAACCTTTCCTCGCGCAGAGGGCATGGGGCCAGGACGAAACAGGGGTGGCCGTCGGCTCGGCCGACCTTTCATTCCAACGTTGGAAATCCGGTGTGCAGCGGAATGACAACACGCCGCCCGACGGCTGTCCAGGCTTCGCACACAGCTGATGTTCCGTCAGCGCTCCGACCTTCACGGCGCGATGGCGGTTCACCCGGCAGCAACCGGACCCGACGACTCTATTGACATGCTCGCCACTGGTCACCATCCTGTGGAAGCGGATTTCATCGATGTAAACCTCGGCGTGGAGGTGACGGGACACGATGGCCAGGCTTCCTCACGGGCCGAAGAGACTCTCCCGCCGTCTGGCCGGAGCCCTCGGCTTCGTCCTGTCCGGCGTCCTCGCCGCCGCCCTGACCCTGACGTCCGCCGAGCCCGCCCGGGCGGACCAGACCGGTCTGCGCGCCGCGGACCCCAGCGTGCTCCGGGTCGGTGGCACGTACATCTCCGTGCAGTCCACCGGAGGAGGCATCGCCGTACGGCAGGCCCCGTCGACGGACGCCCTGGACTCGGCGGCCCCGCGGCAGGTCTGGTCGGACACGCGCGGTCGCGGTGAGGTCTGGGCCCCGGAGATCGTGCGGGACGGCGGCCGCTACTACATCTACTTCACGGCCGGGCGCGGAGCGGCCCACCGGATGTACGTGATCAGCTCGGCGAGTCCCGACAGCGGCTACTCCGCCGAGACGAAGCTGGCCCTGCCGGACGACAAGTGGGCCATCGACGGAACCCTGTTCACCTTCAACGGGCAGCGCTGGTTCGTCTGGTCCGGCTGGGCCGGGGACACCGACGTCGAGCAGAACCTGTACATCGCCCGGATGAGCAGCCCGACCACGCCGACCGGTGCGCGGCACATCATCTCGCAGCCCCGGGAGAGCTGGGAGCGCGTGGTCGGCAACCCGTTCATCAACGAGGGCCCGGAGCCCATCAGGGACCCGAACGGGCAGCTGCACATCGTGTACTCCGCCAACGGCAGCTGGAGCGACCAGTACTGCCTGGCCGACCTGCGGCTGCGGGCCGGCGGCGACCCGACGTACGTGTGGGACTGGTACAAGTCCAACGGCTGCCTGTTCGGCTCCCACAGGGCCACGATGATGGCCGGCTGGGATCCGACGCTGCACGTCGACGGACCCGGCCACCACAGCTTCGTCCTGCTCGACGGCGACATCGGCACCAGCCCGCCCGCCGGGCCGAGGTTCCCGCTGATGTTCCACGCGGTGCCGAAGGGCACGCCGTACACCTGGGAGAACCGCTACTGGTACACGGGCACGTTCTGCTGGTGGGGGAACACCACCTACAGCCGCGCCAACGTCCCCGGGCCGAACACCGACACCGGCTGGAGTCTCAAGTTCTTCGAGTAGGTCACTCCCCGGCCCGCGTGAACGGGCCGCCGTCGGCCGCGAAGGCGTGGGCGGCGAAGCGCTCGCCGATGCGGCGGTGCGCGGCCGCGTCGGGGTGGAGCCGGTCGGGCAGCGGCAGTTCGGCGTGGTCAGCCTCGCCGTAGAGGTCACGGCCGTCGAGGTAGTGCACGTTCGGGTCCTCGGCCGCGCGTTGCGTCACGATGCGCTTCAGCTCGTCGCGGATGACGTTGAGCGTCAGCTTGCCCGCGGCCCGCTCCCCGGGATCACCCGTGGCGGTGAACAGGAGCCGGCCCTCACCGAGCCGGCTGAAGTCGTAGGCGGTGGGGCCGGGTGTGTCCTCGTGGATGGGGCACAGGATCGGCGAGACGACCAGCAGCGGTGTGGTGGGGTGGCCCTCGCGGACGGTGTCGAGGAAGCCGTGCACGGCGGGCGTGAAGGCGCGCAGCCGCATCAGGTCGGCGTTGACCAGGTTGATGCCGATCTTGACGCTGATCAGGTCGGCGGGCGTGTCGCGCAGGGTGCGGGCGACGAACGGGTCGAGCAGGGCGCTGCCGCCGAAGCCCAGGTTGACCAGTTCCACACCGCCCCGTGCGGCGGCGAGCGCGGGCCACGTGGTGGTGGGGCTCGCGGCGTCGGAGCCGTGGCTGATGGAACTGCCGTGGTGCAGCCAGGTGCGGCGTCCGCGGGCGGGCGCGGGCTCGACGGGGGCGTCGGTGCGCAGGGCGACGAGTTCGGTGGTCTCGTTGTGCGGCAGCCAGACCTCGACGGTCTTGTCGCGCCCGGGCAGGCCGGTGAAGCGGAGGGTGCCGGCGGGGCCGGTGCCGTGTTCGGCGATTCCGGTGCTCATGTCGATGGTCAGGGTGTCGCCGCCGGTCACGGTCGCCTGACCGGCCGGACGTCCGTCGACGAGCAGGTCGTAGCGGCCGTCCGGGCGGGGCGGGGCACCGGTGTAGACCCGTTTGGTGGGCAGGGTGTCGAGTTCGATCGCGGTCGCCCGGGTGCGGAAGACCAGGCGTACGCCGGAGGGCTGGGACTCGGCCATGGCGAGCTGTCCGTCGGTGTTCCGGGCGCGGGCCCAGGAGGGCAGGCGGTGGGGCAGCACCCCCCTCGGGGTGTGCTCCAGGTCGAGGGCGCCGCGCACGAGGTCCGCGGTGATGGGTGTGGTGGTCCAGGTGGGCGGGGTGGGGGGCATCGCTTCGTTCCGTCTGTCGGGGCGGGTGGATGAACGGGGGGACGGCGCCGGGGTCGCCGTCAGGGCGCGGGCCAGTTGCGCAGCAGGGCGTCCAGCGCGTCGAGGACGCGGGTCCACGTCTCCTGCGTGTCGGGGGCGCTGTGGCTGAACCCGCCGCCCATCTCCAGGCTGACGTAGCCGTGGAAGACGCTGCCCAGCAGGCGGACCGCGTGGGTCTGGTCCGGTTCCGTCAGGTCGTAGCCGCGCAGGAGGGCCCGGGTCATCCGCGCGTGCCGCACCCCCGCGCTGCCCGCGGCCTCCTGGGGGTCCAGCCGGAACTGGGCGGCCGCGTAACGGCCGGGGTGCTCCCGCGCGTAGTCGCGGTAGACGTTCGCCAGCGCGGTCAGGGCGTCCTTGCCGGCCCGCCCGGCCAGGGCCTCGGCGGCACGGTCGGCGAGCTCCTCCAGCGCGAGCAGGGCGATCCGCGTCCTGAGGTCGTGGGAGTTCTTCACGTGGGAGTACAGGCTCGCCACCTTGACGTCGAAGCGCCGGGCGAGCTCCGAGACGGTCACCCGGTCGAAGCCGACCTCGTCGGCGAGTTCGGCCCCCGCTCTGGTCAGGCGTTCCGCCGTCAGCCCTACGCGTGCTGCCATAGCCATCCTCTCCATAAACTAAATCAATTGTGCATCTACCTAATACCTTTAGGCAAACGGGCCGAGTGTGATGTCCGTCGGACCCCGTTGTCAGTGGGGGGAGGCAAGATGCGACGCATGACAACACCTGCAGCAGTGATCGTGGATGCCGCCGCCTACGCGCAGGCGGTCGAGGACGCCGTACGCGCGGCCGCCGCCTACTACGAGGGCGGCACCTCGGCGCTGGACGACGACACCTACGACCGGCTGGTACGAGGGATCGCCGACTGGGAGGCGGAGCATCCCGACGGGATACTCCCCGACTCCCCCACCGGGAAGGTCGCCGGCGGGGCGGTGGAGGGCGACGTGCCGCACACGGTGCCGATGCTCAGCCTCGACAACGTGTTCTCCGCGGAGGAGTTCACCGCCTGGACGGCCTCCCTGTCCCGCCGTACCGGACGTGAGGCGACGCGCTTCAGCGTGGGTCCGAAGCTGGACGGGCTCGCGATCGCCGCCCGCTACCGCGACGGCCGCCTCACCCGCCTGATCACCCGCGGGGACGGGACGGCCGGGGAGGACGTCTCGCACGCGATCGGCACCGTCGAGGGGCTGCCCGAGAAGCTGGACGAGCCGGTCACCGTGGAGGTGCGCGGCGAAGTCCTCATGACGACGGCCCAGTTCGAGTACGCCAACGAGGTGCGCACCTCGCACGGCGGACAGCCGTTCGCCAACCCGCGCAACGCGGCGGCGGGCACCCTGCGGGCGAAGGAGCGGCTCTACACGGTGCCGATGACGTTCTTCGGCTACGGACTGCTGCCACTGCCCGACACCGACTCCGTCCTCGCCGAGAAGCTGAACGAGCTCGCGCACAGCGAACTGATGGCGCTGGCGGGCGACCTCGGGGTGCACACCAGCGCCCGTACGGCGGTCCCGGACGTCGTCGCCGAGACGCCCGAGGAGGTCCTGGTCCGGGTGAAGGAGATCGCCGCGCTCCGCGCCGAGCTGCCGTTCGGCATCGACGGGATCGTCGTCAAGGCCGACCTCGCCGCCGACCGGCGGGCCGCCGGGAACGGCTCGCGCGCGCCCCGCTGGGCGATCGCCTACAAGCTGCCGGCCGTGGAGAAGATCACCCGGCTGCTGGAGGTGGAGTGGAACGTCGGCCGCACCGGGATCATCGCGCCGCGCGGTGTCCTCGAACCGGTCGTCATCGACGGCTCCACCATCACCTA
Organism: Streptomyces sp. NPDC018964; assembly: GCF_044390325.1. Taxonomy (NCBI): domain Bacteria; kingdom Bacillati; phylum Actinomycetota; class Actinomycetes; order Kitasatosporales; family Streptomycetaceae; genus Streptomyces; species Streptomyces sp. NPDC018964. Next base: position 72,656 of record NZ_JBIRYZ010000019.1, read on the forward strand.
CGCCACCCTGCACAACCCGGCCGACATCACCCGCCGCGACCTGCGCCTGGGCGACCACGTCATGGTCCACCGCGCGGGTGACGTCATCCCGCGCATCGAGGCGCCGGTCGCCCACCTGCGCACGGGTGAGGAGCGGCCGATCGAGTTCCCGGCGCAGTGTCCGCGCTGCGGGTCGGACATCGACACCGGCGAGGAACGCTGGCGGTGCGCCCAGGGCCGCAACTGCCACCTCGTCGCGTCCCTCGCCTACGCCGCCGGCCGCGACCAGCTCGACATCGAGGGCCTCGGCGCCACCCGTGTGGTGCAGCTGGTCGAGGCGGGCCTGGTGGCCGATCTCGCCGATCTGTTCACCCTGCGGCGCGAGCAGTTGCTCGCCCTGGAGCGGATGGGCGAGACCAGCACCGACAATCTGCTCGCCGCGCTCGCCAAGGCCAAGGAGCAGCCGCTGTCACGGGTGCTGTGCGCGCTGGGCGTGCGGGGCACCGGAAGATCCATGTCACGGCGCATCGCCCGCCACTTCGCCACCATGGACCACATCCGCGCGGCCGACGCCGAGTCGATGCAGCGGGTCGAGGGCATCGGAGCGGAGAAGGCGCCCTCGATCGTCGTGGAGCTGGCCGAACTCGCGCCGCTCATCGACAAGCTCGTCGCCGTCGGCGTCAACATGACGGAGCCCGGGGCCACTCCGCCACCGCCCGCGGGTGCCGAGGCCGACGCCCCGGCCGAAGGCGGCCCGCTGGCCGGGATGACGGTGGTGGTCACCGGCGCGATGACCGGGAAGCTGGAGAAGCTCTCCCGCAACGAGATGAACGAACTCGTCGAACGGGCCGGCGGCCGTTCCTCCTCCAGCGTCTCCAAGAAGACCGCCCTCGTGGTCGCGGGCGAGGGCGCCGGTTCCAAGCGGGCGAAGGCCGAACAGCTCGGCGTCCGCATCGCCACCCCGGAGGAGTTCGCCGCCCTGGTCGCCGAACTCCTCGACTGAGCCGGGCGCCGGCCCGCGCCCGGCCGTCAGGGCGCGGCGCAGGCCTCGGCGATGGACAGGCTGTTCTCGTAGAGGTGGTGACGGGTGATCCGGCCGCCCTCCACGGTGAGGCGCAGGGCGAACGGGCCCTGGAAGGACCGTCCCGTCGCCCGCACCCTCCCCGACAGATGCCCCGTCAGGACCGCGTCCTTCCCGTCGACGAGGAAGGCGTCGACGCGGACACGCGCGTCCTCGGGCACGGTGTGCTCCATCAACTCCGTGAACTGGGCCGCGCATTCGACGGCGGTGGAGCGGGGGCGGATCCACGGGACGGCGGGGTTGTCGGCGAGCAGCCAGTCGACCTCGTCGGCGAAGAGCGCGACGAGCCGTCCGGTGTCCCCGGCCGACCGGGCGGCGAGGAACTCCCGCACGACGGTCCGGGTGGCCTCCGCGTCGGCCTGCGCGGTGGTGGCGGGGAAACGGGTGGGCATGACGCTCTCCTCGCGGCTGCGGCCGGATTCCGGCTCGGGGTCTCGGTGGATGTGCCTGATCCTGCCGGAGGGGGAAGGAGCGGGTCGATTACCTCGGACGTCATGCCCGGGCCGAGGCGGGGCGGGGCGGCCGGACGCGGCCGTCGCCGGTGAGGCGGCCTCCTCCGTGCCCGGCCCGTGCTCTGTGCGAGGCCGGGCCGCGCCCGCCGCCGTGGACGCGTCCGTGTGCTCCGCGGTGTCGACGACCGTGCGGCCGGCCGACGGTCGACAATTCAGTTCCGATCACTCCCAGCGAGGGGACGCCATGCCGAGCAGCAGCCTGTACGACATCCTGGACGACCGCTTCCGCACCGGACGCTGCGCGAACGGCGACAGCAGGCTGGAGGTCCTGTACGACGGCTGCCGCTGGGCGGAGGGGCCGCTGTATCTGCCCGCCTGGCGCCAGCTGGTCTGGAGCGACATCCCGAACGACCGCATCCTGCGCTGGGACGAGGCCACCGGCACCGTCGGCGTCTTCCGCACCCCGGCCGGTCACAGCAACGGCAACACCGTCGACCGGCAGGGCCGCCTGGTCACCTGCGAGCAGGGCAACCGCCGCGTCACCCGCACCGAACCGGACGGGACCGTGACCGTCCTCGCCGACCGGTACGCCGGCAAGCGGCTGAACAGCCCGAACGACTCCGTCGTGCGCTCCGACGGCACGATCTGGTTCTCCGACCCGGACTTCGGCATCACCAGCGACTACGAGGGCCATCGCGCCGAGTCGGAGATCGGCGCGTGCAACGTGTACCGGATCGACCCGCTGTCGGGGGAGGTCCACCTCGCCGCGGACGGGTTCGAGGGGCCCAACGGGGTCGTCCTGTCCCCCGACGAGAGCCGGCTGTACGTCTCCGACTCGCGGGCCGCCCGGATCCACGTGTACGGCATCCGCGAGGACGGCACCCTGTCCGACGGCGAGGTCTTCGCCGAGGGCCGGGGCGGTATCCGCTTCGACAACATCCGCTTCGACGACGAGGGCCGCCTGTGGGCCGCCGCCCTCGACGACGGCGTGCACTGCTACGACCCCGACGGCACCCTCCTCGGGAGGCTGCGCGTGCCCGAGCCCGTCTCCAACATCGCCTTCGGCGGCCCGAAGAACAACCGCCTGTTCCTCACGGCCACCACCTCCCTGTACTCCCTGGTGATGTCGGTGACCGGGGCGCCGCGCCTCTGAACGGGCCGCTCGGGAACCCCACCCGTCGCACGGGCATCGGCGGTCGGCGTTTCGGCCACGAGGGTCCGCACACGAACCCCCGCCGCTCAAGGGCCGGTGCTCCTCACGCCCCCGGACACCGCGCCCCACGCGGAATCCGCTTCGTCCGAAACACCTGTGTTCGATATCGCTCCCTGTCTCGTTGAGTCTCGTGCCGTCGTCTTCACGCCATCGACCAGGCAGGGAGAAGTGCCGTTGACCCCCAAGAACACCCGCGCCGTCCCGCCCCCGCCGCCCGCCGAGATCACGTACTCCGGCCACTACTCCGTCAACCCGCTCGGCCAGGTCGGCTTCCGCTCCCTGTGCTCCCAGCTCCCCTCCGTCCTGCGCCGGATCACCGCCATGGCGTGGCGGACCGACCGTCGGGCCGTAGTCCTGCTCCTCACCTGCCAGCTGGTCACCGGCGTGTCCGCGGCGGTGCTGCTGGCGGCCACGGCGAGGGCCATGGGCCCGATCCTCGGGGCGGGCACGGTCGCGGACCGTCTGCACCGGGCGCTCCCCGCGCTCGTCGTCGTCGCGGCGGCGAGCGCCGTCACCCGCGCGGCGGCGGCCCTGGCCATGTACGCCGAGCGGCGGATCACGCCCCGGCTGACGACGGAGACCGACTCGGCGCTGGTCGAGGCCGTCTGCCGGGTCGAGGCCGCGGCGTACGCCACGGACGGCTTCTCCGACCGCCAGGAGGCGGCCGAGATGGGCGTGATGCGCACGCACGTGATGGTCATGGACGCCCAGCGCTTCATGGCCGCGCTGATCAGGATGGTCACGGCCGGCGGTGTCCTGTCCGTGCTCAATCCCCTCATGCTGCCGCTGCTCCTGCTGGCCGTGGCCCCGGCCGGCGTGGGAGCCGTCCTCACCGCGCGCGTCGACTACGAGATCCACTACGCGAACGTCGCCGACCGCAACGTGCGCGGGATGACCCGCTGGTGGGCGACCACGCCGAAGTACGCGGACGAGGTCCGCGCCAACGGCATGACCGACTACCTCCTGTACTGGTACCGCGCCCTGTCGGAGCGGGTCGACCGGCGGTCCCTGGCCGCCGCTCCCCGGACCCTGCGCATCGCCTTGCTGTCCTCCGTCGCCGGTGGGGCGTTCCTGGCCGCCACCTGGGGGATGCTCGCCTGGCTGGCCGTCACCGGGCGGATCGCGCCGGCCGTCGCGGCCACGGCCGTCGTCGCGGTCCAGACGACCCTGGCGGCGCTGTCCCAGGTCGTCGTCAACGGAGCGGCGGTGTTCCACACCAGTCTGTACCTCAGCGACATGCAGGCGTTCTTCGACGACGCCGCCGCGCGGGCGCCCCAGCGGGGCCCGGAGGCCGTCCGGGCCCCGGTGGAGGAGATCCGGCTGGACGAGGTCACGTACCGGTACCCCGGCAAGGACAGGCCCGCCGTCGACGGTGTCTCGCTGACCCTGCGGCGGGGGGAGATCCTCGCCGTGGTCGGCGTGAACGGCTCCGGCAAGAGCACCTTGACCCGGCTGATCACCGGCATCTACCTCGCGGACAAGGGCCGGGTCACCTGGGACGGCGTCGACATCGCCCACGTCGATCCGGCCACGGTGTGGGAGTGCACCGGCCTGGTGCCGCAGATCTTCGCCCAGTGGCCGCTGCGGGTGCGGGAGAACGTGACGCTGGGGCAGCCGAGGAGCCTCGACGACGGGGAGGTGTGGGAGGCGGTCGACGCGGTCGGTATGCGCGACGCCGTCGAGGACCTGCCCGCCGGACTCGACACCCTCCTGGCCCGCGAGGTCTTCGGCGGTGCCGAACTCTCCGGCGGCCAGTGGCAGCGCCTGGCCTGCTCCAGGGCCCTGTACCGCCGCCCGCCCCTGCTGATCCTCGACGAGCCCACCTCGCAGATGGACCCGCGCGGCGAACACGGCATCTTCGAGAGGATCAAGGCGATCTCCGGCAACCGCATCACCATCGTCGTCACGCACCGCCTGGAGAACACCAGGATCGCCGATCACATCGTCGTCATGGAGAAGGGGCGGATCACCGAACACGGCACCTACGACGACCTCGTCCACGCCGCCGGCACCTTCGCCGACCTCCTGCGCCTGTCCCAGGACCGCTGAAGGCACCGGCGTTCCTCACACGACCGGCTCACCGACACCCAGCAGGTTGCCCTCGCTGTCGCGGAACCAGGCTCCGCGTTCGGCGCGGGCACCCTTGCTCGGGTAGTTGCCCTCGATGTCGGCGATGCCGTCGGTGGTGCGGAGCCCGGGCACGTCGACGTCCTCGAACACCACGCCGCGCCGTTCGAGTTCCGCCACCACGCCTTCGATGTCGTCGACCTCGAACGCCATCTGGGTGAAGGTCCCCGAGGAGGCTCCCGTCGACCGGAAGAGCACGAAATCCGCGCCCGCGCACCGGTGGAGGAGTCCGCCGGGCCGTTCGTCGACGGGTTCCAGGCCGAGCCGTTCGGCGTAGGAGCGCCGGGCCCGGTCGAGGTCCTGGGCCGGCAGCCTGGTCGCCACGCGGGCCCGGGCCAGGGTGTTCTCGTCGTGTGCGTTCACCTCTCCACTGTGCCGCGGGCGGCGGGCACGTTCCACGGCGCGCGGCGCAGCGGTACGCGGCTCGTCGCCGTGGCATCCCCAGGTGAGTGGGGGCCGATGCCGGTTACCCGGCATCCGTGGCCGAGGAAGGGAGCGAGCCGTGCGATTCCAGAGCCGTGCGCATGCCGGGCAGGAGCTGGCCGTCAGGATGCTGGAGTGGGCGAGCAGCGGCGATCTCGCGAATGTGACCGTGCTGGCGCTGCCGCGCGGTGGCGTCCCGGTCGGGGCGGAGATCGCCCGGGCGATGCAGGTTCCGCTGGATGTGCTCGTGGTCCGCAGGATCGGGGTTCCCGGGTCCCCCGAGGTGGGCATCGGGGCGATCGCCGGGGACGACCCCCCGGTGTTCGACCGTACGGGGATGCGGGCCATGGACCTCTCGGAGGACAAACTCGGCCCGGAGGTGGCCCGGGCACGGGTCGAGCTGCACCGGCGGGAGCGGGTCTACCGCGGCGGGCGCCCCGCACCGGAGGTCGGCGGTCACAGCATCGTGGTCGTGGACGACGGGCTGGCCACGGGCATCACCGCCCGCGCTGCCCTGCGGCACCTCCGGCGCGGCGATCCCCTGCGTCTGATCCTGGCGGTGCCGGTGTGCGGCCACGCCACCGCCGCGGCGCTGCGGGACGAGGCCGACGACGTGGTCTCCCTGTACCAGCCGCGGCAGGTGCGGTCGGTCGGCGAGTGGTACGACGACTTCCACCAGGTCACCGACCAGGAAGTGCTGGACGCGCTGAGGGAGCTGCACCCGGCCGGCTAGACGTCGCCCCGCGGCTCCCGGCCGACCGTGGCCAGGAGGTCGGCGACCAGGGGGCCGGGGCCGTCCGTCCGCCCGCCCGCCCGCCAGGCGACGGCGACCCGGGTGCGGGCGGTGCCGGGCGCCACGGCGCGGAAGGCGACGCCCTGGAGGCGGATGCGCCGGATGCTCGCCGGGGCCGGGGAGGCACCGAGGCCGGTTTCCACCAGGGCGCGGACGGTCTGCCATTCCACCGCGTGCTGGACGGTCCGGGGGGAAATCCTCCCGGACGCACCGGCCGGTGATCCGGTCGTGGAGCCGTGGACTCGCGGCGCGGGGCAGGGGCACGAACGGCGAGTCCGCCGGCCGGACCACGTCCACGGTCCGCCGGGCGGCGAGCGGGTGGGCCGCGGGCAGGACGGCCACGAACGGCTCGGTCAGGACGGTCTCGAAGCCGAGTCCGGTCTCGTCCGTGGGCGGCTCGCGCGGCAGGCCGATGTCGATCGCCTTCTCGTGCAGGGCGGTGATCCGCGGTGCGGTGGTCGTCTCGCGGATGTCCAGCTCCGCGTCGAGGTACCGCTGCCGTATTGGACGTATCGGGGCTGGTCACCTAGCGTGCGGCGCATGACGGAACGACGTACGGTCCTCAGCGGCTCGACGTTCGAGGAGCAGATCGGTTATGCCCGCGCCGTGGTCCACGGCGACGAGGTGCATGTGTCCGGGACGACCGGGTTCGACTACGCCACCATGACCATCTCCGACGACGTGGTGGAGCAGGCCGAGCAGTGCCTGCGCAACATCGGGGCCGCGCTGACCGAGGCGGGGTGCACCTTCGCCGATGTGGTGCGGGTGCGTTATCTGCTGCCCGACCGGGCCGACTTCGAGCCCTGCTGGCCGGTTCTGCGCCGCTGTTTCGGCGACGTCCGGCCGGCCGCCACCATGCTCGTGTGCGGTCTCGCCGACCCCCGGATGAAGATCGAGATCGAGGTGTACGCGCGGCGGCCGGCCCGGTGACGGCCGGCCCGGCGTCCCCGGCGTTCAGCTCTCGGCCGGGGTGAGCACCACGAAGTCCGCGTCGAAGGGGTCGAGGCAGACGGCCAGGCGGCCGACGCCCTCCGCGTCGACCGGCCCCGTCCGCACGCTTCCGCCGTTCGCGGTGACCTCGGCCACCGCGGCGTCGCAGTCGGTGACGTGGAAGACCGGGTGCCAGTACGGCCGTCCGCCCGCCAGGGCGAGATCCTCCTCGCCGACCTCCATGAGACCGCCGTGCATCCGTTCCTCGGGCAGTCCGGCCGGGGTGATCAGGGTGTAGGTGCCCTCGCCGCCCGGCATCTCCATGTCGCTGAACCGCCAGCCGAGGACACCGCCGTAGAACTCCTTCGCGGCCGCCGCGTCGCTCGTGTACAGCTCGGTCCAGGACAGCGAGCCCGGCTGGTCCACCAGGTCGACGCCCTTGCTCTCCCCCGGCTGCCAGACGGCGAACTGGCCGCCCAGGGGGTCGCTGTACTGTGCCATCCGGCCCCATTGCTCGAGGTCCATCGGCGCCACCCGCACGGTGCCGCCCGCGCGCTCCACCGCCTGGGTCGTGGCGTCCGCGTCGGCGACGGTGTAGTAGATCATCCAGGCCGGACGGGCGCCCTCCTCGGTGAGCCTGCCCAGCCCGGCGACCATCTTGCCGTCCTTGCGGAGCATCCCGCCTTCCATGTCCTCCCCGTCCCCCATGGGCTCGTAGTCCCAGCCGAGGACCGCGCCGTAGAAGGCCGCGGCGGCCCGGACGTCGGGGGAGCCGAGGTCGAGCATGCAGGGGGAGCCGGGGGCGAAGTCAGTGGTGATCACCGCGATGTCCTTTCGCAGATTCCCTTTGACCTCAGCGTGCCACCGGGCACTGACACTCGCCCTCCGGGCGTTCGGGGGCTGTTCCTCGTCCGCCGCTCCACGTGCGGTGCGGCGTGCACGGTGAGCCGACGGTCCTCGGCCCCTACCGGGCGGTCGACGGGGATACTCAGGGGGACGACGGTCTCCGGGGCGGGCCGCCCGACGGGGCACGGGGCATGCTCTCCTTCGCCCTCGGCGCATGCTTCCTCGCCGGGTGCGTCCCGACGGTGACCGGCTGTCCGCCGTTCTCCCGGACGGCCGTCACCGACCCAGGACCGGGCTCGTTCGCCGTCCCTCCCCCGCTGAACGCACCGGTTTCACCCCGGCCGCATCGGCTCGGTGACGGCCGGGGCGCTGGACAGCGTGCCCCGCGCCCTCGACTTCGCGCTCGGCCCCGTCGTCGGCGCGGTCACCCCCAGCGGCTCGGGGCCGGCGTTCACGGCGAGCCCGTCGGGTGCGGGCCTGACGCCCGGACGGGCGTACGCGGCGGGCGAGAGCACCCGGACGGGCGGGCCGGGCTCCGTGCCCGGCGCGCCTCGGCGGACGAGGCGTCCGGTGTCCTGCCGTCCGCGCCGGACGACAGGACACCGGACCCGGCCGCCGTGCGCTAACTCAGCGGTTCGATGCGGATGTTGCGGTAACGGACCTTGTTGCCGTGGTCCTGCAGCCGGACGGCTCCGGCCGCGGGACCCTCGGCGATCCCGCCGCCCGTCGGACTGTCGATGGTCACGTCGTCGTGGATCTTCTTGCCGTTCCACACCACGGTGACCCGCGCGTCCGACGTCTTGTTCCCCTCGGGGTCGTAGCGCGCCGCGTGGAAGACGATGTCGTACGACTGCCAGGTCTCGGGCGCTCTGGCGGCGTTCACGTCAGGGGCCTTCTTCAGATAGATCGCTCCCGCTTCGTTGGTGTCGAGCGTGGTGTCGCCGTAGGAGTCCAGGATCTGGAGTTCATAGCGGTCCTGGAGGTAGACCCCGCTGTTGGCGCGGTCCTGACCGGTCACGTCCGGGGGCAGTTGAGGCAGCCAGTACTCCACGTGCAGCTTGAAGTCGTCGTAGCTGTTCTTGGTGCGGATGTCCCCGCAGCAGACCTCCATGGCGCCGTCGGTGACCGGCCACTCGACCGGGCGTCCGTCGGTGTGCTGCCACCGGTCAAGGCCGTCACCGTCGAACAGGTCGACCGCCCTGCCGTGCCGGTCGACGCTGAGGAGATCGAGGTTGACGTGGCCGGTGTCGCCCTCGTCATAGCGGTAGGCGATGCTGTTGTGCCCGGCCTTCAGCCTCAGTTCCTCGGTCTGCGTCGACCAGGTGTCCCAGTCGCCGGTGCTGCGGAACTCGGTCTGCTTCACCTTCTTGCCGTTGACGTACAGGGAGAGGGACTTGGTGCCCCGGAAGGGGTCCGGGCCGTTGGAGTAGCGCAGCCCCACGTCATACGTCCCGCTCTTGCGCACCTCGACGTCGAAGGTCGTCGTGGCGCCCTGGGTGCCGTACCGGTCGACGAAGCCGCTGCCGGAGTAGCCCCGGTGGTCGGTGTTGATGCCGGCCGCGCCGGTGAGGGACGCCTCCTCGGCCTCGTACAGCGGGCCCTGTTCGGGCTGCTTGCCCGGCATGGCGTTGAGCGTGTACCAGGCTTCCGTGCTCCACAGGGTCTCGCCGGACGCCGAGCTGAACGGGCGCGGGGAGCGGAGGTGGACGACGCGGCCCGGCTTGAGCCCCTCGATGCCCAGGGTCACCTTCTTGCGGTCGCGCGACAGCTCGGCCGACGTCACCTTCAGGGTCTCCTCGGCGATCTTGGGACCGCCGTAGTCGCGCGTCGGGGTGTAGCGCCACTGCTGGGCCTCGTAGTGGCTGACAAGGTTGTCAGCGGTCTCCTCGGAGAGCGGCTGGGTGTACTCCAGCTCGAAGCCGCCCTTCTTCACCCGCATGGCCTGGATGTCGAAGGTGTTGCCGCCGTTCGGCGTCAGTTTCTGGAGGCCGTACCTGAGCTTGCCCTCCTGGCCCCAGTTGCCGTCCGCGCCCAGACCGCCGGCGTAGATCGCGCCGTCGGGGCCCATGGTGATCCGGTTGACGCCGGCTTCGAGGCCCTGGGTGAAGCGGAAGACCGCGCCCTGGTACTGGCCCTTGACCTTCTCCAGGTAGCCACGCTGGAGACCGCCGTAGGTGACGTCGCCGAACAGCATCTGCCCCTTGAACCTGCCCTTGGTCAGGTAGATCGGGTTGCTGGGCGAGTTGGCGATCTCGTTCTGCGGGAGCCAGAGCACCGGCTGGGTCACCGGCTCGGAGTCGAAGGGACCCGCGGGGTTGGTGTAGTGGTTGAAGAAGCGGTCCTGCTTGATGTGGACCAGCTTCGACGAGGGGAGCCAGCCGCCCTGGTTGTCGGTGGCGAAGATGCCGCCGCCGGGGCCCCAGCCGATGCCGTTCGGGGTGCGCAGGCCGCCGGCGATGTAACTCACCTTGCCGGTCTTCCTGTTGACCTTGATGGTCGCGCCGCGGCCCGGTGCGGGCTGCGGGTCCGTGGTGGCGCCGCCGTAGTTGATGGCGACGGACAGGTTCAGGTAGAAGTAGCCCTTGCTGTACAGCAGTCCGAAGGCGAACTCGTGGAAGTTGCCGCCGTAGGGCCAGGTGGCGATCGTCCTGGACTCGTCCATGAAGCCGTCGCCGTCGCTGTCGCCCAGCTCCGTCAACTCGTGCTTCTGGGAGACGAAGATGGTGCCGTCGACGACCTTGAGGCCCATCGGCTCCTTGAGGCCCTCGGCGATCTTCGTGGCCTTCACCTTGTCCGGGCCCGTGGTGCCGGTGACCTCGTCCATGACGTAGACCTCACCGGCGGTGTTGTCGGTGCCGCCCCAGGTGCTCACCACCAGACGGCCGTCGGGCAGCCAGTCCATGCCGGTGACCTGCGGCTGGAAGCCCTCGGGGCGCAGGTCGGTGAGGGTGTGGTCGGGGCGCACCGAGTTGAGCGGGAGGCCGTCGCCCGGCGAGTCCCGGAAGCCCTCGCACTCCTTGCGGCCCGGGGCGGTGACGCGGACCACGCCGGCGTCGGTGCTCAGCGCCGAGTTCGGCACCGTCGCGAATCCCTCGGCGCCCGGCGGCTGCCAGGCGAGGTTGAGCACCTGGTCGCCGCCGCGCTCGAAGTGGTCGATGCGCAACGAGTGCATACCCTCGGTGAGCTGGACCGTGCCGTCCTTGGGTTCGGCACCGTGCAGCCCGTCGTGGTCGATGACCAGCTGGTCGTCGATCAGCAGGCGTGAGCCGTCGTCGCTGGAGAGCCGGAAGGTGTACGAACCGTCGGCCGGCGCATGGACGTTGCCGGTGACCTGGGTGACGAAGTTGTCGTTGAACCCGCCGAAGTCGCCGGTCGTGCTCCAGTCGACGGTCGGCATCAACTTGTCGACGTTGGGGGTCTGTCCGGGCTTGAGCGTGCAGATCTTCTCGAGCGGGACCTGCACGTCGAAGACGCGCAGGGTGACGCCGGGCTCCTGGGGCGGCACGTCCGCCTGTGCCGCGGAGCCCGGCCGGGCCGTCGCCAGGGGGGCTCCCCAGAGTCCGCCCGCGACGAACGCGCCGACGACCAGTCCTGTCAGGGATCTTCGGGCGCGCCGGTACAGCCGTGCGTCCATGCTTCCTCCTGCTGTGTCGACCGGAGGGCCGGATGACTCCGGTGCCGAGTGGCGAAACGCCAGCGGTTGCGGCGACACGCTAGGAGACTTCTGCTCAACCCGTCCAGACTTTGTACTCGATGAGTTCAAAGTCCTTCCGGTGGGCAGTATTCATCGATGTAATGGGTGAGTTGGGGAACCGGTGCGCGGTTACGGGGAGGGCGGGAGGCGGTAGACGGACACGTGGGAGCGCGACTCGGCGGTGAACGCGGTGCCGTCCCAGTCCGCGTGCCTGGACTCCAGCTCGAAACCGGCCAGTTGTGCCATGAGGTCGAGCTCGGCCGGCCAGATGTAGCGGTGCGGGGTGCGGAACAGCTCGGCCTGCCTGGTGCCGTCGAAGTGGAAGTGATGGGACACGACGTGCTGGCGGAGGGTGTCGTAGGTGTCCAGGAGGATGTACCCGGGATCGGACCGGCAGACCACGGCCGGCTGACCCGGCGGCAGCTTGCGCAGCTCGGGAACCCAGAGTTCGACCACGAACCGTCCGCCGGGGCCGAGGTGACGGGCGGCGTTGCGGAAGCACGCGACCTGCTCGGCCTGGGTGAGCAGATTGGCGATGGTGTTGTAGACGAGGTAGACCAGGGTGTACTCCCCCGGCGCGGTGGTGGTCGCCATGTCGCCGATGATCACGGGGATGGTGTCCTCGTCGGCCTTGGTCCGCAGCCGCTCGGCCATCGACGGGGACAACTCGATCCCGGTGACGGGCACTCCCCGCCTGGCGAGCGGAACGGCCACCCGGCCCGTCCCGATGGCGAACTCGAGGGCCGCCCCGCCCTCGGCGAGCCGGGCGAGGCGGTCCACGGTCGGTCCCAGCACCTCGGGCGCGAACATTCCGGTACCGGGCGTGTCATAGCGCAGGGCGACGTCGGCGTCCCAGATGTCTCCTTGTTCCATTCCGTCAACGCTCGCCGTCGGAACCGGCGTTGTCCAGCGAATTACGTCAGGGCTTGCGGGCGAGACCGCCGTGCTCGCCGATGGGTTCCGGGGCGGGGGTGTCGCTGTCCGGGCGCCACAGCGGGACGGAGACGACACCGGGCTCGACGAGGTCGAGACCCTCGAAGTACGCCGTGATCTGGTCGACGGTGCGCAGGTTGTAGGGCACGGCGCCGCTCTCGTTGTAGGCGTCCTGGGCCCGCTCGAAGACGGGGTCGACGCCGCGCGAGCCGTCGTTGACGGAGAGGTAGCTCCCGGACGGCAGCGCGGCCATCAGCCGGGTGACGACGGAACGCGCCTGGTCGTAGTCGGCGATGTGGCCCAGGATGTTGCTGAGGATGAGGGCGGTGGGACGCTTGAGGTCCAGCGTCCGCGCGGCGGCCTCCAGGATGCGGTCGGGGTCCAGGACGTCGGCGTCCACGTACGCGGTCGCCCCCTGGGGGGTGGAGTAGAGCAGGGCGCGGGCGTGGGCCAGGACCATCGGGTCGTTGTCGACGTAGACGATCCGCGACTCGGGGGCGATCCGCTGGGCGACCTGATGGGTGTTGTCGGCCGTCGGCAGCCCGGTCCCGATGTCCAGGAACTGCCGGACGCCCACCTCGCCCGCCAGGTAGGTGATGGTGCGGCGCAGGAAGGCGCGGCTGCTGCGGGCGATGGTGACGATCCCGGGGAAGACGGCGGTGTAGGCGTCGCCGGCCTCCTCGTCGACGGGGTAGTTGTCCTTCCCGCCCAGCCAGTAGTTCCAGATCCGGGCCGAGTGCGGCACCGAGGTGTCGATCTTCTGCTGCGCTGATCCGGGCGCCGTCGCCGGGTCGGTCATGGGTACCGTCCGTCATCCGTCAGGGAATGCTTTGGCCAACGCACAATCTACGTGTCCCGCGCCGAGCGGGCAGCCGCTGCCGGAGAACGCCGGCCCGGTGGTCTCCAGCCGTGCCGTCGCACCGCCCGCGCCGGTCCGAGGAGGGCGATCGTCACGGCGGCCGGCACGCCCCAGGTCGTCGTCCCCCACCACGCGGGAACCAGGTCGTGGGTGACGCCGCTCGGACAGACGCACGTCGTCTGCGGAGGGAACACCGACCGCCGTACCTCGAAGGCGCGCTCGTGGACGCCCGTGGTGAGCGCCGAACAGACGGACAGCGGATCGCGGCCGGGCGGGGCCAGGACGGCCGGCACGACCACGCACAGGAGCGCCAGCACCGTCAGGCAGACGACGGTGAGAATCCCGAACCGGACCACGGCCCGCTCCTGGCGCAGCCCGGCGAACTCGCGGACCGGCGCCAGGACGGCGCAGGCCGCGGCGACCACGACGCACACCCACAGCACCCAGCCGAAGAAGTCACCCGCGGAGACCGTGGAGCCGTCGGCGAACACACAGCGGACCTCCGGCGGAAAGCTGCTCCGCTCCACCCGGAAGTCGCCCCCGGGGCCCACCGTTCCGTGGGCGCAGCGCTCGTCCGGCTCCGACACCCCGGCCGTCAGCCACCCGAGCAGCCAGGTGAACACCCCCGCGCACGCGGCCAGTGCGGAGGCGGCCCACAGCCCGTTCGCGGAGCCACGTGATTTCTGTGTTCCCGGCATGGAGCCGGACTCCATCCGCCGCGCCGCCGACGGGGCGGTCCGGGTCCGGCCCCACCGGCCCGCGCGGGCTCAGGCGAGTTCCACGATGAGGTCGCCGCCCTCCACCTGCTGAATGCGGTTGATGGCCAACCGGGTGACGGTGCCGGACCTCGGGGCGGTGATCGAAGCCTCCATCTTCATCGCCTCGATGGTGGCCACCGTGGCGCCGGCCGCCACCTCGTCGCCCTCGGTGACCGCGAGGGTCACCACACCGGCGAACGGGGCCGCGACATGGCCGGGGTCGGAGCGGTCGGCCTTCTCGGTGGCCGGGACGTCGGAGGCCGCCGACCGGTCGCGGACCTGGATCGGCCGCAACTGGCCGTTCAGGGTGGACATCACGGTGCGCATGCCCCGCTCGTCGGCGTCGCCCACCGCCTGCAGTTCGATGAGCAGCCGCACACCGGGGTCGAGGTCGACGCTGTACTCCGTGCCGGGGCGCAGCCCGTAGAAGAAGTCCTTGCTGTCCAGGACGCTGGTGTCGCCGAAGGTCTGGCGGTGCGTCTCGAACTCCCGGGTGGGGCCGGGGAAGAGGAGGCGGTTGAGGGTCGGCCGGCGGTCCTTCGCCAGGCCCGCGCGGTCGTCGGCGGTCAGCTCCCGGACGGGTTTGGGTTCGGCGCGGCCCCGCAGGGCCCTGCTGCGGAACGGCTCGGGCCAGCCGCCGGGCGGGGTGCCCAGCTCGCCGCGCAGGAAGCCGATGACGGAGTCCGGAATGTCGAACCGGTCCGGCTCCTCCTCGAAGTCCTCCGGGGAGACGCCCGCGCCCACCAGGTGCAGGGCCAGGTCACCGACCACCTTCGACGAGGGGGTGACCTTCACCAGGCGGCCGAGCATCCGGTCGGCGGCGGCGTACATCGCCTCGATGTCCTCGAAGCGGTCGCCGAGGCCCAGCGCGATCGCCTGGGTGCGCAGGTTGGAGAGCTGCCCGCCGGGGATCTCGTGGTGGTAGACGCGGCCGGTCGGCGAGGCGAGGCCCGCCTCGAAGGGGGCGTAGACCTTGCGGACGCTCTCCCAGTAGGGCTCCAGGTCGCCGACGGCCGTCAGGTCCAGTCCGGTGGGGCGCTCGGAGTGGTCGGTCGCGGCGACGATCGCCGACAGGGAGGGCTGGGAGGTGGTGCCCGCCATCGAGGCCACGGCTCCGTCGACCGCGTCCGCGCCGGCCTGGATCGCGGCGAGGTAGGTGGCGAGCTGGCCGCCGGCGGTGTCGTGGGTGTGCAGGTGGACCGGCAGGTCGAACTCCCGGCGCAGGGCCGACACGAGGGTCGCCGCGGCGGGGGCCCGCAGCAGTCCGGCCATGTCCTTGACGGCCAGGACGTGCGCGCCCGCCTCGACGATCCGCTCGGCCAGGCGCAGGTAGTAGTCGAGGGTGTAGAGCCGCTCGGACGGGTCGGACAGGTCGGCGGTGTAGCACAGGGCCACCTCGGCGACGGCCGTGCCGGTCTCGCGTACGGCGTCGATGGCGGGCCGCATCCGCGAGACGTCGTTGAGCGCGTCGAAGACGCGGAAGATGTCGATGCCGGTGGCCGCCGCCTCCTGCACGAAGGCGTCGGTCACCTCGGTCGGGTACGGGGTGTAGCCGACGGTGTTGCGGCCGCGCAGCAGCATCTGGAGGCAGATGTTGGGCACGGCCTCCCGCAGGGCGGCCAGCCGCTCCCAGGGGTCCTCGGCGAGGAAGCGCAGGGCGACGTCGTACGTGGCGCCGCCCCAGCACTCCAGGGAGAGCAGCTGGGGCAGGGTGTGCGCCACCACGGGGGCAACGGCGAGGAGGTCCTTGGTGCGAACCCGGGTGGCGAGCAGCGACTGGTGGGCGTCGCGGAACGTGGTGTCGGTGACGCCGATGGCCGGTGCGTCGCGCAGCCGGCGGGCGAAGCCGTCGGGGCCGAGTTCGGCGAGCCGCTGCCGGGAGCCGGCCGGCGGTTCGCCGGCGGGCAGCGGCGGCAGCTTGGTGAGCGGGTCGATCAGCCGGGGCCGTTCGCCGTGCGGCTTGTTCACCGTGACGTCGGCGAGGTAGGTGAGCAGTTTGGTGCCGCGGTCGGCGGAGTGGCGGGAGGTGAGCAGTTCCGGGCGCCGCTCGATGAAGGACGTGGTGACGTGTCCGGCCTGGAAGTCCGGATCGTCCAGGACCGCCTGGAGGAAGGGGATGTTGGTGGCGACGCCGCGGATGCGGAACTCGGCCACCGCGCGCCGGGCCCGGCCGACCGCGGCGCCGAAGTCCCGGCCCCGGCAGGTGAGCTTCACCAGCATCGAGTCGAAGTGGGCGCTGATCTCCGTACCGGCGTGGGTGGTTCCGCCGTCCAGGCGGATACCGGAGCCGCCGGGTGAGCGGTAGGCGCTGATGCGGCCGGTGTCGGGGCGGAAGCCGTTGGCGGGGTCCTCGGTGGTGATGCGGCACTGCAGCGCGGCGCCGCGCAGGGTGACGGTCTCCTGGGACAGGCCGAGGTCGGCGAGGGTCTCGCCGGTGGCGATACGCAACTGCGCCTGCACCAGGTCGACGTCGGTGACCTCCTCGGTGACCGTGTGTTCGACCTGGATGCGCGGGTTCATCTCGATGAAGACGTGGTTGCCGTCCCGGTCGAGGAGGAACTCCACCGTGCCGGCGTTGCGGTAGCCGATCCGGCGGGCGAAGTTCACCGCGTCGGCGCAGATGCGGTCGCGCAGCGCGGGGTCGAGGTTCGGGGCGGGTGCGAGTTCGATCACCTTCTGGTGGCGGCGCTGCACCGAGCAGTCCCGCTCGAACAGGTGGATGACGTCGCCCTGCCCGTCGGCGAGGATCTGCACCTCGATGTGACGGGGTTCGACGACGGCCTTCTCCAGGAACACCGTGGGGTCGCCGAACGCGGACGCCGCCTCCCGGGAGGCCGCCTCGACGGCCTCCCTGAGCCGGTCGGGGTCCTCGACGCGGCGCATGCCGCGTCCGCCGCCGCCGGCGACCGCCTTGACGAACACGGGGAAGCCGATGCCGTCGGCGGCGCGGACGAGTTCGTCGACGTCGGTGGAGGGCGCCGAGGAGCCGAGCACCGGTACGCCGGCCTCGCGGGCGGCGGCCACGGCGCGGGCCTTGTTGCCGGTCAGCTCCAGGGTGTCGGCGCCGGGTCCTACGAAGGTGATGCCGGCCTCTTCGCAGGCCCTGGCCAGTTCGGGGTTCTCGGACAGGAATCCGTAGCCCGGGTAGACGGCGTCGGCGTCCGCGCGGCGCGCGGCGCGGACGATCTCCTCGACGGAGAGGTAGGCCCGCACCGGATGTCCCGGCTCGCCGATCTCGTACGCCTCGTCGGCCTTCAGGCGGTGCAGCGAGTTGCGGTCCTCGTGCGGGAAGACGGCGACGGTTCGGGCGCCCAGTTCGTAGCCCGCGCGGAACGCCCGGATCGCGATCTCGCCGCGGTTGGCGACCAGCACCTTGCGGAACATGCTCGATCCCTTCGGCCTGCCGGTGACAAGGACCATCGTGTCGGTGGTGGGTCCGGTACGCCATGTGAACCAGGCCACTCGCTTCCGGACCGCCGGCGGTGTGGGGGACCCGGAGGGAACGTTTTCCCTCCGGGTCCCCCGTCACTCTCCGTGGCTCCTCACCGCGCGGGCGTCCGCCGGTTCCTACCGGAACAGCGCGGCGTGACGGCGCGCCCAGTCGGCGAAGGGGCGCGGCGGACGGCCGGTGACGTCCTCGACGCCGAGGCCGGCCCGGAGCTCCCCGGGGGTGGGGGCGCCCAGGATGTCGAGCGTGGTGTCGACCACCTCCTCGGGCATGAACTGCCGCATCTGCGCGCGGGCTTCGTCCCGGGTCTGCCCCACGAAGCGCACCGGTTCGCCGACCGCCTCGCCGATCGCCTCGGCCCGCTGCCGGGGCGTGGTGAGGGCGGGTCCGGTCAACTCGTAGGCGCGGCCGTGGTGTTCCGCCCCGCGCAGGGTCACCGCGGCCACGTCGGCGATGTCGGCCGGGTCGATCGTGGGCAGGCCCACGTCGCCGAACGGCGCGGCGACGGTCCGCCGGGTGCGCACCGCTTCGGCCCAGGCGAGGGCGTTGGAGTGGAAGCCGCCGGGGCGCAGGACCGTCCAGTCCAGGCCCGACTGCCGTACGGCGTCCTCGATGGCCCGCGCCACCCGGCCGTGCGAGGCCGACTCCGGCCGGGTGACGACTCCCTGCGAGGACAGCAGGACGACGCGTCCGATCCCGGCGGTCTTGGCGGCGTCGAGGATGCCGTGCGGGTCCAGCAGGCGCGCACTGGCTCCCCCGCTCTGCAGGAACAGCGCGTCGGCGCCGGCGAAGACCTCGCGCAGGCTGTCGGCGTCGGTGAGGTCCGCGCGCAGGTGTCGCACGCCCTCCGGTACGTCGGCGGCCGAGACCGCCCTGGAGGTGGCGGTCACCCGCTCGCCGTCCGCCGCGAGGGCGCGGACGAGTTCCCGGCCGACGTTTCCGGTTGCCCCGGTCACCACGAACATGAACAACTCCCCTGTTGTCTCGGTGTGGTGAGGACGCTAACAGCGTCGGTATAGTAGGTACCTAGGAGATAGTGACTACCCTGGAGGAGTGCGCATGGCGGGGAGCGCGATGCGGACGGCGGCAGCCGGGACCGACCCGGAACTCGCCTGTCCCGTCAGCCCGGTCGTGGACATCGTGTTCAGCCGGTGGACCACCCCGGTCCTGTGGACGCTGCACACGTACGGCCGACAGCGCTTCGTCGAGCTGCAACGGCGGATCGGCGGGGTCACCCCGAAGGTGCTGACGCAGCGGCTGCGGCAGTTGGAGCGCGACGGCCTGGTCGTGCGCACGTACCACCCGGAGGTTCCGCCCCGGGTCGAGTACGAGATCAGCGAGCTGGGCCTCAGCCTCGCGCCGCTCTTCGCGCACCTCTCCGAGTGGGCCTCGGCCCACCTGGGCGAGGTCGAGCGGGCCCGGCGGGCCTACGACGAGGACCCCGCCCGGTAGCCCCGGACGGTCAGGCCTGGCCGGTCTCGAAGCGGGAGATGCGGCCGTCGTCGTCGACGGTGAAGGACCACCGGGTGCGCATCTCGCCCCAGGTGTCGTTGCTGTAGCGGGCGAGGAGGCGGCGGCCGCCGCCGGACTCGTTGTCGACCTCTAGGTGCCCGTGGGAGGAGAAGATCTCCCGGTCGATCCACTCGGTGAGATCGCGCTCGGAGCCGTCGTCCGCCATGGTCGCACCGGGTGCCAGCAGGGACAGGAAACCGTCCCGGTCGTGGTTGTTGACGGCCGTGACGAAGGCGCGGACGGCGGGGTCGCTGAGACGGGTGCTCTGAATCGTCATGCCTGCCAGCGTCGTACCGGCCGCCGGAGCCCGCCACCCGCGTCACCCGAACGGCGACCGGTGGCGCGCCGGGCCGGCGGTGGGGGTGCGACGGTGGTCGGGCCGAGCCACTGCCCCGGGAGACGATGTGACCTGTTACGACCGACGTGATCTGGGCCTGCTGCTGCTCCGGCTGGGAACGGGCGGGGTGCTCGCGGCGCACGGCGCGCAGAAGCTGTTCGGCTGGTTCGGCGGGGGCGGCCTCGAGGGCACCGGTCAGTTCATGGAGTCCATCGGCTACGTGCCCGGCAGGGCGAGCGCCATGGCGGCGGGCCTCGCCGAGGCCGGCGGGGGCGTGCTGCTCGCGCTCGGTCTGGCCACCCCTGCGGCGGGCGCCGCGGCGGCCGGCGCGATGGCGGGCGCGTCCGCCGTGCACGCGCCCAACGGCTTCTTCAACCAGGAGGGCGGCTTCGAGTACGCCGCGTCCCTGGGGCTGACGGCCGCCGGCCTCGCCGTCACGGGTCCCGGCCGGCTCTCCCTGGACCACGCCCTCGGCCACGCGGTCAATCGGAGCTGGATGATCCCGGCGGCCTTCGCGGTGACCGCGGCGGCCACGACGATGACGGTGGGTGCGCGCGTCCGGCGGCTGCGGAAGGCCAAGGAGGGCGAGCAGGAGGCGCTGTTCGAGGAGTAGTCCGACGCGCCGGCGGTCTCAGCAGCCCGTCGGCTCCGTACAGGGCCCGCCCTCGGGCAGATGCGTCTCGGCCCACTTGCCGAGCTCCTTGAGCGCGGGTCCCAGCGCGGCGCCCGACTCCGTCAGACGGTAGGTGACCCGCAGCGGGGGCCCCTCGTCGACCTCACGGACCAGGAGTCCCGCGGCGCCCAGTTCGGTCAGCCGGTCGGAGAGCATGCGCTCGCTGATGCCGGGAATCGCCCGGCGCAGATCGGCGAAGTACGTCGGCTGTTCCACCAGCACGGCCACGATCGGGCCGGTCCAGCGCTTCCCGAGCAACTGGAAGACGCGAGTGATCCCGCCGTCCACCTTCTTGCACGCCTCTGGCTCATGCGCCTGCTCGACCGCCATGCCCCCAGGGTACTACCCCTCCGCAAGGGGATGAAAAAAAGTAAGTGACTGTGTTATTCATAGTCGAGTACGAATTCTCAGCGAGGGTGTTCCGGCGCCCCCGCCCCCTCACCCCTGGGAGAAACACCCCGATGGCCACCCTTCTGCACATCGACTCCTCCGTGCTCCCTGCGTCCGCCTCCGCGTCCCGTGCCGTGGCGGAGACCTTCCGCAGGACCTGGGAGGAGCAGCACCCCGAGGGCACCGTGATCTACCGCGACCTCGCCACGGACCCCGTTCCGCACCTCACCGCCGACGCCCACACGGCGGGCTTCGCGGACCCCGCCGCGCACACTCCCGGGCAGGCCGCCGCCTTCGCCGGGCGCCTGAAGCTGATCGAGGAGTTCGAGCGCGCGGACGCGCTGCTGATCGGCGCCCCGATGTACAACTTCACGATCCCCTCCACGCTCAAGGCGTGGCTGGACAACGTGATCCTGATGGGCCGCACCGCCGGTGAGAACCCCTCCGCCAAGGGCACCCCGGTCACCGTGATCGCCAGCCGCGGCGGCTCCTACGCGCCGGGCACCCCGCGCGAGGGCTACGAGTACGTGCAGAACTACCTGCGGGCGGTACTGGTCGACTTCCTCGGCCTCGACCTCGACTTCATCGTCCCGGAGCTGACCATGGCCGCGCAGAACCCGGCGATGGCCGAGCTGGTCCCGCTCTTCGAGAGTTCCCGGGAGCGCGCCCACGAGGACGCGGCCCTCAGGGCCAAGTCCCTCGCCGAGCGGCTGGCTGCCTGAGGCCGGTCACGGGTGCCGGGCGCCGGGTCAGCCCCGGCGCCTGGCGTCCTCCAGGTAGTGCAGCACGGCGGCGACCCGGCGGTCCGCGCGGTCGGTCGGCGCCAGGTCGAGCTTGGCGAAGATGCTGCGGATGTGCTTGTGGACGGCCCCGTCGGTGACGACGAGCCGCTCGGCGATGGCCGCGTTGCCGAGCCCTTCGGCCATCAGGGCCAGCACGTCGCGTTCGCGGGGACTGAGCCGCCGCAGCCGGGCGTCGGGCCGGGAGCGGCTGAGCAGCTGGGCGACGACCTCGGGATCGATGGCGGTGCCGCCCCCCGCCACCCGGTGCAGCGCGTCGAGGAACTCCTCGACCCGGCCGACCCGTTCCTTCAGCAGGTAGCCGAGCCGGGCACTGCCCTGGGCGAGCAGATCGGTGGCGAAGGCCTGCTCGACGTAGGCGGACAGGACGAGGACGGCGAGCCCGGGCCGGCGCCGCCGGGCCTCCACGGCCGCGGTGATCCCCTCGTCGGTGTGGGTGGGCGGCATCCGGACGTCGACGATGGCGACGTCCGGATGCTCCGCGTCCACGGCGGCCAGGAAGGCGTCGGGGTCCTCGGCCGTGGCCACCACGTCCAGTGACTCGGCGCGCAGCAGCAGCGCCAGCCCCTCGCGCAGCAGGGCGTCGTCCTCGGCGATCACGATCCGCATGGCAGGGTCACCTTCAGGGTGGTGGGGCCGCCGGGAGGGCTGGCCAGTTCCAGTGTTCCGTCGTGCGCCTCGGCGCGTCGGCGGATGCCGGTGAGCCCGGATCCGTTCCGCTCGTCCGCTCCGCCGCGGCCGTCGTCGTGGACCTCCACGTACAGCCGGTCGTCCAGGCGGCGCACGACGACACCGGCCTCGCGGGCGCCGCTGTGCTTGGCGATGTTGCTGAGGGCCTCGGCGACCACGAAGTACGCCGTCGCCTCGACGGACGCCGCGCACCGCCCCGCCACGTCGGCGTCGACGCGGCAGGGCACCGGACAGCCGGCCGCCAGGGCGGTGAGGGCGTCGGGCAGACTGCGGTCGGCCAGGACCGGCGGGAGGATGGAGCGGACGACCGCCCGCAGTTCGGCCAGCGCCTGTTCGGCGGCCTCCTGGGCCCGTTCGAGGACGGCGTCCGCCGCACCGGGGTCGCGGGTCAGGGCGCGGCGGGCCGCGCCGAGCAGCACGGTGACCGCGACGATCCGGTTCTGCGTGCCGTCGTGCAACGCCCGCTCCACGCGGCGCAGTTCGGTGGCGTGGGCGTCGAGTGCGGCGGCCCTGGTGGCGGTGAGTTCGGCGACCCGCAGGACGAGGTCGGTCCCGGGGTCCGGGCCGAGCAGCCGCCGTCCGGGCCAGGCCTGGAGCCGGGCGAGCACGGGGGTGCACAGCACGATGCCGGCGACGCCCAGTACGCCGAGGAGGGTGACGAAGAGGGCGCCGGGCCAGTCGCGCACGGTCCACCAGCCCAGGGCCGCGGTCGCCTCGCTCTCCGGCAGGAGGCGCCAGTACAGCGGGAAGGTGGTGTCGTGGGCCGCGTTCAGCGGCAGCGTCGCCCCGATCAGGCCGAGGAGCAGGCCGAGGGTCGCGTGCGTGCACACCCAGCGCACCTCACGGCGGACGGCACGGTCCGCGACCGCCGCCCGCAGCCCGGCCGGCGGCTCCGGCGGGCCGATGACCTCGGGGCCCCACCGGGACAGCCTGGCCCGTTCCCGGTCGGCGACGGCCCGCACCGCGTGCAGCGCGGACGGCAGCAGCACCAGGCCCACACCGATCAGGCAGGTCACCGCCGTCAGGAACAGCCACAGCATCGCGAGCAGCGCCAGCAGGCCGGTGCCCATGCCGCCGATGAGGTGTTCCAGGGCGTCCAGGGCGGCCCGGGCACGGGCCGGCACGGCCCGTGGACGCGTCGGCGTCGCCTCGTCGGTCACCAGTGTTCGCACCTCCCAGGCGCGGAGGATAGAACACCCGGTCCCCGGCCCGCCGGGCCATCCGACCGGTGGTACGCCGCCGGCGGCGCCGCGGGCCGCGTGCGGTACCCGGCCGGGCGCGCTCCGGGCCCGGGACCGGCGCGGCGTGCTCACTCGCGGACGCCGATGCCCTCGACCGGAGGGGTGCGCAGGAGCCGGCCGACGGGAAGCACCGTGGCGAGGAGCGCCAGGACGACGGTGCCGCCGACCACGGCGGCCCACCCGGCGGCCGGAACGTGGGGCACGCGCTGCCCGGCCACGGCGTCGAGGACCGACGTGAGGGTGACGGCCGCGATCGTGCCGCCGATGACGAGCGCCACGCCCAGCAGTCCGGCCTGTTCGGCGTGGACCATCCGCTTCACCTGACGGCGGGTGACGCCGGCCAGGCGCAGCAGGGCGAGTTCCCGGCTCCGGGCCAGGGCGGCCATGGCGAGCGTGTTGGCGGCGGCCAGGACCGCGTACCCGACCAGGACGGCGATGAGCAGCTTGTTCAGCCAGCCGCTGACGGCCAGGTCCCGGGCGGTCTCGCCGGTCAGCCGGTCGGTGTCCACCAGCGCGGCGGCCGGGTAACGGCGGGCGAGGCCGGCCAGGGCGGTCCCGGCGTCGGCGTCCGGCGCGGTACGGACGAGCACCTGGTCGTCGAGTCCGGTGACGGTGTGCCCGGCGAGGGTCCTCGTGTGGAGGGTGACGTCGCCGAAGCCCCAGCCGCGTTCGTACAGCGCGACGACGCGCAGCGTGACGGGCGTGCCGTCGCCGAGCCACAGTGCGGCCCTGTCCCCGAGGTGCCAGCCGGCGGCGTCCGCCTGTGCGGTGGACACGGCCACGGTCCCCGCGCGCAGCTCGGCGAGGCTGCCCGACCGGACCTCGAGGTCCATCGTCCGTTCCACTCCCTCGGGGTCGATGCCCTGGGCGGTCACGGTCTGTGCCTCGAGCCGGCCCGGTACGACGACCGAGGTGCGGCGCACGCCGGTCGCGGCGAGCACGCCGGGGATGCGGCGGGCCTCCGCCGCGGCGGAGGCGGGCAGACCGGCGGCACCGGTCAGGGCGTACTGGGCGAGGATGCCGTCGCGGCTCTGGACGGCCGTCTGCCGCCGGAGGTTGTCCTGCAGGAACCAGACGGTGCCGCCGAAGCCGACGGCGAGCACCAGCGCGGTGAGGACGGCGACGGTGCCCCGTGCGCCGGCCCGCAGGTTCGCCGCGGCGAGGTAGCCGCTGTCGCCCCACACGGCCCGCAGCACGGGCCCGAGGAGCCGGGCCGCGCCCTGGTTGATCCAGGGGGCCAGCACAGCGACCGCCGACACGAACGCGTAGAGCATGCCGGTGGCGGCGCCCAGCGCGGTCTGGCCGGAGGCGGCGCCGGTGAGTCCGGTCAGGGACACCGCCGCCGCGAGGAGCACCAGGCCGGTGACCGCCCGTGCCCTGCTGCCGGGGCCACGCTCGACGGCCGCCTCCCCGAGCGCCTCGGTGGGCTTGATCCGGGTGACGCGCAGCGCGGCGATCCAGGCGGCCAGGAGTGCCACGGCGGCGACGGCCACGGTCACGGCCACCGCGGACAGCGGTCCGCCCCGGACGGTGAGACCGTCGGGCACGAACTCCCGGGAGACCAGTTCGTCGTGGACGTACCGCGTGGCGAGCAGTCCGGCCGGGACGCCCACGACGGCGGCGGCCGAAGCGAGCAGGCCCACCTCCGCGAGGAGCATCCGCCGCACCTGGCCCGGGGTCGCCGCGACGGCGCGCAGCAGGGCGAGGTCGCGGCGCCGGTGCCGTACCGACAGGCCGACGGTCCCGGCGACGGTGAAGACGACGATCATCGCGGCGTACCCGCCGAACGCGCCGCCGGCCTGGAGGACGAAGGCCCGTGCGGCCGCGGCCTCGGGCTCCGCGGCCAGTCCGCGCCCGTCACCGGTGTACGTCGTCGCGCCGGCGCCGTCCGCCACCCGGCGCACCGCGGCGAGCACGGCCGGGCGGTCGGCGCCCGGTTCGGTGAGGACGCCGATGGCGTCGAAGCGGTCCGGGTGCGGATCGAGGCGGGCCGCTCGCGCGTCGGTGAAGAACAGCGCCGCCCGCTCCCCGGGCGCCCCGTCGGACTCGACCACGCCGCTCACCCGGTACGGCCGGCTCTCTCCCCCGGCGATGACGTGGGTGGTGTCGCCGGGGCCGAGCCCGCGGCCGTCGGCGAGCCGGGCGTCGACGGCGATCTCCCCGTCGGAGCGCGGTGGCGTACCGGCCACCAGCCGGTACGGGGCCAGGGCGGCGCTCGCCCAGCCGTGCCCCGTGACCGGCAGGTCCGGGGCCACGGGCGTGGTGACCGCGAGCGCGCGGTCGCCCACGGCGCGCTCCACCCCGGGCACCGCGGCCAGTTCGCCGGTCAGCGCGGCGCTCACCCCGCCGCGTTCGGGGAGCGTCACGGTGGTGTACTCGGTCTCGCCGAACACCGTCGGCCCGGCCACCCGCAGGTCCCGGTCGGCGACGACGGCGGCCGTGGCGCCGTAGCGCTGCGGCTCGCCCCGGTAGCGCCATCCGGACTCCACGAGCAGGGCGCAGGTCATCAGGACGGCGACGCCGGCGGCGAGCGCGACGAACGTGGCGGCGAAGCCGCCCTTGTGGAAGCGCACCATCCGCGCGGCCATGTGGAGCACGGTTCAGCCCTCCCGGCTCGCGACGGGCTGCCGGCGGCCGAGCAGCGCCAGGTGTTCGGCGATCCGCTCGGCGCCGGGCTGCGGCACGTCCCGCACGATCCGCCCGTCGGCGAGGACCAGCACGCGGTCGGCCCAGGACGCGGCGACCGGGTCGTGGGTCACCATGACGACGGTCTGCCCGCCCTGGTCGACCGCCGACCGCAGCAGGGCGAGGACCTCGGCGGCGGTCCGGGTGTCCAGGGCTCCGGTGGGTTCGTCGCAGAAGATCACCTCGGGGCGGGTGACGAGTGCCCGGGCGAGGGCGACGCGCTGCTGCTGGCCGCCGGAGAGCTGCGCGGGCCGGTGCCGCAGCCGGTCGCCGAGTCCCATCCGTCCGATCACCTCGGCCACCCGAGCCGGATCCGGCCGGTGGCCCGACAGCCGGGAGGGCAGCAGGATGTTCTGCTCCACGGTCAGCGCGCCCACCAGGTTGAACGCCTGGAAGACGAAACCGACCCGGTCGCGGCGCAGTTCGGTCAGCCGGCTCTCCGACATCGACGACAGGTCGGTGGCACCGATGCGTACCGTCCCCGAGTCCGGCCGGTCCAGGCCGGCCGCGCAGTGCAGCAGGGTGCTCTTGCCCGATCCGGACGGTCCCATCACGGCGGTCATCGTGCCGCGTGTGAACACGGCGCTCACGTCGTCCAGCGCCACGACCGGCTGTTCACCGCCGTACGTCTTGTGCACACGCTCGAGGCCGACGGCGACGTCGGCCGGGGTCAGTGACATGGTGGGGCGCCTTCCGGGCGTGGTTCGTCGTGGGACCCGAACGACGGTAGGAGGTGCGGGGGCCGCCGCCCATGCAGCCAGTGACCGAACGATGGTGGTGCAGGCACCACCACCCGGCATAACGTCCGTGGTCACGCCGTTCGCCCCGGCCAGGAGCGGTTCCGGCGGCGAGGACGGGGGACCGCAGGTCAACGGAGGATCACCTACCGGTCTCGGCGGGCCCTCTCCGTGTCGTCATCGAGACTCATCCGCAACACTCCGTACCGCACGTTCCGGCCCGCCGCGCCGTCACAGTCACCGAAGTCGACGTCAACCGACCGAGGGGGCACGGACGATGAAGTGGCACGGGACACGACGGCCGGCCGGAGCGCTGCTCGCGCTCGCGGCGGCGAGCTGCCTGCTGGCCGGCGGGTGCAGCGCGGGGAGCGACGACGGCTCCAAGGCGAGCGACGCCTCCTACGACCGCGGAGGCGACGGCCCGGCGCCGCTGCCCGCCCCCGACCGGGGCCCGGGAGAGCGGTACGACGGCGAACGGGACGAGGGCGATCAGGACTCCCGCGAGACCGCCCCCGATCCCGACCACCTGTCGACCTTCGCGCTGGACGTCGACACCGCCTCGTACGGCTATGCCCGCCGCACCCTCGCCGAGGGACGGCTGCCCGATCCGTCGACCGTCCGTCCCGAGGAGTTCGTCAACAGCTTCCGGCAGGACTACGAGCGTCCCGGCGGCGACGGCTTCACGGTCACTGTGGACGGCGCCCGCACGGAGGAGGAGGACTGGTCGCTGGTCCGGGTGGGCCTGGCCACCCGGGCCGCCGAGCCGGACGGTGAACGCCCGCCCGCCGCCCTGACGTTCGTCATCGACGTCTCGGGGTCGATGGCGGAACCGGGCCGCCTCGACCTCGCGCGGGAGTCCCTCGCGACCATGACGGACCGGCTGCGCGACGACGACTCGGTGGCCGTCGTCACCTTCAGCGACGAGGCCGAGACCGTCCTGCCGATGACCCGGCTCGGCGGCAACCGGGGCGAGGTCCACGACGCCGTCGACAGCCTGGAACCGACCGACTCCACCAACCTCGGGGCGGGTGTGGAGACCGGGTACGAGACCGCCGTCGAGGGGCTGCGCGAGGGCGCGACCAACCGGGTCGTGCTCGTCTCCGACGCGCTCGCGAACACCGGTGACACGGACGCCGACGCGATCCTCGAACGCATCGCGGAGTCCCGCCGCGAGCACGGCATCACCCTGTTCGGTGTCGGTGTCGGCAGCGACTACGGCGACGAACTCATGGAACGGCTCGCCGACGAGGGCGACGGCCACACCGTGTACGTGTCCGGCGAGGAGGACGCCCGCGAGGTGTTCTGCGAGCAGCTGCCCCGCAACATCGGGCTGACGGCCCGTGACGCCAAGGCGCAGGTCGCCTTCGACCCGGAGACGGTCGCCGAGTTCCGGCTCGTCGGCTACGACAACCGGCGGGTCGCCGACGAGGACTTCCGTGACGACCGCGTGGACGGCGGCGAGGTCGGACCCGGCCACACCGTGACCGCCCTGTACGCCGTACGCACCCGGCCCGGGGCGGAGGGCCACCTCGCGACGGCCACCGTGCGCTGGCTCGACCCCGACAGCCGCGCCCCGCACGAGGAGACGGGCGACCTGGAGGCCGACGGTCTCGCCGGCTCCGTGTGGAGCGCGCGGCGCGGTCTGACGGTCACCGCGACCGCGGCCTACTTCGCCGACGCCCTGCGCTCGTACGACCACCGCTACGGCACGCTGCCGGGCGCCCCCGGCCTCGGTGAACTCTCCGAGCACGCTGACGACTTGGCGGACCGCACGGAGGACGAGGACATCCGCGGGCTGGCGGAGGCGATCCGCACGGCGAACCGGCTGGGCTGACCCCCGCCCGTTGACTGATTTCTACGCGCGGGTAAGTTGACTCCGGAGTAAGTAAGTACGGCAGCACCAGCCGCGACCGGGAGCCGTCATGGGCGTACGCAGGGATCTGAAACGGGCGGTACGACGCACGGGTCCGGCCGGCCGGGCCGGGGCCGAGACCGTCAGGGACGAGCACGGCGTCGTGCGTGAGGCCCGTACGGCGGCCCTGGCCCCGCGGCGGACCACCGGCAGCACGGCCGACATCCCGTTCGCCAACGCGGCCGAGGCCCCGGACGCGGTGGTGCTGCGGCGCGAGGAGCACGGCGCCTGGCGCCCGGTGACGGCGGCGGCCTTCGCCGACGAGGTCACCGCCGTGGCCAAGGGGCTGATCGCCGCCGGCCTCGAACCGGGCGACCGGGTCGCCGTGATGTCCCGTACGCGCTACGAGTGGACGGTCCTGGACTTCGCGGTCTGGTCCGCCGGCGGCCGGGTCGTACCGGTCTACCCCACCTCCTCGGCGGAGCAGGTGGAGTGGATCGTCCGTGACTCCGGCGCCCGGTACGTCGTCACGGAGACCGCGCGCAACACGGCCGCCGTCGTCGCCGGTACCGCCGCCCACCCGGAGCCCCCACGCGTGTGGGAACTGGACACGGACGCCCTCGCCGACCTCACCGCGCTCGGCCGGGACGTCCCCGACGAGGAGGTCACCGGGCGCCGTACCGCCCTGACCCCCGACAGCGTCGCGACCGTCTGCTACACCTCCGGCACCACCGGACGTCCCAAGGGCTGCGTCCTCACCCACGCCAACCTGTACGCCGAGGCCGCCAACACGGTCGAACTGCTGCACCCCGTCTTCGAGGAGGTCACCGGCCAGGCCGCCTCGACCCTGCTCTTCCTGCCGCTCGCCCACGTCCTCGGCCGCACCATCCAGATCGCCTGCCTGCTCGCCCGCATCGAGATCGGCCACTTCCCGAGCATCAGGCCGGACGAACTCCGGCCCGCCCTCAAGTCGTTCCGCCCGACGTTCCTGGTGGGCGTGCCCTACCTCTTCGAGAAGATCCACGACACCGGCCGGGCCACCGCCGAGAAGATGGGCCGCGGCGCCTCCTTCGAACGCGCCCACCGTGTCGCCGTCCGCTTCGGCGAGGCCCACCTCGACAGGTTCCTGGGCCGCGGCAAGGGCCCCGGCCCCGGGCTGTACGCCGCCTGGGCCCTGTACGACCTGCTGGTCTACCGCCGGGTCCGCAAGGAACTCGGCGGCCGGACGCGCTACGCCATCAGTGGCGGCTCCCCGCTGGAGCGCGACCTCAACCTCTTCTTCTACGCGGCCGGGATCATGATCTACGAGGGCTACGGCCTGACCGAGACCACCGCCGCCGCCACCGTCGTCCCGCCGCTGGGTCCCCGCCCCGGCACGGTCGGGCTCCCGGTCCCCGGCACCGCGGTCCGCATCGCCGACGACGGTGAGGTGCGGATCAAGGGCGGCATCGTCTTCGGGTCGTACTGGAACGACCCGGCCGCCACCGACGAGGCGCTCGACGACGGTTGGTTCACCACCGGCGACCTCGGCTCCCTCGACGAGGACGGCTATCTGACCATCACCGGCCGCAAGAAGGACATCCTCGTCACCTCCGGCGGAAAGAACGTCTCCCCGGCCGTCCTGGAGGACCGGCTGCGCAGCCGTCCGCCCGTCGGCCAGTGCCTCGTCGTCGGCGACAACCGCCCCTTCGTGGCCGCGCTGATCACCCTCGACCCCGAGACGGTCGCCCACTGGCTGGCGGTGCGCAGACTGCCCGCCGGCACGCCGATGTCCGAGGTCGTCCGTGATCCCCGGATGCGCGCCGACGTGCAGAGGGCCGTCGACTACGCCAACGAGGCCGTCTCCCGCGCGGAGTCCATCCGCGCCTTCGCCCTGATCGAGGGCGAGTTCACCGAGGAGAACGGGCTCCTGACGCCGTCCCTCAAGGTCAGGCGGCAGGCGGCGCAGGAGGCCTACGCGGACGAGATCGCGGCCCTGTACTCCTGACCCCCGTGTCCCGCAGGGCACGGAGGTAGCGCCCGCGGACGTGGAGCTGCGCCAGCAGGAGAACGGGGAAGAGCGGGCGCCAGGGGCCCGCCGGAGCCGCCCGGGTCAGGGAGCGCAGGGTCAGCAGGACCCGGCCGTCGCCGTCCCGGTGCACGATGAAGGCCTCCTCCCCGCTGACCGGGTGGCCCCGGCGGGTGCCGTAGGCGAAACCGCACCGGTCCCCGGTCTCCACCACGGCGACGACCTCGACCGGTTCCCGTACGACGCACCGGCCGAGGCCCGCCGTGACGGTGTACCGTCCGCGCTCGCGCACGCCGAGGCCGCCCCCGTCGGCCGGGGCGACGGCGAAACCGCTGCGCCGTTTGACCTCCCACCGCAGCACCGCCTCCCTGGCGGCGGTCCAGACGTCCTCTCCCCGTCCGATCGTCACGGTCCTCTCGAACCGGCGGAACCCGGGCGGGGACTCCGACCAGAGCCGGACCCGCGGGGCGGTGGCACCGCGGGGGCCGTAGGTGAGACCGCCGTCGTCACCCCTGTGCATCCGTCCCCCGCCCCAGGAAGGCGGACAGGCCCGTCAGCAGCCGGTCGACGTCCTCGTCGCTGGTGTAGGGGGCCAGTCCGACGCGGAGGCCGCCGGTGTCGCCGAGGCCGAGGCGGCGGGACGCCTCCAGCGCGTAGAAGCTGCCGGAGGGCGCGTGGACGCCGCGCCCGGCGAGGAAGCGGTAGGCGTCCTCGGTGCGGTGGCCGTCGAGGGTGAGCAGCAGGGTCGGGGTGCGCCGGGCCGCACGGGAGTGGACGGTGACCTGGGGCAGGGCCGCCAGCCCCTTCTCCAGCCGGTCGCGCAGGGCTCCCTCGTGTTCCTCGATCCCCTCGAACGCCGCGGTGAGCCGTTCCCGGCGGCTGCCGCCCGGCCCGGCGCCCAGCCCGGCCAGGAAGTCGACCGCCGCACGGGTGCCCGCGAGGAACTCGTAGGGCAGCGTGCCCAGTTCGAAGCGCTCGGGGACCGCGTCCGTGGAGGGCAGCAGTTTGTCCGGGCGCAGTGTCTCCAGAAGTTCGGGGCGGGCGGCCAGGACGCCGTGGTGGGGGCCGAGGAACTTGTACGGGGAGCAGACGAAGAAGTCCGCACCGAGCGCCTCGACGTCGACCGGGGCGTGTGCGGCGTAGTGCACGCCGTCGACGTACAGCAGGGCGCCCGCCTCGTGCGTGATCCGCGCGATCTCGGCGATCGGCGGCATCGTGCCGATCAGGTTGGAGGCCGCGGTGACCGCGACCAGCCGGGTGCGGCCGGAGAGTCGGGCGCGGATGTCGTCGGCGGTCAGTTCACCGGTGGCCGGGTCGAAGTCCGCCCACCGGACGGTGCAGCCGGCCCGTTCGGCCGCCTGCGTCCAGGGGCGGATGTTGGCGTCGTGGTCCAGCCGGGTGACGACCACCTCGTCGCCCGGTGACCAGGTCGCGGCGAGGGTGCGGGAGAAGTCGTAGGTGAGCTGGGTGGCGCTGCGGCCGAAGACGATGCCCGCCGGGTCGGCGCCCAGCAGGTCGGCCATGGCGCGCCGGGCCTCGACGACGGCGGTCTCGGCGTTGCGCTCGCCGGGCAGTCCGTCGCCGCGGATCGAGAGCGGCCGGGACAGCGCGGCGGCGATCGCCTCGATGACGGGCAGCGGCGTCTGGGTGCCGCCGGGGCCGTCGAAGTGCGCGGTGCCGGCGGCCAGCGCGGGCACCTGGGCGCGCAGTGCGGTGAGGTCGTACGTCATGTGAGGCCTTCTGTCGATGCGGTGCGGGGATGCCGGTCAGGTGGACGGGTCGTCGGCCCGCGGCGCGAGCGGCGGATCGGAGAGCTGCTCGCGCAGATAGTTCCAGACGACCGCGATCAGGGCGGCGACCGGTACGGCGAGCAGGCTGCCGACGATGCCGGTCAGACTGCCGCCGAGCGTCACCGCCAGCAGGACGACCGCCGCGTGCAGTCCGAGACCGCGGCTCTGGATCATGGGCTGGAACACGTTGCCCTCGAGCTGCTGCACCACGACGATGACGGCCAGCACGAGCAGCGCGTCCGTCAGGCCGTTGGACACCAGCGCGATCAGCACCGCGACGAAGCCGGCGAACAGGGCACCCACGATGGGCACGAACGCGGACACGAAGGTCAGCACCGACAGCGGCAGCACCAGGGGGACGTCCAGGATCCACAGGCCCAGGCCGATCAGTACGGCGTCGATCAGGCCGACGAGCGCCTGGGAACGCACGAACGAGCCCAGGGTGAGCCAGCACCGCTCGGCGACGGCGGGCACGTCCGTGGCGAGCCGGCCGGGGAGCTGCCGGCCGAGCCAGGGCAGGAAGCGCGGTCCGTCCTTGAGGAAGAAGAACATCAGGAAGAGCGCGAGGACGGCCGTGACCACACCGCTGAAGAGGGTGCTCACGCCGGTGACGGCGGTGGTGGCGATGGCTCCGGCGCTGTCCCGGATGCGGGCGGTCGCGGTGTCGAAGGCACCGGCGATCTGGGCGTCGTCGATGTTCAGCGGCGGCCCGGCGGCCCATTCGCGCAGCCTCTCGACGCCCTCGACGACACCGTCGGCCAGTTCGCCGGACTCCGACGCCACGGGCACCGCGATCAGGGCCGCGGTGCCCGCGGCCACCGCCAGGAACAGCACGGTCACCAGGGAGGCGGCGAGCGCCGGGGGCAGACCGTGACGGCGCAGGAAACGGGTCGGGGGCCAGGTGAGCGTGGTGAGGAGGAGTGCGACTATCAGCGGCCAGACCACCGACCACATCCGGCCCAGCATCCACAGCACCACCGCCGCCGCCACCAGGACCAGCAGCAGCTCACCGGAGACACGCGCCGAGGTGCGCAGCGCGGCGCGGGTTCTCCCCGCGTTCAACGTGGCAGACATGGAGGCACCTTATGGGGCCCGCCGTTCGCGGTGATCGTCAGGTACCCGCCCGGGAGGGACGTCCGGCGGGGGCGCACCGTGTCGGCCAGGGAACGACCGGGTCCGGTGAGGCAGACTGAGGTCATGGGCGACCACCTCGAGGCCCTCGGGACGTCATCGCGCCGCTTCCCCCAGGCTCCGGAGAGTGTGGCGGAGGCCCGGCGGTTCGTGCGGGCCGTCCTCGGCGACGCCGAGCCGGACCTGGTGGACACGGCCCAACTCCTGGTCAGTGAGCTGGTGACCAACGCCGTCCTGCACGCCCGCACCGAGGTCGAGGTGGCCGCCCGCGTCGACGGCGGGACGGTCCGTGTGCGGGTCCGCGACCGCCGGCCGGACCGCGGGCTCGTACCGCACGGATGCCCGCCGTACGCCGGTTCGGGACAAGGGCTGTCGCTGGTGGCGAAGCTGTCGTCGCGGCGGGGCGTCGAGACGGGTGCCGACGGCAAGACGGTGTGGTTCGAGCTGCGGCCCGGGGGACCGCCCCGGCATCCGGAGGAGTGGGACCCCGTCGTGGCACCCCCCGGCCCGGGCGTCACGGTGACGCTGCTCGACGTGCCGGCGGCGCTCCACACCGCGGCCCAGCAGCACCGGCACGCCCTGCTGCGCGAGGTCGCCCTGGCCGTGCGCACCGGTCACGGTCCCGGCGTCCCCCCGGGGGACCTCGCCGTCGCCCTGGACATGAGCCAGCTGATCACCGCGGCCGTGACGGCCGCGCTGCGGCGGCAGCCCCGCGAGCAGGCCATCCGCTCGCTGCCCCTGACGGTGCCGCCGGACGCCGAGCCGTCGGTGCAGACCCTGCGCGCGGTGCTCGACCTGGCCGAGGAGAGCGCCCGGGAGGAGCGCCTGCTGACCCTCCCGGCGCTGCCGCGCCAGCGCCTCTTCCACCAGTGGCTGTTCGACCAGATCGTCGGCCAGCTGGCCGGGGCGCTCCCCACGGCGTGGACGGTGGTGCCCGGGGAGCCCGGCACCAGTCCCTCGGAACTGGTGGCGTGGGACGCCGGGCAGGTGCGGGCCGCCACGGTTCCGACGATCGCCGCCGACGAGCGGAACCTGATCATCGCGGTGAACGGGCCGGCGGCGGACCTGCTCGGCTGGCACGCGGACGATCTCGTCGGGCGGCCGCTCACCACGCTGGTCCCGGAGCACCTGCGGAGGCGGCACGTCGCGGCGTTCACGTCCCTGCTGCTCAGCGGGCAGCCCAGGATCCTGGGCCGCTCGGTGCCGCTCCCCGCGCTGCACCGCGACGGCCGGCTGGTTCCCGTACGGCTGTTCATCCAGCCGCAGGAGACGGCCGACGGCCGCACCGTCTTCGTCGCCCAGCTCGCCCCGCGGGCGGCGGTCCCCGGTTCCTCGGCGCACCCGCCCGGCCGCGTCCGGGCCACGGCGCAGCGGGAACCGGAGCGGCCGCCCGCCCCGGCCGCCGGAGCTCCCGGCGGGGGCGCGGACCGGTCCGCGCTGGAGCGGTTGTCGCTGCTGGCCGACACCGCGGCCGCGCTGAGCAACGCGCCGAACCTGGACGAGGGCCTGGAGCAGGTGGGCCGGATCCTCACCCAGCGGCTCGCCGACTGGTGCGCGGTGGACCTGTTCATGGAGAACGCCCAGGTGGAGCGGGTGTCGATCGCCCACCGGTCCTCCCGTGGCCCCTGGCCCGAGGAGTACGGGGGCCGGCTTCCGCCGGTGTCCGACGCCGCCCGGGGGCCCCTGGCCCGTGCGCTGCGCGGGGCGGGCCCGCTGCTGCTCACCGAGCCGCTGTCGCCCGGTCAGGTCGCGAGTCCGCTGGACGCCCACTACCTGGGGCTGTTCCGGACCATGGGAGCGGACAGCGCGGTCGTCGCCCCGCTCCGGGCCCGCAGGCAGATCATCGGTGCCCTGACGGTGGCCCGCCGCGGACGGGGCACACCGTTCGCGGAAGGGGACCTGCCGCTGATCCACGACCTGGTGGGCAGTCTCGCCCTGGGCGTGGACAACCTCCGCCTCTACCAGGAGACGCGCAACATCGCCGAGCGTCTCCAGCGCTCGCTGCTGCCCAGGCTGCCGGAGGTCGGCCACCTGCGGCTGGCCGCCCGGTACGCGGCCTCCTCGACCACCGCGCAGGTCGGCGGCGACTGGTACGACAGCTTCGTCCTGCCGGACGGCCACACGGCGCTGGTCATCGGCGACGTCACCGGGCACAACCTGGACGCGGCCATCGCCATGAGCCAGCTGCGCAGCATGCTGCGGGGCATCGCCATGGACCGTCAGGAGCCGCCCGGGACCGTGCTGCGCCACCTGGACCTGGCGAACCACACCCTGTACCGCGAGTCCACCGCCACCTGCATCTACGCTCTGGTCAAGGGTCCCGAGGACGGGCCCTGGGAGCTGGTGCACTCCTCCGCCGGACATCTGCCGCCGCTACTCGTTCACCCGGACGGCCGTACCCGCTACCTGGAGGACGGGGCGGGGCTGCTGCTCGGGGTGGACCCCGGCACGGTCCGCCCCCACGGCCACAACGCCGTCCCGGCGCACTCGACGGTGCTGCTGTACACCGACGGCCTCATCGAGCGCCGCGCGGAGCACCTGGACGACTCCATGGAGCGGCTTCGCCGGCACGCCTCCGCGCTGGCCCGGGAGCCGCTCGAGGTGTTCTGCGACGAGCTGCTGATCGGGCTGGGCGCCGACAGCGACGACGACATCGCCGTCCTGGCCGTGCGGCCCGTACCGCCGCGCTGACCTCCGTCCTGCCTCCGGGCCGGCGGCGTCGCCCGTCGGCGCGCCGCCACCGGTCCGGTGTCCCCGCGGTCAGCTGAAGGGGTCGAGGGTGAGGGAGGCCTGGCTCGGGTTGCCGTCGTGGACGAGCGACTCGTGGTGGCCCACGTCGTCGAAGGCGAAGGCGTACGCCTTGCCGTCGGCCATCTGCGCGTGGACGGCGCGGGCGTAGTGGTTGGTGACGGAGTCCCGGTAGAAGCCGCCGGAGCCGGAGTCGGGCTGGCTGGGGTTGGTCAGGAGCGTGGAGCGGTTGAATCCGGCGCACAGGGTGCGGGAGATCGGGCCGCGCACCTGGTCGTTGGGGGCGTCGAGCCTCCTGTGGCAGCCGAAGACGGAGGAGGCGTCCGGCTTCTGGAAGCTGGTGACGACGGCTCCCGCGCTGTTGGTGAAGTTCATGACGTCACCCGAGACCCGGCCGTAGTACTTGACGCCCGGCTGGTCGGCGAAGGGCGTGACGGTCAGGGTGGAGCCGGCGTACTTCTGCCAGACCCGGTTGATGTAGTCGTCCATGACCGATGCCGGCAGGGCGCCCGTCTCCAGTCCGTACAGGGGGGACAGGGCGCGCAGTACGGTGCCGTCGGAGCGGGTCTGGATCAGGTTGCCCCAGCCTCCGGACTGTCCCCTGAGGGTGTTGAGGACGGCGTTGTAACCGCCGGGCTTGAGCCTGCCGGTGCTGGTCGTGCTGCCGTCGGCGCGCCGCACGCCCACCGAGTAGGGCGCGGAGAACATGTCGACCTGGGTGCTGTTGAGCCACAGGCCGGAGTCGTTGAGGGTGTACTCGGACCAGTTGAAGAGGATGTTCCGGTTGGGGTCCGACGGGTTCTGCACGGCGGGCTGCACCAGTCCGCCGGTGGTCAGCTTGAACACGAGTTTCTGACCGTAGGAGAAGTAGATGCGGCCGGAGAACTTGGGGACGCGGATGGTCGTGGACCCTCCCGCCGCCGGGCCGGTGATCGAGGCGTCGGGCGCGGGGGTGGGCGGGTTGCCGCCGGCCGGCCAGGGGTGGAAGGTGCCGCTCGCGTCGGCCCAGCCCTGTCTGCCGGTCGAGAGCTGGGTGCCGAGGTTGTAGATGTACACCTGGTCGCCGCGGCCCGAGTTGTTGGTGATGGTCAGGGGGATGGTGTCCGGGACTGCGGCGTGGGCGGGGGCGGCCGTCCCCGCGGTGAGCAGTGAGCCGGCGATCACCGAGGCGATGGCCGTCCCCACGGTCAGGACGCGGCGTCCGAGCAGTCGGAGCATGCTCTGCCTCCGTTCGACTTCGTCGGTGGGGGGAAGGGAACGAGAGCGCTCTCAAGCGTTCCGCTTTGATGTACACATGTCAACCATGTGGTGCGCACGCGCCCCGGACCGGGGCGCGTGCGGACTACAGCCTCTCGGCCGGGAGGGACGCGTAGTGTTCGGCGAGGCCGGTCACCACCGGGTGGTCGGCGGGGAACACGAGGTCGTCCACCCTGGTGACGGGGACCACCCCGACGGCGGCGTTGGTCGCGAACACGGCCTCGCACGCGGCGAGTTCGGGCAAGGTGAGGCGGGCGGTCGTCCCGGCCCCGGCGCGACGCAGGAGCTCACGCGCGGTGCCCGCCAGGGCCGGGCCGTCGGGCCAGACCACTCGGCCCTCGCGGACGACGCCGACGTTCCAGGTGCTGCCCTCCAGCACCGTCGAGTCGCCGTCCGTGAACAGGACGTCATCGAAGCCGGCCCGCCGCGCCTCGCGCCGCAGCCGCAGCACGCCGAACAGTCCGACGCCCTTCACCTCCGGCAGGTCCCGGAGGTGGACCGCGGACCGCACCCGCAGCGGTTCCGCACCGGCGGCGGGCGCGGGCCTGGCCGTCACCAGCACCCGCGGGTCCGCGTCCTGTGCGATGTTGCCGAGGTGGAGGGCCGGATCGAAGACGGTGATCCGTACGGTGCACCGGCCCGTCGCCGGCACCGCCCGGCGCACCCAGGCCCGCACCCGTGCGAGGTCGAGCGGCGCGTCGAAGAGGACACGGCAGTCGCGGGCCAGACGGTCGAGGTGCAGTTCCGGTCCGCGGACCCGGCCGTCCTCGACCACCATGGTGGTGAAGTGGCCGTAGTTGGTCAGGGCCAGGGCCCGCAGCGCCTCCGGGTCGGCGGGCGAGCCGTTCAGTTCGGTCATGGAGTCCACCGTGCCACCCGCCGGGGAGGAAGGGGGCACCCGTCGGCCGCCCCGGCGGAGCACGCGCCGGCCGACGGGTACCGGAGTCACTTGATGAAGTCCTCGACGACCTTCGGCGGCCAGGTGCCGACCTTGAGCACGCCCATGGAGTAGGCCCGGGACACCAGGGCGGCCCGGTTCGGCACCTTGAGCTTCCGGAGCAGACCGGAGACGTGGTACTCGACTCCCTGGCGGCTGAGGTAGAGGCGGGAGGCGAGCGGCACGGTGGAGACACCGGCGGCTATGCCTTCGAGGATACGGGCGTCCACCTCGCTGAGGAGCTTCTTCCGGGGCACCACGACCCCGGAGTCCGCGCCCTCGTCGTCCGCCGCGGGCATCATCACCAGGATCGCGGCGACGTCCGGGACGTGGCTGCCGCGCACCGCCATCGCGGTCATCGGGAGCGTGTGCGCGGTGTCCTGGCCCACGGTGATGACCTCGGTGGCGAACCGGTGCCCCTTGCCCTCCAGCACGCGCGAGAACTGCCGCATCAGGGGCTGACGGACGCTGGGGTGCACCAGGTCGCAGAAGGGCCGGCCGCAGAGCTCCTCCGCGGGACCGCCGAACCGGCGGTCGAACTCCTGATTGACCTGCTGGATGGTCAGGGTGGGGTCCAGACAGGCCACCGAGGTGGGGGAACCGTGGACGTCGGCGGCCGCCGCGTCCAGCGCCCCGGGCCCGTCGGCGACGAGCGGACGATCCATGACGAGGTCGTGGGGGGAGAGCGTCAAGGGACTCAGACCCTTCTGCGTGGTGCGGCGAGGGAACCAGGAACACGGACGTCTTTCGGAGAGGACTCGGAAGTACCCGATCCCTCTGAAACGCCGTGCCGGTGAGTGAATGATGCGGAGATTACGGAGACGGGTATCCGCGGGTCAATGTGGAGCGGGGCCGGCCCGCCAATACTGTGGTCGACCCTTCGGCAGGTACGGTCCCGCACCGAAGGGGTCCGGCGTCCGGGGGTTCGGTGCGCCCGTGGCGCCCGCGAGCGGGCAGGCTGCTCATACACGACAAAATCCCTGGTGGGAACACGCAGAGGAATGCGTCCGGCACGCTGGGTCGACGGGAGCGGCCCGACGGGGCGGCCGGGCCCGCAGCGGGCGGGCGGGCGGTCCGCGGGCGGGGACGGCGCCACACCGCGGGCCCGGCACACGGAAACGCCCGGGCACGGTGAGGTAATTCCACACACCGTTTCCGGGCGTTCGGAAAGGGCTTTCCCTCTGGATCCGGATACCTTTTACGTGCCGGAAATCAGGGCGATCAGTTCCCGTCGGCCGGCGATGCCGAGTTTCCGGTAGGAATGGGTGAGGTGCTTCTCCACCGCCCGGGAGCTGACTCCCATGGTCTCGGCGATCTCCTGGTTCGTCAGACCCCTGCACGCGAAGGCGGCGACCCGGCGTTCGGTGCGGGTGAGGACGGCCTGCGGGGCGGGGACGGCGGAGAGCGGCGGCCCGCCGACGGCGGCGCGCTCCACCAGCCACGGCGCACCGCACGCGGTGGCCAGCGTGGCGGCCTCCCGGGCCAGGGCCTCCGACTCCACTCCCCCGCCCAGGCGTTCGGCGAGCGCGAGCAGGGCGCGGGCCAGTTCCAGCTGATGGGCGGAGCCGCGCAGTACGGTGACCGCCTGACGCAGCAGGGCCGTCCCCCGGCCGCCCTCCTCCAGCCGGCCCCGCAGGCGCAGCGCCCGGCCCAGACCCACCGGTGCCCCCCACCGTTCGGCCCGGGCGTGCTCCTCCTCCGCGAGGGAACGCGCGGCACGGAGGTCTCCGAGGCGGCGATGGACCCCGATGGCCCAGGGCCGCCAGGGGAACAGCACCGGGTTCTGCCAGCCGGCGGCGTCCAGGCGGCGGCCGCAGGACCGGAGGGAGTCCAGCGCTCCGGTGAGGTCGCCGGCCGCCACCTCACCGGCGGCCTGCAGCAGACGCAGCATCGCGGTGACGGTCAGCTCCTCGCCGCGGATCCGTTCGGCGCGCCGGACCACGCGCCGTGCCAGTGCGGGGTCCCGGGTCTCCAGCGCCACCATGGCGTGCGCGAGGGTGGCGACCGTACCGAGACCATGCCGGTCCGCCTCGGTCATGCGCAGGGCGGTCTCGGACTGTTCGCGGGCCTGGTCGAGCCGGCCCCGGGCGATGTGGATCAGGGCCCTTTCGATGTGCACCAGCGCGTCGGTCGGCGTGGTGTGCCGTTCCCGGGCCCGGTACTCGACGGCGAGCCAGGAGTCGAGCGCCTCCACGGAGTCGGCGGCGACCATGGTGATGACCACCAGGGGAAGGGTGGACTGGACGCGGGCGGAGGTCGCCGGCTCCCGGTCCAGGACGTGTTCCGCCCGGCGGACCACGTCCGCGGCCGGCAGGCCGGCGCCGAAGGTGGCGGCGAGGAGCAGGGCGATCGTCAGCTCCCGCTCGCCGCCGGTGTCCAGCGGCGGTGCGGAGCCGAGCCGCCTCAGGCGCTCGGTGGCGTCGGCGAGTTCGTAGGGGTTCTCGTAGGCGCAGTGGCGCAGCCGGGCCTCCAGGCGCAGGGCCAGGTCGCGATCGGTTCCGGTGAGCGCGGCGGCCGGCCCGAGCCCTTCCGCGGCCTGGCGCAGCAGCTCCACCACGCCGGACGGGGCGGGGCCGAGGGGGGTGGGGGCGATGCGCAGCACCGCCGCGGCACGGTCCCGCGCCTCGGGCAACAGGCCGATCGCCTGAGCGATGTGCCGTTCACAGGCCGACGGGTCGAAGACGCGTTCGGCGGTGCCGAGTTCGACGAGCAGGCGGGCCCGGTCGACGCCCTGCGCGGCGCTGTCGAGGAGGGCGCGCCGCAGGTAGCGGACCGCGGCGTCGGGGGCGCCCCGGCGCAGGGCGGTGTCCGCGGCGGACCGCAGGACGTCCACGGTCCACGGCTGGTGACGGGTGACGACGGCCATGAGCTGTGCGGCGACCTGCTCGGCGGGGCGGCCCGAGGCGTAGAGCAGCGCGGCCGCCTCGTCGTGGAGCTGCTCGCGCCGGACCATGGTCAGGGTCGACTCCACGGCGTCCCGGACGACCCGGTGGACGAAGCGCGGCTCGCCGGGCGCGACGACGAGCCCGAGGGCCGCCAGGGCGCGCAGCGCCGCCGTGTAGCCCACGGGATCGAGGCCCGCCAGACGGGCAACGTTGTCAGGGTCGACGTGGTCGCCGAGCACCGCGATGGCGGCCGCGAGGTCGCGGACCGGCTGGTCCTGGGTGCGCAGGATCCCGGCGAGGCGATTGCGCAGCTGCGAGGGGCGCAGTGAGCGTGCCCGGTCGGCGTGTTCGGCGAGCGGCCGCAGGCCGGCGTGTTCCATGCCGAGCAGGATGGACATCAGGAACAGCGGGTTGCCCGCGGCCGTCTCGTGACAGGCGTGGACGAAGGTGTCGTCGCCGGGCTCGCCGAAGCGTTCGCGCACCAGCTCACGGGTGGCGGCGAGGCTGAGCGACGCGGGCCGCAGGGACTGGGTGGCGGCCTCCCTGACCTCCCGCACCAGGGTGTGGTGGGTGCGGGGGTCCCCGTCGCGCAGGGTGCACACGACGACGGCCCGCAGGCCGTGCAGCCGTTTGGCCAGGTAGGTGAGCCAGCGCAGGGAGGGCACGTCTGACCACTGGAGGTCGTCGACGAGGACGAGGAGCCTGCCGTCGGCGCTGACGTTGGCCAGGAGGGACAGCAGGCCGTGCAGGACCGCCTCGGTGGCCGCGGCGGCCTGGTCCGCTCCGGGGGAGGCGCTGTCGTCGGCGAAGACGTGCCGGGCGAAGGAGGCGTGGGCGTCCATCCAGCGGGCGCGGGTGTCCTCGGACGAGTCGGACAGCAGGCTCTCGAAGAGCTGTCGTACGACTCCGAAGGCGAAGTCCTGTTCCATGGGCGCCGCGTTGGCCCGCAGCACCCGGATGTCGTCGTGGCCGTCGGCCAGGGCGGGCAGGGACCGCAGCAGGGCTGACCGCCCGATGCCGAGCGGGCCGGTGACCAGGATCAGGGAGGACCTGCCCCGGCCGGCCGCGGCCAGCGCCGCGTCGACCAGGGACGTTTCGGTGGTGCGCTCCAGCAGCATGCGGTCAGTCCTCTTCCGTGCCTTGGACCAGGGCGCGCAGTTCGTCGCGCCCCCGGATGCGAAGCTTGCGGTAGACACCGCTGAGGCGCAGTTCCACGGTGCGGGTGGTCACCGACAGCGCGGCGGCTATCTCCCGGTTGACGAGACCCCGGGCGGCGAGCGAGGCGGCGGCCCGCTCCCCCGGCGAGAGGGTCCGCCACGCGGACGGCGGTGCGTCGGCGAGGGCCCCCGCGGGCGTGGGCGCGAGGATGCCGGGACGCCGTGCCACGACGCCGTACGGTCCGGCGACTCCTGTGCCGGCCCCGCCGGCCGCCGGTGCGGCGGCGGCCGTCACGCGGTCGGGCTCGCCGCTCTCGGCGGAGGCCAGTGCCACGACCGCGCGCGTGTAGGCGGCCCGGGAGGGGGCCCGGCCGAGGCTGTCGACGGCCCACCGGAGTCGTTGGACGCGGTCCTCCCCGCTCATCGTGGCGAGGCAGAGCTGGGCCGCGCCGATGGAGCCGGGTGTGCCCCAGCGCTCGGCGAGTTCGAGTTCCTCCCGCGCGAGCCTCAGGGCCTGTGCGGTGTCGCCGAGGGCGTGGGCCGCCTCGGCGGCCCCGGAACGCCAGGGAAGGAGCGCCGGGTTGGTCCAGCCGTACTGCAGGAGCCAGCGCCCGCAGGCCCGGAAGAGCGACCGGGCCCGGTAGGGGTCGTCGTCGGCCTGGGCCAGCAGGCCGCGGGCGAACAGCAGTCGGGCACCGCTCACGGCCTCCTCGGCGGGGGGCGGCACGGGGCGCCCGGCGGCGGCACGCGCCCGGTCCGGACGGCCGTTGGCGAGGTCGGTGAGGATGCCGAGCGCCGTCCAGTAGGGGTAGGACAGCGGGTGCCTGCTGTCCGGGGGCAGTTCGCGGTCGGCGGCGGCCAGGTCGCGGGCGGCGGAGTCGGGACGGCCGTGCCTCAGGTGGAGTTCGGCGCGCAGGGAGAGCACCCGGGCGACGGACACCGAGCAGTGTGCGCGGTGGGCCTCGGCCAGCAGGGCGCACAGGTGCGTCTCGGCCTCCTCCCCGTCCTCGGTGAGCAGGAGCGTGCGGCAGGCCAGCAGTCTGGGCACGGTGAGCGGGGGCCGGCCGGAGGGATCGGGGGCCAGGGCCGTGCGGGCCTGCCGTCGGGCCTCCTCGCGGTCGGCGCCCCGTACGGCGGTCTCCCACGCCCGCACGCCGTTCACGGCCGGGTTCCGCGAGGCACGGGGCAGCTCCGGTGCGGGCGGGAAGGCGACCTCGCCGGGCATCCGGCACAACGGCTGCGCCACCCGGAACAGGGCGGTGAGTTCCTCGTGCCGGTCGGTGGCCCCCTCCGCCTCCCCCGGACCGGGCGGTGTCCCCCGCGCCTCGTCCGGCCGGCGGCCGGCGAGGAACTCGGCGAGGGCGCGCCGGACGGTGTCCGTGTCCCCGCCGAGGAGACACAGGTCGCCGGCCCGCGCCCGGAAGTCCGCGGCCGCCTCTCCCGGTTCGCGGATGATGCCGCCCATGCGGCGCCCGGCGGCGACGGGCGCGATCACCAGTTCCACGCGGGCCAGTCGGAGCAGGACACGGATGCGGGTCTCCTCGGACAGTGGTTCGGCCAGGGCGCGGGAGATGTAGGCGGCGGCACGGTCGCGTCGGCCACCGCGGAGCGCGGCGGCCGATGCCCGGCACAGCGTGTCCACCGCCCACGGGGCGCCGACCGGGCGGGCCGACAGCAGCAGGTCGCCGATGCCCTGGTCGTCAGCGGCCGCCCGGTGGGCCAGTTCGGCGGCGCGTGCGTGCAGGTCGGCGCGCTCTCCGGTGGGCATCTCCTCGATGACGCGGGCGCGCACGACCGGACCGCGCACCCGGAACCGGCCGTCGCGTACGACGACCAGACCGCTGTCCAGCAGGGCGGCGCGGAGCCGGGTCTCGGACAGGGCACCCGGCTCGCTCAGGGTCAGTACCAGCGGGAAGTCGAGGAGGTCGTCACAGACCGCGAGGGCGCGCAGGACGTCGAGGGCGACGGGGTCCCGCACCCCGTCGAGCGCCGCGGCGGCGTGCTCGCCGGTCACGTCGGCCGCGAGGGCACGGACGTGCTCCACGTGGCCGGCGTCCGGTGGGTGCCCGGCCCGGGCGAAGCGGCGCAGGGTGTCCCGTACGACGGCGGGGTTGCCCCCGGTCGCGTCGGCGACGGCGGCGACGAAGGAACGGTCGCCGAAGGTGCCGCAGAAGGCCCGTACGGCGTCGGCCGTCCCGGTCCGGGTGAGGCCGGGCAGCGCCA
This sequence comes from Streptomyces sp. NPDC018964, assembly GCF_044390325.1. Taxonomy (NCBI): domain Bacteria; kingdom Bacillati; phylum Actinomycetota; class Actinomycetes; order Kitasatosporales; family Streptomycetaceae; genus Streptomyces; species Streptomyces sp. NPDC018964. Next base: position 117,245 of record NZ_JBIRYZ010000019.1, read on the forward strand.
GTTCGACGATGGTGGCCGAGCCGGTGAGCGGGGTGCCCGCGCACCAGTCGAGACCGATGTCCGCCGTGCGGATGCTGCCGGTGAGCACGGCCAGCGGCGCGCGGGGCAGCCGGCGTATCAGAGCCTCCAGCCAGCGCAGCGAATCGGGGTCGAGCTGGTGGATGTCCTCCACCACCAGGAGGGTGGGCCGCTCACGGGCCATGGTGAGCAGACGGGTGAGCCCGGGGAACCGGCCGGGTCCCCCCTGGTCGAGGAGGAGATGCGGCAGTTGGTCGGCGAACCTCTGGTGTCCCGACAGCAGTTGGCCGACCACGCCGTAGCGCAGGTCCCGTTCCGCGGGTGTCGCGCGAGCCGTGAGGACGCACAGTCCCCGCTCGGCGGCGTGCCGGGCCGCCCAGCGCAGCAACTCGCCCTGTCCCGAGCCGGGTTCGCCCGTCACCGTGACCAGGGCCGGGCGGCCCGACCGCAGCTCCCCGATCACGGCGGACAGCACGGCCTGTTCACGGTCGCGTTCCAGGAGGAGGGCATCGGCGAGCGCCACCTCGTCGCCGTGGGGACGCCCGTGTCCTTCCTCGCCCGCCCGGCCCGGGACGTTCATCGGATCGCCTTGTGCCGGCGTGGCCTCACCGGGTCGCATCGGGTCCGGTGTGCCCCTCGCGGAGGCCGGGAGGGAGCAGGGTGTCCTCGTGCAGGGCGCCCGCGAGTTCGGCACGGCGGGTGATGCCGAGTTTGCGGTAGATGCTCGTGAGGTGGAGCTCCACCGTGCGCACCGTCACGAACAAGGACTCCGCGGCCTCCCGGTTGGTCACTCCCGAGGCGACCAGCGCGGCCACCGTGCGTTCCGTGCCGGTCAGCATGTCCAGCGGTGACACCGTGACCTCCCGCATCCTGCCGCCGGCCCCGACCAGTTCCTCGCGGGCCCGCCGGGCGAGCGCCACGCAGCCGCAGCGGCGGGCGAGCGCGACCGCGTCCCGCAGGTGTTCGCGTGCCTCACCCGGTGCGCCGTCCGCCAGCAGGGCCCGCCCCAGCAGCAGCAGCGCGCGGGCGTGGTCGGCGCGGGCCGGCGAGTCCGCCAGCCGCCGTACCGCCTCCCGGAGCCCGGCGATTCCTTCCGGGCCGGGTGTGGCGACGCCGCGGGCCAGGGCGGCGTAGCCCAGGGCACGCGGGGTTCCCCAGCGTTCGGCGGGTCCGGCACCGTGGTCGGCCGCCGCCCTGGCCTCCTCGAAGCGGCCCGACTCGGCCAGCAGACAGGCGGCGTCCAGCCACCAGGGGGCCAGGACCGGATTGGCGAGTCCCGTCCGGGCCAGGGAGTCCCCGCAGGCACGCAGCAGTTCGAGAGCGCTCTCCGAGTCACCGTGCGCGTACCGTGCGCGCGCCCGCGCCATGAGGTACCAGTGGTACTCCCACGCGAAGTCCTCGATGCGCGGGCGTTTGATGGTGCCGAGCATCTCCTCGGCCCAGCCGGGCTCACCGCGTTCGACGAGGGCGAGCGCGCAGGCGATCTGCGGCTGGACGGCGCCCTCGCCCCAGTTCCTCTCCTCCTCCAGCAGGTCGAGGGCGGTCTGGGCGTCCGCCAGGGCCTGGAGGACGCCGCCCCGGTCCAGGTGGACGAAGGCGCGGGTGGAGAGCGCGAGGACGTACGTCCACACCGCCGCGGTCCGCCGGCTGTCGCGCAGCACCGTCTCCAGCGCGTCGAGCGCCTCGCCGGTCTCGTCGGCGAGGGAGAGCGCGAGGGAGGCGGGCAGCAGCGACCACGCGCCGGGGGCCGTGCCCGGGGAGCGCAGGGCACGCCGGGCCTGGCGGACCGACTCGGCGGCGGAACGGCCGTCCATCGCGGTGAGTACGGTGAGCATGGCGAGCTGCTGGCGCTGGGCTGGCGTGTCCCCCGGCGGCGGGGTCAGCAGGGCGGCCCGTTCGCGCACCGCGGGCAGGGTGCTCTTCTCGTCGGCACCGACGATCAGCAGGGTGGCTTCGGCCGTGGTGAGGAGTTCGCGGTCGGCGGGTTCGGGGTCGGTGCCGAGTGCGGTGTGGAGGGCGTCCAGGGCCTCGGTCAGTACGCGGGCGCCTTCGGGTGACCGCTGGACGCGCAGGCAGATCAGGGCGAGCCGGACGGCGACCGTCGCGCGGGTGCGGACGTCGTCGGCGAGGGCCAGTGCCTCGTGCAGCAGTGCCAGGGAGCGGGCCGGGTCCGTCTCGGAGAGGACTCCGGCGAGCCGCATCCGGATCTCCGGAGTGTCGGGCCCGGCCTCCAGGACGCGCTCCAGGTAGCGCGCGGCGGCCTCCGGGGCTCCCCGCTGCTCCGCCTGCGCGGCGGCGTCCAGGAAGACGGCGGTCATCCACGGCTGGTCGGCCCTCGGGAGGAGCAGCAGCTGGCCGGCGATCTGCTCGGGGGAGCGTCCGACGTCGCTGAGCAGTTGCGCGGCCCGGGTGCGCAGATCGGCCAGGGCCGTGGGACCGAGCGTGGAGAGGATCGCCGCACGCACCATGTCGTGCACCAGTTCGCTCCGGTCGGACTGGACGAGGGCGAAGCGGCGCAGGAGGTCCACGGCCTCCTCGGCCTGCACGGCGGACACCCCGGCGAGGGCGGCGAGGTGTTCGGTCCGTTCGGGACCGAGCACGGCCAGGGCCCGGGCCACCTCGCGCACTCCGGCCGGCTGACCGTGCAGTGCCTCGTGCACGGAGCCGGCGACGACCCGTCCGCCCAGCTCGGTGATCCGCCGGACGCCCGTGTCGTCGGGACTCACCCCGCCGGTGCGCAACTTGTGCAGGATCCGCTGGAGTTCCAGCGGGCTGCCGCCGGTCACGGCGGTGAGGGTGTCCACGAAGGACGGCTGCGGCGGGGCCTCGGGGAAGGTCCGGCGGACGAGTGTCTCGACGTCGCGGGCCGACAGTGCCGGCACGTGCAGCGCCAGGTGCCGGTGGTGGGCCACCAGGTCGGTCAGGGCGGGGCCAGCCGTACGCTCGGACGCGGTGCGCTGGGCGAGCGCGACGAGCAGCGGCATTCCGTCGGCGCGGCGCAGGAGGAAGTCGAGCCAGCGCAGGGACCGTTCGTCGCACCAGTGGACGTCGTCGAGGGCCAGCACCAGGGGGCGGTCCGCCATGAGGTTGGCGGCGAGCCAGTACAGGCCGTTCAGCGCGGGGTAGGTGGCGCCGGGTGCGGTGTCCCCGTCGACGCGGTCGGGGGCGAGGGCGGGCAGGGCGTGGCGGGCGCTTCCCTCGAGCAGCGCCGGGGCACGGCCGCGGCGGGTGGTGGTGAGGCCGAGCGGTCCGAACAGGGCGCGTACACCGCTGTATCCGTTGCCGGAGTCGATCGCCCTGCAGGACCCGTACAGCACGGTCATGCCGTCACAGGGCCCGCCGGCGTCGAGGGCGGCCCTCAGCAGCGAGGTCTTGCCGACCCCCGCCGGCCCGTCGAGGACGATCAGCCGGGGCTGCCCGGTACGGACGGCGTCGGCTTCGGCGGCGAGCGTCCGCAGGAGGGCCTCACGGCCGACCAGGGGAAGGGACGGGCCGGTGCCCCGTTCCCGGTTCGTCACGTGGTCTCCCTTGCGTCGTGCTGAGGCCGGGGCAACGCTCCGCTGGACAGCCCTCCGTCGTCGGCACATACGGAACGCTCGGTGCGCCCACCGTACAGGTAACGCCGGTTGCCTCGGCGCGAGCCGGCCCCGTGCCCCGCGCCGGATGTTCCGTCCGGCGCGGGGCAAGTCTAAGGATTTCCTGGTTACGGCCGTGAGATCAAGATGGGGTGCGGTCGGCGCCGCCCGACTCGGGCCCCGGCCGACGGGCCGCACACGGACAACTCCGTCCTGCCTGTCCGCCTGCCGGCCGTGCCCGCGCGGCCGGCCGGCGACTTCGGCAGTCACCTCGTGAAAGGGCCCTCATGGACTCCGCCGCACGGCCGATCTTCTTCGTCGGTCTCCCCGAGAGCGGACTGCTCAACCCGTTGCTGGTGCTGGCCGGGGAACTGGCCCGGCGTGGTGTGCCCGACCTGTGGTTCGCCACCGATGAGCACCGGCGGGACGACGTGGCGGCGCTGGCCGCCGACTCCGCGGTGTCGTTCGCCTCGCTGGGCGAGGTGGTGTCCGAGCTGTCGGCGGTGACCTGGGACGACGCCGTGTACCGGGAGGTCACGCAGTCCTCGCGGTTCAAGGCGCACCGCGCCGTGGTCCGGCAGTCGTACCGGCCTGCGCTCCAGGCGCGCAAGTACCGCGCCCTGGAGAAGGTGGTCGAGGAGGTGCGGCCGGCGCTGATGGTGATCGACTGCGTGAGCGGTTTCGGTGTCGACCTGGCGCTCGCCCACCGCATTCCGTACGTGCTGTCGGTGCCGTTCGTCCCGAGCAACGTGCTGACCTCGCACAACCCGTTCGGCGCGTCCTACACCCCGAAGAACTTCCCGGTCCCCAACTCCGGTCTGCCGCTGGAGATGACCCCCCGGCAGAAGCTGGCGAACACCCTGTTCAAGTGGCGGACGCTCCTGATGTTCCTGCACCCGTCGATGGGCAAGGTACTCAAGGAGGACGCCGCGATCCGCAAGGAGCTCGGCATCGCCCCGCCCAACTCCATGACCCGGGTGGACGCGGCCGAGATGGTGCTGTGCTCCTCCATCCCGGAGCTGGACTACCCCTTCGACGTCCCGGAGAAGCTCCGGCTGGTGGGCGCCCTGCTGCCGCCACTGCCGGAGTGCCCGGACGACGAGGACCTCAGCGGCTGGCTGGACCGGCAGTCGTCGGTGGTCTACATGGGCTTCGGCACCATCACCCGGCTGACCCGCGAGGAGGTCGCGGCGCTGGTGGAGGTGGCCCGCCGGATGTCGGACCGCCACCAGTTCCTGTGGAAGCTGCCGAAGGAGCAGCAGCACCTGCTGCCGCCGGCCGCCTCACTGCCCGGCAACCTGCGGGTGGAGAGCTGGGTGCCGTCCCAACTGGACGTGCTGGCCCACCCGAAGGTGTCGGTGTTCTTCTCGCACGGCGGCGGCAACGCCTACCACGAGGGCGTCTACTTCGGTAAGCCGCAGGTGGTGCGGCCGCTGTGGGTGGACTGCTTCGACCAGGCGGTGCGCGGCCGCGACTTCGGCATCAGCCTCACCCTGGACCGGCCGGGGACCGTCGACCCGGACGACGTCGTCGACAAGCTGACCCGGGTCGTCGAGGACCCGTCCTTCCGTGAGCGGGCGGAGCGGCTGGGCGCTCTCCAGCGGGCGGCCGGCGGGCGCAAGGCCGCGGCCGACCTGATCCTGGGCCTGCTGCCGAGACCATGACACCAGGCCGCCCGCCGGCCGGTGCCGGACCGTCCGCCCCCTTCTTCCAGCCATCGCACGCACCACCGCAGCGAGGACGCATGTCTTTCACCCACCCCGTCTCCCGGCCCACTCTGGGCGGGCGCGAACTGGAGTACGTCACCGACGCCGTCACCGGCGGCTGGATCTCCTCGCAGGGCCCCTACGTACGGCGCTTCGAGGAGGCGTTCGCCGAGTGGAACGGCGTGGCGCACGGCGTCGCCTGTTCCTCCGGCACGGCCGCGCTGACCCTGGCGCTGCGCGCCCTGGGCATCGGTCCCGGCGACGAGGTGATCGTGCCGGAGTTCACCATGGTGGCCTCCGCCTGGGCGGTGACGTACACCGGGGCGACGCCCGTCTTCGTGGACTGCGGCGACGACCTGAACATCGACGTCTCCCTGATCGAGGAGAAGATCACCCCGCGCACCAAGGCGCTGATGCCGGTGCACGTCTACGGGCGCCGCTGCGACATGGACGCGGTGATGGACATCGCGCACCAGTACAACCTGCGGGTGGTCGAGGACTCGGCGGAGGCGCACGGGGTGCGGCCGGTCGGGGACATCGCGTGCTTCTCGCTCTTCGCCAACAAGATCATCACGGCGGGCGAGGGCGGGATCTGCCTCACCGACGACCCGCGGCTGGCCGGACAGCTCGCGCACCTGCGGGCCATGGCGTTCACCCGCGACCACAGCTTCCTGCACAAGAAGCTGGCCTACAACTTCCGCATGACGGCCATGCAGGCCGCCGTGGCGCTGGCCCAGGTGGAGCGGCTGGACGAGATCCTGGCCGCCCGCCGGGAGATCGAGGCCCGCTACGACGCGGGGCTCAAGGACGTTCCGGGGATCACGTTGATGCCGCCGCGGGACGTGCTGTGGATGTACGACCTGCGTGCCGAGCGCCGCGAGGAGCTCCGGGCCCATCTGGCCGGACGGGGCATCGAGACCCGGCTGTTCTTCAAGCCCATGAGCAGGCAGCCCGGTTACCTCGATCCGGTGTGGCCGTCCCTGAACGCGCACCGCTTCAGCGAGGACGGCCTGTACCTGCCCACCCACACCGGACTGACCGCCGCCGACCAGGAGTACGTGATCGGTGCCGTCCGGGAGTTCTGCTCCGCGGACTGACCGCCCGTACGCGTCCGCCGACCGGCCGCCCGTACGCGCCGCGGCATCGCGCGGCACCCCTGGACACACCTGGACACCTCAGGAAGAGGAAGAAGGAACGGACATGACGACCAGCACCGGCCCCACGGTGGTCGGCTTCCCCCGGCGCACACCGGAGGAACCGCTGCCCCTGTCCCAGTACGCGAGCCACCGCGAGCAGAACGGTCTGGTCCTGTCCCACCTGCCGAACGGGGTACCGGTCTGGCTGGTGACGCGGCACGAGGACGTGCGCGCGGTGCTGACCCACCCGAAGATCAGCGCCAACCCGGAGAACGAGGGCTTCCCCAACGTCGGCGAGACGATGGGGGTGCCCAAGCAGGACCAGATCCCGGGCTGGTTCGTCGGGCTGGACTCCCCCGAGCACGACCGGTTCCGCAAGGTCCTCATCCCGGAGTTCACCGTGCGGCGCGTCCGCGAGCTGCGCCCGGCGATCGAGCGCACCGTGGACGAGCGCATCGACGCGATGCTCGCCGCGGGCGACCACGCCGACCTGATCGCCGACTTCGCGCTGCCGGTGCCGTCCCTGGTGATCTCCTCGCTGCTCGGGGTGCCGCCGGCGGACCGTGACTTCTTCGAGTCCCGCACCCGCACCCTGGTCGCCATCCGCACCTCCACCGACGAGGAGCGGGCCACCGCCACCCGGGAACTGCTGCGCTACATCAACCGGTTGATCGCCATCAAGGAGAAGTGGCCCGGCGACGACCTGATCAGCCGGCTGCTGGCCACCGGGCAGCTCACCAGCGTGGAGCTGTCGGGCGTGCTGCTGCTCCTGCTGATCGCGGGGCACGAGACCACCGCCAACAACATCGGCCTCGGTGTGGTCACCCTGCTCACGAACCCGCAGTGGATCGGCAACGAGCGGCTGGTGGAGGAGCTGCTGCGGCTGCACTCGGTGGCCGACATGGTGGCGCTGCGGGTCGCCGTCGACGACGTGGAGATCGCCGGGCAGCTCATCCGCAAGGGCGAGGGCATCGTCCCGCTGCTGGCGGCCGCCAACCACGACACCGAGGTGTTCGGCTGCCCGCACGCCTTCGACCCGGACCGCTCCGAGCGCCGGCACGTGGCGTTCGGCTACGGCGTCCACCAGTGCCTCGGCCAGAACCTGGTCCGGGTCGAGATGGAGATCGCCTACCGCAAGCTGTTCGAACGCATCCCGACGCTTGAACTCGCCGTTCCGCAGGAGGAGCTGGCCTTCAAGTACGACGGGATCCTGTTCGGACTCCACGAGCTGCCGGTGCGCTGGTAGGCCACCGGCTCCCGGGTGCCGCCGGACGGTCCCGGCGGCACCCGGTCCCACCGTCGCCCGAGTACCCACCCCCACGAGGAGCAACGAGCATGCGCGTCACCGTCGACAGCGAGCGGTGCGTCGGAGCGGGCCAGTGCGCGCTGAACGCGCCGGAGGTCTTCGACCAGGACGAGGACGGGATCGTCACCCTGCTGGTGAAGGAGCCCGGGGAGGTGGACGCGGACGGGGTCCGTGCCGCGGGCGACCTGTGTCCGTCCGGCTCGATCACCGTCCATGAGGACTGACCGCCCCCGGACGGGCACGCGCGGCCCGGCGGGACACGCGGTGTCCGTGGTCCGATCCGTGCGGACGGCACGGCGTGCGTCCGCCGCATGTGTATCCGTCGCACGTGTGACAGACGCACATGTGGCAGACGCACATGTGGCGGTGGCGGACGGAAGGACTTCCGTGCCGGGACGGGCCCTCGGGGCCGGCCCCCGCACGGGGCTCCCGTGCGGGAGGTCCGGGGCCAGAGGCCCGGGTCTCCCGCCGGGGCGCAGCGGGCCGCGGCGGTCCGCGAACGGGAGGTGCGCCCGTGCGGACCGCCGCGGACCCGCCCGGCCGGCGGAACACCGCCGGCCACGGCATCACCGAAGGGACTCACACCGTGACCACCGCTGACGACACCGGGGCCCTGTGGCTGCGGCGCTACCACCCGGCCGACGCCGACGCGGTACGGCTGGTCTGCTTCCCGCACGCGGGCGGTTCGGCCAGCTTCTACCACCCGGTCTCGGCTCGGTTCGCCCCGGCCGCCGAGGTCCTGTCGCTGCAGTACCCCGGCCGTCAGGACCGGCGCAAGGAGCCCTGCGTGGAGGACCTCGGCCGGCTGGCCGACCTGATCGCCGAGCGGTTGCTGACGCTGGACGACCGGCCGTGCGTGTTCTTCGGGCACAGCATGGGCGCGGCGCTGGCGTTCGAGACGGCGTGGCGGCTGGAGCAGAAGGACGCCGGGCCGCGCACCGTCATCGCCTCCGGCCGGCGCGGCCCGTCGACCACGCGCGCCGAGGAGGTGCACCTGCGGGACGACGACGGGATCGTCGCCGAGATGAAGCGGCTGAACGGCACCGCGGCGGGTGTCCTCGGCGACGAGGAGATCCTGCGCATGGCCCTGCCGGCGCTGCGCGGCGACTACCGCGCCATCGAGACGTACTCCTGCCCGCCGGAGCGCACGGTGCGCTGCGGGATCACCGTGCTCACCGGCGACGGCGACCCGCTCACCACCGTCGAGGAGGCCGAGCGGTGGCGGGACCACACCGAAGGTCCGTTCCGGCTGCGGGTGTTCACCGGCGGCCACTTCTTCCTCACCCAGCACCTGACCGCGGTCAACGGCGAGATCGCCGACGCCCTCGGCCTGGCGCGGTCCGCCCCGGCGTCCTGACGTCCGCCCGGGTGCCGCCGGACGGCGCCACCCGGGCCGGCGCAGGAGTCGTGGTCGACCCACCACCGGAGAGCCCGCACACGGCCGGACCGTCACCCGCGTCCGTCACGTTCCCCGTCACTTTCCGCTCACGCGCCTCCTGGACAAGGAAACGCTCATGCGCACACTGCTCGTCGACAACTACGACTCGTTCACCTACAACCTGTTCCACTACTTGTCCCGGGTCAACGGGCGGGAGCCCGAGGTGATCCGCAACGACGACCCGGCGTGGCGGCCAGGACTCCTCGACTCCTTCGACAACGTGGTGCTCTCCCCCGGCCCCGGCACACCGCACCGGCCGGCCGACTTCGGGCTGTGCGCGGGCATCGCCGAGGAGGGCCGGCTGCCCGTGCTCGGGGTGTGCCTGGGCCACCAGGGCATGGCGCTGGCCCACGGCGCCTCGGTGGGGCGCGCGCCCGAGCCGCGTCACGGCAGGACCTGCGCCGTGCGGCACGACGGCACCGGGCTGTTCGAGGGGCTGCCGCAGCCGCTGGAGGTGGTCCGCTACCACTCCCTCGCCGTGACGGAGCTGCCGCCGGAGCTCGAGGCCACGGCGTGGTCGCCGGACGGGGTGCTGATGGCGTTGCGCCACCGGAGTCTGCCGCTGTGGGGCGTTCAGTTCCATCCGGAGTCCATCGGCACCCAGGAGGGCCACCGGCTGCTGGAGAACTTCCGCCGGCTGACCGAGCGGCACGGCCGCTCCCGCCCCGGCGAGAACGGGCCGGCCGGCCCGCGGAGCGTTCCGGAACAACGGCGCTCCCCCGACGCCACGGGTGCGGCCGGAGGCACGACGACGGGCGCGGGCGGCGGGCGGGCGGCGGTGACGGCCGGGGCCGGTGACCGGGCCACGGAGGGCGGTTCGCCCCGGCGGCTGCGGGTCCTCGTCGAGCGGCTGCGCACCCGCTGGGACGCGGAGGTCGCCTTCGACTGGCTGTTCCGCACCGGCGACCACCCGTTCTGGCTGGACAGCAGCCGCCCGGGCGGACGCCTCGGACAGCTGTCCGTGATGGGGGACGCCTCCGGTCCGCTGGCCCGGGTCGCCACGGCGGACGTGGAGGCCGGCACCGTGACCGTCACCGGGGGCGGCACCACCCGCGTCGAACGGTCGGCCTTCCTGTCCTGGCTGGAGCGGGACCTCGCCGGACTGAGCACCGACGTGCCCGAGCTGCCCTTCGACTTCGCCCTCGGCTGGGTCGGCTGCCTCGGCTACGAGCTGAAGGCGGAGTGCGACGGGGAGGCGGCGCACCGTTCCCCCGATCCCGACGCCGTCCTCGTCTTCGCCGACCGCGCCCTGGTGCTCGACCACCGTACCGACACGACCTATCTGCTGGCCCTGGCCGAGGACGGCGACGAGGAGGCCGCGCGGTCCTGGCTCGCCTCGTCCGCCGCCGCCCTGGAGACGGTCGCGGGCTGGGAACCGGAGCCCTACGAGCCCCCCGCGGCCGGCGGCACCGGGCCGGTGGTGCTGCGCCACGACCGTGACGCCTACCTCAAGCTGATCGACGCCTGCCAGCAGGAGATCGCGGCCGGTGAGACGTACGAGGTGTGCCTGACCAACATGGCCGAGGCGGACACCGACCTGGACCCGTGGCAGGCGTACCGCTGTCTGCGCCGGGTGAGCCGGGCGCCGTTCGCCGCGTTCCTGCACTTCGGACCCATGGCGGTGCTCAGCACGTCGCCCGAGCGGTTCCTGCGCATCGACCGGCACGGCGTGATGGAGTCCAAACCCATCAAGGGCACCCGGCCGCGCGGCGCCACCCCGCAGGAGGACGCGTGGTTCGCGCAGGACCTGGCGGCCTGCGAGAAGGACCGCGCCGAGAACCTGATGATCGTCGACCTGGTCCGGCACGACCTCGGCCGGTGCGCGGAGGTCGGCTCGGTCGTCGCGGACCCGGTGTTCCAGGTGGAGACGTACGAGACGGTGCACCAGCTGGTGAGCACGGTGCGGGCACGGCTGCGCCCGCACCTGAGCCCGGTCGCCGCCGTGCGCGCCGCGTTCCCCGGCGGTTCGATGACGGGGGCGCCGAAGATCCGCACCATGCAGATCATCGACCGGCTGGAGGGCGGTCCGCGCGGCGTGTACTCGGGGGCCATCGGCTACTTCTCGCTCACCGGGGCGGTGGACCTGAGCATCGTCATCCGCACGGTGGTGCTCAGCGGGAACCGGCTGCGCTACGGCGTCGGCGGCGCCGTCATCGCGCTGTCGGACCCCGCGGCGGAGTTCGAGGAGACGGCGGTGAAGGCGGCGCCGCTGCTGCGGCTGCTCGGCACCGCGTTCCCCGGACGCGTGGACCTCGCGGACGACGACGCGGACGGCGCGGACGGCGCGGCGGCCGGGGCCGGTACGACGGCCCCCGCCGCCCCGGGGACGTCGCGGGACGGACGGATGGCCCCCCGGACCGGCTGACCCGTGACAAAGCGTCCCGGCGGAGCCACGTGGCTCCGCCGGGACGTTGCTGTGCCTGCGGACCTGCGGGTCGGCGGGCTGTCCCCCTCTCCCGGCTCCCGTATGCGCGCGGCCGGCCATGTCTAGGGAAAATCCGGGGTGCCGGGCAGCAGCCTGGACGGGTTCCCCTACGCCGGAAACGCTCGACACCCCCGGGAGTGATGGTGCCCGTCCACGCTGACGACTACGTGATCCAGCCGCCCGGTGCCGCCGACGGCGGGCTGGACGGCCTCACCCTGCCCGACGTGTTCGCCGCGGCCGTGCGCGACGGGGGTGACGCGGTGGCGCTGGTGGACGGCGAACGCACCCGGACCTGGCCGCAGTGGCGGGCCGAGGTGGACGCGCTGGCCCACGGTCTCCAGGAGGCCGGTGTCGGCCCCGGCGACGTGGTCGCCCTGCACCTGCCCAACTGCTGGGAGTACGTCACGCTGCACCTGGCGGCCGCGTCGGTGGGCGCCGTCACCCTGCCCGTCCACCGGGGCAACACCCCCGCCGACGTACGGGCCCTGCTGGAGCGGGTCGGCCCGACGGTGCTCGTGCTGCCGCCGGGCGTCCAGGACGCCGACGGCCCGCTCGGCACGGCGGTGCTGCGGGAGGCGTTGCCGTCGCTGCGCGCCGTCCTGGTCGCCGGCGGCGACGCGGCGGACGGGGCGGAGACGGTCGAGGGCCTGCTGGCGCGCTGCGCGGGTGAGCGGCCCCGGCCGGTTCAGGTGCGGCCCGACGCGCCGTTCCTGCTGTTCCCCTCCTCCGGCACCACCTCCGCGCGGCCCAAGATCTGTCTGCACACCCACGACTCGCTGCTCACCAACTCCCGCGCGGCGACCGAGGACAGCGCCGGGCCGTTCGGCGGCACCCTGATCACGGCGTGCCCGCTGACCCACTGCTTCGGGCTGCAGTCGATGTACTCGGCGCTGTTCCGTTCCGGCCGTCAGGTGCTGCTGGGTTCGTGGGACGTGGACCGCTTCCTGGAGCTGGCGCGGTCGGAGCGGCCGAGCGTGGTGGTCGCCGTACCGGCGCAGCTGCACGACGTGGTGGCGCGGGCCCGGGAGTCGGAGTCGGGGGCGGGGTTCCGCCCGGAGCGGGTGCTGACCGCCGGCGCCGCCCTGCCCGCCGCCCTGGTGCGCGAGGTGCGGGAGACCCTGGACACCGCGCTGGTCGTGGTGTGGGGCATGTCGGAGGCCGGGAACGGCACCAGCAGCCTGGCCGGGGACCCGCCGGAGGTCGCCGCGCGCAGTGTGGGACGGCCGGTGCGGGGCGCGCAGCTGCGCGTCCTCGGCGAGGACGGACGACCGTGTGCCCCCGGTGAGGCCGGGGAGCTGTACTACCGCAGTCCCAGCATGTTCCGCGGTTACCACGGCGAGCCGGAGCTGACCCGGTCGGTGGTGTCCGAGGACGGCTGGCTGCGCACCGGTGACCTCGCCTCGATCGGCGCGGACGGTCTCGTGACGTTCCACGGCCGCTCCGCCGAACTGATCAACGTGGGCGGGCGGAAGTTCAACGCCGTGGAGATCCAGGGCCTGCTGGCGGACCTGCCCGGCATCGGTCCGCTGGCGGTGGTCGCCAAACCCGATCCGCGGCTCGGGGAGTACCCCTGCCTGGTGGTGACCGCGTCGCCGGACGCATCGTCGGACGCCTCGCCGGACGCCGGGAACGTCCCCGTGAGCCCGGTCGGTCTCCGTGAGGTGACGGCGTTCCTGCGGGAACGCGGCGTCGCCGAGTACAAGATCCCGCTCGAGCTCGTCGTCCTGCCGGCCCTGCCGCGCACACCCGCCGGGAAGATCAACCGGCTGGCGCTGGAGCGGATCCTGGCCGACGACGCGGCGCACCCCGTACCGGTTCCCGCCGACGCGCCCCGCCCGGACCTGCGCACGGCCCTCGACCTGGTCGTCGCCGCGGTCGCCGAGGTGCTCGGCGCGGGGGACGCGGACGGCACGGAACCCATCGGACCGGACGTCACGTTCCGCGCGCACGGCCTCGATTCGGTGGCCTCGGTGCGGCTGCGCAACGCGCTCGCCGAGACCACGGGGCTCCGGCTGCCCGCCGCGGTGGCCTTCGACTTCCCGACCCCGGCCGCCCTCGCCCGGGAACTGGCCGGTTTGAACGGCCGGGAGGAGGAACCGCCGCCCGGCCCGGTGACCGGTGACGAGCCCGTGGCGATCGTGGGCATGGCCTGCCGGCTGCCCGGGGACATCGCCTCCCCCGAGGCGCTGTGGGAGCTGCTGGCCGACGGCGTGGACGCCGTGTCCGGGTTCCCCACCGACCGCGGGTGGCCTCTGGACACCCTCTTCGACGACGACCCGGAGCGCCCGGGCACCTCCTACGCCCGCGAGGGCGGGTTCCTGCGCGACGCCGCCCACTTCGACGCCGGTTTCTTCGGCATGTCGGCACGGGAGGCGCTCGCCACCGACCCGCAGCAGCGACTGCTGCTGGAGCTCGCCTGGGAGGCCGTGGAGCGGGCCCGGATCGATCCGCTGACGCTGCGCGGCAGCCGTACCGGTGTGTTCGCCGGCGCCATGTACCACGACTACGCGACGGGCGCGACCGACCCCTCCGGCGAACTGGAGGGGCTTCTCCCGGTGGGCACCTCCGCCGGTGCGCTGTCCGGGCGGATCTCGTACACCCTGGGCCTCGACGGTCCCGCCCTGACGGTGGACACGGCCTGCTCCTCGTCGCTGGTCGCGCTGCACCTGGCGTGCCGGTCGCTGCGGTCCGGGGAGTCGGAGCTGGCGCTCGCCGGGGGCGTGGCGGTGATGGCGACACCGGCGCCGTTCGTGGGCTTCTCCCGGCTGCGGGGCTTGTCCCCGGACGGCCGCTGCAAGTCCTTCGGCGAGGGCGCCGACGGGGCCGCCTGGTCGGAGGGCGCCGGTCTGCTGCTCCTGGAGCGGCTGTCCGACGCCCGGCGCAACGGTCATCCCGTGCTCGCGGTGATCCGCGGCTCGGCGGTCAACCAGGACGGCGCCTCCAACGGCCTGACCGCGCCCAACGGTCCCGCCCAGCGCCGGGTCATCCGGAGGGCGCTGGCCGACGCGGGGCTGACCGCGGCGGACGTGGACGTGGTGGAGGCGCACGGCACCGGTACGTCGCTCGGCGACCCGATCGAGGCGCAGGCGCTGCTCGACACCTACGGGCGGGAGCGTCCCGAGGGGCGGCCGCTGTGGCTGGGCTCGGTCAAGTCGAACCTGGGCCACACCCAGGCGGCGGCCGGCGTGGCCGGGGTGATGAAGATGGTCCTCGCGCTGGAGCACGGAGTGCTGCCGCGCACCCTGCACGCGGACACCCCCAGCTCCCGGGTGGACTGGTCCTCCGGCGCCGTCCGGCTGCTGAACGAGGCACGGGAGTGGCCGGCCGGGGCGGGCAGGACCCGCCGGGCGGCCGTCTCGTCGTTCGGCATCAGCGGCACCAACGCCCACCTCGTCCTGGAGGAGGCCGGGGCCGGGCGGGACGGCGGGCCGGCGGACGCGGGTGAGGCCGGGCGGGACGTCCCCAGGGCCGGTGGGGCCGTCGTGCCGTGGCTGGTGTCGGCGCGGGACACCGCGGCCCTGCGGGGCCAGGCCCGGCGGCTGGCCGGGTACGCCGAGGCGCATCCGGAGGTGTCGGCCCGCGACATCGCCTACTCCCTCCTCACCACCCGCTCCCTGCACGGCCGTACGGCGGTGCTCACCGGAGCCGACCGGGCCGCGCTCACGGCGGCCGCCGCCGGGTTCGCACGGGACGGGGCCGCCGGGGCGGCAGGCCGGGGCGCGGGCGGTTCCCCGGAGCCCGAGCCCGCGTTCGTGTTCACCGGGCAGGGCAGTCAGCGGCCCGGCATGGGCCGCGCGCTCGCCGTCGCGTTCCCGGTGTTCGACGCCGCGCTGCGGGAGGTGTGCGCGGAGCTCGATCCCCTGCTGGAGCGCCCCCTGACCTCGGTGATGTGGGCCGGACCGGACAGCGAGGAGGCCGCGCTGCTGCACGGCACCGGTTGTGCGCAGCCCGCCCTGTTCGCCTTCCAGGTCGCCCTGTACCGGCTGCTGGCCTCCTGGGGGGTGACGCCCGCGCGGGTGGTGGGCCACTCGGTGGGCGAGATCGCCGCCGCACACGTGGCGGGCGTGCTGGACCTGCCGGACGCCTGCGCCCTGGTCGCCGCGCGCGGCCGGCTGATGGGGTCGCTGCCGCCGGGCGGCGCGATGGTGGCCGTCCGCTGCTCCGAGGACGACGTGCTGCCGTGGCTGGAGGGCCGTTCCGAGGACATCGCCGTCGCCGCGGTGAACGGCCCGCGGTCGGTGGTGCTGTCGGGCGCGGAGGATCCGCTGAACGAGCTGGCCGCCGAGCTGGCCGCCGCCGGGCACAAGACGCGCCGGCTGATGGTCAGCCACGCCTTCCACTCGCCGCTGATGGACCCGGTGCTCGCCGAGTTCCGGGAGACCGTGGCGGGCCTGTCCTTCGCCGGCCCCCGCCTGCCGCTGATCTCCGGCGTCACCGGCCGCCCGCTGACCGCCGAGGAGGCCCGCGACCCCGGCCACTGGGTGCGGCACGCCCGGGAGGCGGTCCGGTTCGCGGACGCGGTCGGGGTGCTCGCCGACGCACGCACCGGCGTCTACGTGGAGCTGGGCCCGGAGGCCGCGCTCACCCCCATGGTCGACGAGTGCCTCGAGGCGCGGCCCGGACAGCGGGAGCCGGGCGTCCGGCCGGTGGTGGAGCCGCTGCTGCGGGGCGGGGAGGACGAGGAGGGGTCCCTGCTCGCCGCCGCCGTACGGCTGCACGCGCACGGGCTGCCGGTCGACTGGCGGGCGGTGCTGCCCGGCGCCCGGGCGGTGCCGCTGCCCACGTACGCCTTCCAGCACGAGTCGTACTGGCTGACCCCGGTGCCCGCCGGGACGGTGACCGTGGCGAGCCCCGAGGCCGTGCCGGCGGCGGACGCGGCGCCGGCGCTGGCCGAACGGCTGGCGGGTCTGACCGAGGCGGAGGGCGAGGCCCTGGTGACGGACCTGGTGCGCGGCGAGCTGGCGGCCGTGATCGGCGGGGAGCTGCCGCCGGACGCCGGTCCCGGGCTGGCCTTCACCGCACTGGGCGTCACCTCCGTGACCGCCGTCGAACTGCGCAACCGGCTCACCGCCGTCACCGGGGTCCGGCTGCCGCCGACCCTGGTCTTCGACCATCCCTCCCCCGCCGCGGTGGCCCGGCTGGTGTGCGACACGCTCCGGCGCTCCGGGCCGGCCGGCGTCCGTGACGTGGGCGCCCTGGTCGACGCGCTGGAGGCGCTGCTCACGTCGGGTGCCGGCCTCGACTCCGGGACGGCGGCCCGGCTGAGGACGCTGGCCGCGCGCCGGCCCCCGGCCCGCGCCGGCGCCACGGAACCGGCCGGCGGACCGCTGGACCTGGAGGACGCCTCGGACGAGGACCTGTTCCGTCTCATGGACGGGGGCGACGACCGGTAGGCGGGGTACGGCTCGCGTCCGCGCCGCGCCGCCCGCACCGGCGGGCGGCGGCACCCGCGGACGGGCCGGAGGCCGGTCCTCCACTTCGCGCGCATCCACACATCCACCAGCGGGAGATCACCTCATGAGCGGGCTCGTCATGCCCCCCGTCACCCAGCCCGGCTCCGGCTCCGGCTCCGGCTCCGGCTCCGGCTCCGGCGATCTGATGATCGAGGCGGACGCCGTCAGCAAGTCGTACGGCACGGTCCACGCACTGGACTCGGTCAGCGTCAGTGCCCGCCGGGGCACCGTCCTGGCCCTCCTCGGCCACAACGGAGCCGGCAAGACCACTCTGGTCAACATCCTCACCACCGCCCAGCCGCTCTCCTCCGGCCGGGCGTCGGTCGCCGGGTACGACGTGGCCCGGGACCCCTTCGAGATCCGCCGCCGCATCGGCCTCACGGGCCAGTTCGCGTCCGTGGACGGCCGGCTCAGCGGACGGGACAACCTCGTCCTGATCGCCCGGCTGCTCGGGGCGGGTCGCCGGGCCGCGCGCTCCCGCGCCGACGAGCTCCTGCAGCTGTTCGAGCTGACGACGGTCGCCGACCGGCGCGCCGACGGCTACTCGGGCGGTCTGCGGCGCCGGCTGGACCTCGCGGTGTCCCTGGTCGGCGGCCCTCAGGTGATCTTCCTCGACGAACCCACGACCGGTCTGGACCCGTCGAGCCGGCTGAAGCTGTGGGAGATCGTCGAGGGCCTGGTGCGGCAGGGCGCCACCGTCCTGCTGACGACGCAGTACCTGGAGGAGGCGGACCGCCTCGCCGACACGATCGCGGTGCTCTCCGCCGGCCGGGTCGTCGCCTCCGGCGCGCCCGAGGAGCTCAAGGCCACCGTCGGCCGCCGTACCGTGACCCTGACACTGGACGGCGACGACGCCCCCGGGAGAGCGGGGGCCTCGCTGCGCGGCGCCGGGTTCGCCCCGGTCGGCGGCGAGGAGGGCACCCGCAGCCTCGTCGTCCCCATCGACACCACCCGGGAGATCGCCGACGTCGTCCGCGCGCTGGACCACGCGGGTGTCGAGGCCACGGAGCTGACGTTCGGCGAGCCGAGCCTGGACGACGTGTATCTGACCCTCGCCGAGCAGCACGCCAGGACCCCGGCGTGACCGCCGCCCGACGCCCTTCGTGGAGGACCTCTTGACCACGCACCTCACTCCCGCCGCGCGCCCGGACGCTCCTCCCCCGGCCGTCGTCCTCCGGGCGCCCGACTTCGGCGGGAGTTCGTTCGCCGCTCAGGTGTGGGTGCTGACCGGACGGTCGCTGCGGGCGATGGTGACCGACCCGGGCATCGTCCTCTTCGGTCTCATCCAGCCGGTGGTCATCCTGTTCGTGCTGACCCAGGTGTTCAGCAAGATGGGCATGCCCCCGCACTTCCCGGACGGCGTCAGCTACCTCGACTTCGTGCTGCCGGCCGTCCTGGTGGACAACGCCGCCCAGTCGGCGATGCAGTCCGGGGTGGGGCTGGTGGAGGACCTCCGCAACGGCGTGGTCGCCCGGCTGCGTTCGCTGCCGGTGCACCCCGGGGCCCTGCTGGTCGCGCGCAGCCTCGTGGGGCTCGTGCGCAGCGCCGTGCAGATCCTCGTGATCATGGTGTTGGCGATGACGGTCATGGGTTACTCCCCCAACGGGGGCGTCGCCGAGATCGCCCTGTCCGCCGGGCTCACGCTCTTCATCAGTTTCTCGCTGGGCTGGGCCTTCATCGCGGCCGGTGCCTGGCTGCGGCGGGCCGAGCCGCTGCAGAACCTCGCCCTGATCGTGATCTTCCCGCTGATGTTCGCGTCCAGCGCGTACGTGCCGGTCGCCGACCTGCCGGGCTGGCTGGCGGCCGTCGCCCACGTGAACCCCCTGACCTACGCCATCGACGCCACCCGCGCCCTCGCACTGGACGTGCCGGGCCTCGACCACGCGATTCCCGCACTGGTCATCGGCGCGGTGATCAGCGCGGCGGGCGCGTTCGCCGCGCTGGCCGGTTTCCGCCGGCCCCTCTGACCCCCGCACCACTCCCCCGGGTGCGGGGAACCGGCCCGTGGGCGCCTTCCGGCGCTCACGGGCCTTTCGCGTGCGGTGCTGCGGGGTTCCGGGGTGGCCGAGGTGCCGGGGTGTCCCGCGGACACCGGGGGGTGTGCGAAGCGCCGGGGCCTCGGTCCGGTGTGAGCCGATGAGCTGCGGACATGTGGGAGCGGGCAGAGCACGGCGCCCGAACGGGCACGTCCGGAGCGTTCCTTGGCGGCGCGGAGCGGTCGGAGGCGGTACGGGGCGGTTCGAGGTGCCGGACGAGGCCGGCGGTGACCGTCAGGGACCCTGGGCATGTCCGCTTCCGTCCGGGAATCCGCCGGGCATTCGGCCCGTACGGCACCGGGTCGGCGTCTCCGGGACGCGTGTCCGCCCGCCGCCCGCCCCGGTGCCCGCTTCGGTCATCCGGCAGGGCGAAACAGGCCAGGCGGGAGGTCGCCGTGGCCGGAAAACCGCTGAACAGCGGGTGAGGCGGCTGCCCGTACCGCCTCCGGACGGGCATCCGTCGAGGGGGAAACGGGCCGGATCCCCGGCAGGACCGGTGAACGGGACGGCGCCGGACGCGCCGGACGGCCTCCCTGAACGACACCGCCCGCCCGGCCGAGGGCCGGGCGGGTGGAACCGGGCGGGGCGGCGTTACGACAGCCCGAGTTCGTTGTCGAGCATGTCGAACACCTCCTCGTCCGTGGCCGATTCGAAGTCGAACCCGTCGTCCTCCTCACCGGACGCCGCGGACGACTCCGTGCGCAGGGACTGCCACTTGCTGCGGAGCACCTCCAGCCGGCCCGCGACCTGTTCGAACAGTTCGGCGCCGACTTCGACACCCGCGATGCTCTTCTCCAGCCTGTCCAGCTCCGCCAGGACCGCCTCCGGTCCGCCGGCCGGGGCCGGGGCGATGCGTGCGTACAGGTGGGTGACGAGTTCGCCGGGCGTCGGGTGGTCGAACAGGAGGGTGGCCGGGAGGCGGGTGCCGGTGAGCGCGCCGAGCCGGTTGCGCAGCTCGACGGAGGTCAGCGAGTCGAAGCCGAGGTCCTGGAAGGGCCGGTCCGGTTCGACGTCGGCCGGGTCCACGTGTCCGAGGACCGTGGCGATCTGGCCGCGCACCAGCTCCAGGAGCGCCTCCCGGCCCTCCGCCGGGGTGAGTCCGGACAGCCTCCGGGTGAGGTCCGCGGCCTGCGCTCCCGCTGCCGGGGCGGCGCGGCGGGACGTCGGCCTGATCAGCGACCGGAACAGCGGCGGGACCTCGCCGAGGGCCCGCAGGGCCCCCAGGTCCAGCCGTACGGGCAGGACCGCCGCTCCCGTGTCCGCGGCGCGGAGGGCGTCGAACAGGGCCAGGCCCTGCTCCGGGGACATGGGCGGCATGCCCGCGCCGGTCATGCGCGCGATGTCGGCCTCGCTGAGTTCGCCGGTCATGCCGCTGCCCCGGGTCCAGGGGCCCCAGCCGAGGGAGAGGGCGGGCAGTCCGAGGTCGCGGCGGTACCGGGCGAGGGAGTCCAGGAAGGCGTTGCCCGCCGCGTAGTTGGCCTGTCCGGCGTTGCCGAGCGTGCCGGCCACCGACGAGAACAGCACGAAGGTGTCGAGCGGGAGCCCCGCGGTGGCCTCGTGGAGGTGCCAGGCGGCGTCCGCCTTGGGGCGCAGGACGGTGGCGAGCCGCTCGGGGGTGAGGGAGCCGACCACTCCGTCGTCCAGCACGCCCGCCGCGTGGATCACGGCGCGCAGCGGCCGGTCGGCGGGGATCCCGGCCAGCAGCCGGTCGAGTGCGGCGCGGTCCGTCACGTCGCAGGCGGCGACGGTGACATGGGCGCCCGACGCCTCGAGGTCGGCGGCGAGTTCGCCGGCGCCGTCGGCGGCCGGGCCGCGCCGGCTCACCAGGAGCAGGCTCCGCGCGCCGTGTTCGGCCACCAGGTGGCGGGCGACGGCGGCACCGAGACCGCCGGTGCCCCCGGTGACGAGGATCGTGCCGTCGGTGTCCCGGTCGTCCGTTTCCCGTGGTTCGGGTGCCGGGACCCGGACCAGCCGGGGCACGAGCACGCGGCCTTCGCGCACCGCGAGTTGCGGCTCGTCGGAGGTGGGGTCGAGCACGGCGGGCGGAAGGGCCGCACCCGTGTGGTCCGCGTCACCGGTGCCGGTGGTGCCGGCGTCCAGGTCCAGCAGTGTGAAGCGGCCGGGGTGTTCCGCCTGGGCCGCGCGCATCAGGCCCCATACGGCGGCCGCGGCCGGGTCGGCTCCGTCGGTGGCACCTCGGGTGAGGACGACCAGGCGGGAGGCGGCGAACCGGTCGTCGTCGAGCCAGGTCCGCACCGTGGTGAGCACCTGGGCCGTCGCGGTGTGCGCGGCGCGCGCCGGGTCGGCCGTTCCCGCGGTCCGTCCGTCGCCGGTGCCGCCGTGACCGCCACTGCCGCTGCCGGTACGGACGGGCAGGAGGACGACCGGCGGTACCGGCCCGTCGGCGCCCGCGGCGAGGTCCGCCAGGTCGGCGTACCGGTCGGCGGTGAGGTCCCTGAGTACCGGGTCCGAGGTGCCGTCCGGGGTGCCGTCCGGAGTGCCGTCGGGGTCGATCACTGCGATCCGCGCGGTCCGCGCCTCGGGCGCGGCGGACGGCGTGCCCGGGGCGTGTTCCGGCGCCGGGATCCAGTCCAGGGCGAACAGGGAGTCCCGGTCGGGGCCCGTCGTGGTGCCGAGCTGTGCGGCGGAGATCGGGCGGGTCACCAGGGAGCCGACGGTGGCCACCGGTGCGCCGGTGGTGTCGGCGACGGCGACGGCGAGGGTGCCGTCGCCGGCCCGGGAGAGCCGGATGCGGACGGCGGACGCGCCGACGGCGTGCAGGGACACGCCGTTCCAGGCGAACGGCACCCCTCCGCCCTGCGGCTCGTCGCCGTCCCGCGTCGCGTCGCCGTCGGCGGCCTGGCCGGCCAGCGCGGTGGCGTGCAGGGCGGCGTCGAAGAGCGCCGGGTGCAGACCGTACGCGCCGCCGTCGGCGCCGTCGGGCAGGGCGACCTCGGCGAACACCTCGCCGTCGCGCCGCCAGGCGGCCCGCAGGCCCCGGAACACCGGTCCGTAGACGAATCCGGCGTCCTCGAAGCGCTCGTACAGGCCGTCCGTGTCGAGCGGTTCGGCCTTCTCGGGCGGCCAGACGGAGGCGTCGAAGTCCGGGGCGGCCGAGGCCGCGGGGCCGGTCGCGAGGACGCCCTCGGCGTGGGTCGTCCAGGTGGCGGCGGGGTCGTCGGCGGGCCGGGAGTGGATGCCGAGCGTGCGGCGGCCCGTGTCGTCGGGGGCGCCGACGCCGACCTGGAGCCGGACCGTGCCGCGGGCGGGCAGGACCAGCGGTGCGGCGAGGGTGAGTTCCTCCACCAGCTCGCAGCCCAGGGAGGTACCGGCGTGCACCGCCAGCTCCAGCAGGGCGGTGCCGGGGACGAGGACGGCGCCCATGACGACGTGGTCGGCGAGCCAGCCGTGGGTGGCGACCGAGAGCCGTCCGGTGAACAGGTGGCCGTCGGATCCGGCGAGTTCCACGGCCCCGCCGAGCAGCGGGTGGTCCGCGGGCGTCAGTCCGGCGGCTTCCGCCCCGGCGCCCTGGCGCATCTCCGCGGGCCAGAAGCGGCGCCGCTGGAAGGCGTAGGTGGGCAGGGCGGTCCGGCGGGCGCCCAGGCCGGCGAAGAACCGGGCCCAGTCGACGGTCACGCCGTGTCCGTGGAGCCGGGCGAGGGCGTCGACCAGGGCGGTCTCGCCGGGGGTGGTGCGCCGCTGGGCGGCGACGGTCACGGCGGTGTCGGGCAGGGTCTCGCGGGCCATGGCGCAGGCGACGCCGTCGGGTCCGAGTTCGAGGAACCTGGTGACGCCCTGCTCGTGGAGGGTGTTCACCCCGTCGGAGAAGCGTACGGCCTCACGGACGTGCCGTACCCAGTAGTCGGCGGAGCACAGTTCCTCCGCGGTGGCGAGGGCCCCGGTGAGGTTGGAGACCACGGGCAGGGCGGGCGGCCGGGGCGACAGCCGCTCCAGCACGGCGCGGAAGTCGTCCAGCATCGGTTCCATCAGCGGGGAGTGGAAGGCGTGCGAGACCCGCAGGGCGGTGGTGCGGCGGCCCTGTTCGCGGAAGACCGCGGTCACCTTCTCGACGTCCGGTCCGGAACCCGACACCACGACGGAGGCCGGGCCGTTGACGGCCGCGATGCCGACGCCGTCGGTGAGGTGGGGCAGCACCTCGGCCTCGGTGGCCTGGATCGCCGCCATGGCGCCGCCGGCGGGCAGCGCCTGCATCAGGCTGCCGCGGGCGGCGACCAGCGCGCAGGCCTCCTCCAGGGTGAAGACCCCGGCGACGTGGGCCGCGGTGATCTCTCCGATGGAGTGTCCCGCCACGTACTCGGGGACGACGCCGAACGACTCGGCGAGCCGGTACAGCGCCGTTCCGAGGGCGAAGAGGGCGGCCTGGGCGTAGGCGGTGGCGTTCAGGGCGTCCTCGTCGTCGCCCCAGACGACCTCGCGCAGGGGCCGTTCCAGGTGCTCGTCCAGCCCGGCGCAGACCGCGTCGAAGGCCTCGGCGAAGACCGGGAACCGCTCGTACAGGTCGCGTCCCATGCCGGGCCGCTGCGATCCCTGGCCCGGGAAGAGGACGGCGAGCAGTCCCTCGCGGGCCGTGGTGGCCGGTTCCTCTCCGCGTGCGACCGCGCCCAGGGCGGCCAGCAGCCCGTCGCGGTCCGCTCCGACGACCGCGACGCGGTGTTCGAACGCCGTGCGGGTGGTCGCCAGCGAGTAGGCGACGTCGAGCGGGCGCGGCGCGTCCGCGCCGGCCTCCTCGACGTGCGCCAGCAGGCGTCCGGCCTGGGCGCGCAGGGCGTCCTGGTCGCGCGCCGACAGCAGCCACGGTACGACCGGGGCGGGCGCCGGGTCCGTGTCGTCCGCCTCGTCGGGGGCGGCGGGGGCCGTGGGCGCGGTGGCGGGTGCCTGCTCGACGATGACGTGGGCGTTGGTGCCGCTGATGCCGAAGGAGGAGACGCCGGCGCGGCGCGGGCGGCCGGTGGCGGTCCATTCCCGCTGTTCGGTCAGGAGCGCGACGGAGCCGGCGGTCCAGTCGACCTGGTCGCTGGGCGCGTCCACGTTGAGGGTGGCGGGCAGTACGCCGTGCCGCATCGCCATCACCATTTTGATGACGCCCGCGACGCCGGCGGCGGCCTGCGTGTGGCCGATGTTGGACTTCACCGAGCCGAGCCACAGGGGGCGTTCCCCGGGCCGGTCCTGGCCGTAGGTGGCGAGCAGGGCCTGGGCCTCGATCGGGTCGCCGAGGGTGGTGCCCGTGCCGTGCGCCTCGACCGCGTCGATCTGGTCGGCGGCGAGTCGTGCGTTGGCGAGGGCCTGCCGGATCACTCGGCGCTGGGAGGGGCCGTTGGGGGCGGTGAGCCCGTTGCTCGCGCCGTCCTGGTTGACGGCGGAGCCCCGGACCACGGCCAGCACCTCGTGCCCGTTGCGCAGCGCGTCGGACAGCCGCTCGACCACGAGGAAGCCGGCGCCCTCGGAGAAGCCTGTGCCGTCGGCCGCCGCGGCGAACGACTTGCACCGTCCGTCGGGCGCGAGCCCGCCCTGCCGGCCGAACTCGACGAACACACCGGGCGTGGCGAGCACGGTGACACCGCCGGTGACGGCGAGCGAGCAGTCGCCCTGCCGCAGCGCCTGGACCGCGAGGTGCAGGGCGACGAGGGAGGACGAGCAGGCGGTGTCGACGGAGACCGCCGGGCCCTCCAGGCCGAGCTTGTAGGAGATGCGGCCGGTGACGACGCTGCCGTTGCCGTCGCTGCCGGGGTAGTCGTGGTACATCACGCCGGCGAAGACGCCGGTGCGGCTGCCCTTGAGCGAGCCGGGGTCGATGCCCGCGCGCTCCAGCGCCTCCCAGGACAGTTCCAGCGCGAGCCGCTGCTGCGGGTCCATCGCGAGGGCCTCGCGGGGCGAGATGCCGAAGAACCCGGGGTCGAAGTCGGCCGCCCCGTCGAGGAAGCCTCCCTCGCGTGCGTAGTAGCCGTCGGGGTGCTCGGACTCCGGGTCGCGCAGCATCGACAGGTCCCATCCCCGGTCCTCGGGGAACGGGGTGATGGCGTCCGCGCCGTCCGTGACCAGCCGCCACAGGTCTTCGGGCGAGGTCACTCCGCCCGGGTAGCGGCAGGCCATGCCGACGATCGCGATCGGTTCGTGCCGGGCGGCGGTGAGCCGCCGGTTGTCCCGGCGCAGCCGCACGGTCTCCGCGCGTGCGGCGCGCAGGGCGTCGGGGGCCGTGGCGTTTCCGGGGCTCTCGGACGCCTCGGTGAGTGGGACGTCCTGGGTGCGCTGACCGGTGTCGACGGGGCCGTCCGGTGCGTCGTACGGGTCGGTGTCCTGCTCCTCCGGGTCCGCGAGGGCCTCCGTGTGCGCGGGCACCGCGCCGTCGTCGTCGGCGAGTTCGAGGAGGACGTCCATCAGGCCCGCGTCCCGCAGACGCCGGGTCGGGATCGACCGGAGCGCGCGGCGGATCCCGTCCTCTCCGGCGTCACCGTCCGCGTCGTCGCCCGCCGCCGGGTACGCGGCGGCCAGTTCGGCCTCCACGAACTCGGTGACGGCGAGGGCGTTGGGGTGGTCGAAGACCAGGGTGGCGGGGAGCCTGAGGCCGGTGAGGGTGTTGAGCTGGTTGCGCAGTTCGGTGGCGGCGAGCGAGTCAAAGCCCAGTTCCTGGAAGGCACGGTCGGGTCCGATCGCCTCGGCCGAACCGTGTCCCAGCACCGCCGCCACCTGCGAGCGCACCAGCCGCAGGACGGTGCGGTGCCGCTCGGCGGCCGGGAGGGCGGCCAGCCGCCGGGCGGGGGCCTCCTCCTCCGCCGGGCCGGCGGTCACCGCGGTGGCCGCCTGCCGTCGTGTCGCCGGGGTGAGGGCGCGCAGGAGGGCGGGCACCTCGTCGGTACGGGTGCGCAGGGCGGCGGTGTCGACCCGCAGCGGGACGACCGTGGCCTCCGGCC
>NZ_JBIRYZ010000020.1:0-139453 GCF_044390325.1 Streptomyces sp. NPDC018964
GAGGCGGGCAGGGCGTCGTGACCGGATGCCGGAGCAACGGGCGACACGGTCCGCCTCAGGTGCGCCGCCTGGAGGCCGGCGGGTTGCGCTGATTCCCATGGTGCATGACGATCCCGGCACCAGCGGGCCGGTCCTGTCTGAAAGAAGCGGACTTGACGTCCACTCAGGGGCTTGGTGACTGAGTCCTGATTCCCCCGGTAAGGGCCCGTCGGCACTTACCGGTGCGCCGGGTGGGTGTGGTTGCCAGGACTGTCGCGGGGTCGGGCCTGTCGCCGTCACCAGGGGAGTGCGCCGGCGCGGTCGGTCACCGTGCCGGTGGGCGTGTCGGGCCCCAGGGTGGCGATACGCACCGCCGCCTCCGCGTCCTCCTCGACGCTCTGCCCGATGTGGCCGGTGAACTCGGTCGCGGTCCGGCCGGGGTCCACCGCGTTGAAGTGGACGTCGGGGATCGTCCTGGCGTACTGCATGGTCAGCATGGTGACCGCGCTCTTCGACGAGCCGTAGGCGGCGAGCGGATACCGCGACTCGACCCGCTCCGGGTCGTGGGTCGGCGTGAACGACCCCGGACCGCTGGTGACGTCGACGACGGACGGGGCAGTTGCCTTACGCAGCAAGGGCAGGAACGCGTGCGTGACGCGCACCAGGCCGAAGACGTTGGTTTCGTGGACGTGACGGATCTGGTCGGCCGTCATGTCCTCGGGCGTGGTCACTTCGCCGGGGATCCCGGCGTTGTTGACGAGAATGTCCAGGTGGCCCGCCCGAGCGCGCAGCGTCTCGACCGCCGGGCCGGTCGGCGGCCTTGCGTCCGTTCCCGGCGTCCCGGGCTCCGATCCAGACCGTCCGGCCCGCCTGGACGAGTCGGCGCGCGATCTCGTGGCCGAGGCCCCTGTTGCCGCCGGTGATCAATGTGGTGGTCACCTCGTGTCTCTCCTGTGCGTGTCGTCGGAGCGGGTGCTCCCGGAAGGCGGTCACCGGGAGCACCCAAGGGAGTGGTTCCGTGGCGGTGCGCTCCGTCGGCGTCGGCCCCGACGTCGGCGGGCGCCCTGCTCTAGCGGGCGGGACGGAACGGACGCAGCAGGCGGATGCCGTCCTCGATGGATCCGTCGATCAGTTCGAGCATCTGCGGGACGAGTTCCCGCATCCGGGGCGCGGCGAGGTGGGCGTCGAGGTGGGCGCGTGTCTCCCAGCGTTCGTAGATGACGAACTCGCCGGGTCGGCCCTCGACTTCGTGAGCCTCGTAGTCGATGTTGCCGGGGTCGTTGCGTGAAGGGGTGACGGCGGCGGTGATGAACGCCTTGAGGTCGTCCTCCCTGCCCGCCTTCGCCTTCGCGTCCCAGACGACGGTCACGTAGCCGGTGGGTGTTGCGGTCATGGTGATTCCTTCTCTGTTCCGTGTCGTGTTCCGTACTGACGGGCTGTGTGCCGGTACCGAGCCGGGTCAGCTCTCGATGAAGTCGAGGAGGTCCGCGTTGACGGTGTCGGCGTTGACGGTGCACATGCCGTGCGACAGGCCCGGGTAGACCTTCAGGTCCGCGTGCTCGACCAACGTGACCGCCGACCGGGCGGAGTTGGTGATCGGGACGATCTGGTCGTCGTCGCCGTGCAGGAGGAGCGTGGGCACGTCGATCGCCCGGAGGTCGTCGGTGAAGTCCGTCTCCGAGAACGCTCTGATCCCCTCGTGGTGCGCCTGCGCGCTGCCGGCCATCCCCTGGCGCCACCAGTTCTGGATGATGCCCTGGGAGACGTCCGCGCCCGGACGGTTGAATCCGTAGAACGGCCCGGAGGCGATGTCGAGGTAGAACTGGGAACGGTCGGTAGCCACGCCCTCGCGGAAGCCGTCGAAGACCTCCACCGGCATCCCTGCGGGGTTGGATTCCGTTCGGACCATGAGCGGCGGGACCGCTGCGATGAGGACGGCCTTGGCGACCCGGCCGGCACCGTGCCTGGCGACGTACCGGGCGACCTCTCCGCCACCGGCGCAGTGGCCGACGTGGACGACGTCGCGCAGGCCGAGGTGGGCCACCACGGCGGCGGCGTCCGCCGCGTAGCGGTCCATGTCGTGCCCGTGGCCGACCTGGGCGGAGCGCCCGTGCCCGCGGCGGTCGTGGGCGACGACGCGGTAGCCCCGCCGGACGAGGAACAGCAACTGGGCGTCCCAGTCGTCCGAACTCAGCGGCCAGCCGTGGTGGAACATGACCGGCCGGCCCGAGCCCCAGTCCTTGTAGAAGATCTCGACTCCGTCGCCGGTGGTGACGAACGGCATGGTCCGCTCCTCGTGGTCTCGCCCGGATACCGGGCGGATTCGATGTCTCCACGAGAATGGCCCGGCCGCCGTGTCGGCAGCCTCCGTCAGCTGACTGACATCCGGCCGACGGCTCGCTCACGTCAGTACCGGGGCAGTGCTGGGACCCGACCGGTGGCTCTCACAGCCGGGTGGCCGGAGGCTCGGGAGGCAGCGCCTCCAGAGCGTCGCGGAGCCCGGCCCGCGACGTGATCCCCAGCTTCGGGAACACACGGTAGAGATGCGACGACACGGTCCGCGGCGAAAGGAACAGACGCGACGCGATCTGCGGGTTCGACAGCCCCGTCGCCGCCAGCCTGGCGACCTCCAGCTCCTGCGGGGTGAGGGCCTCACCAGCCTTGTTCCGGCCGGTCCGCGTCATCCCGGTGGCGCGGAGCTCCGCCGCGGCCCGGGCCTCCCACGGACGGGCCCCGAGCTCCTCGAAGCGGCCGCGGGCGGCGGCCAGCTGCACCCGGGCCTCGCGGTTGAGCCCCTGACGGCGCAGCCTCTCGCCGTACGCCAGCTGAGCACGGCCGACCTCGAAGGGCCACCGCTCGACGCCCGGCAGCCCGAGCGCCTCCTCGAAGCACCGGACCATGTCCTCGGCAGCCGATGTCATCGCCGTGACCGTGGCCGCGCTCAGCGCGAACCGCGACGAGAGGTGACCGACACCGGCGTCGCGCAGCGCGTCCGCGTGCCGTCGCGCCTCCGCGTGCCGCCCGGAGCGCACGGCGGCCTCGACGAGGTCCGGCGCGGACCACACGGCCTCGGGGTTGAACGCCGGCAGCACACCCGGGGCGCAGATCGCCGTGGCGTGCCGGAACGCCGTCTCGAAGTCGGCGGCGCCGAGGGCCGCCCGGGCCGCCGCCTGGTGGGCGCAGTTCTCCAGCCGCCGCAGGCCCCTGGGACCCGACCACCCCCAGATGTCCTCGCAGTGTTCCCGGCACGTGTCGAGGGCGCCGCGCTGGGCCGCGGCCATCGCAGCGACGTAGTGCCCCACCTGGGCGAACAGGTGGTACCCCGTCTCCTCGGACAGCGCGATGAGCTCGTCCGCGGCGCCGGCCGACGCCTGCCACCGGCCGGCGTACAGGTCGTCCAGGGCGACGAACATCAGGGCCGGCATGCTCGATCCCACCGCGCCGCCGTCGCGTATGACCCGGGACACGGCCTCGCGACAGCCCGGAAGCCGGTCGAGGTACGAGGCGGTCAGGGCGGTGCGGATGACCACGTCGGCGTCACTCTGGTCCCTCAGCCGCGCGATCTCCTCGTCCAGGCGGCGCAGCATGCCGTCGGTGACGGAGCCGAGGTCGTGGTGGACGCGCCCCAGTGACGCCGCGGCGGCGGGCGCCGCCTCGGGGACCCGGGCGAGCACGTCGACCAGAGGTTGCCAGTGCTCGGGCCGGCCCGAGTACTGGCTGGCGAGGGTGAGGGTGAACAGTGCGGTCTCCAGCTCCTCATGCGGCGGTCCGGGCATCATCGGGGCCTGCTCGACCGCCTCCATCAGGAGCGCATGGGCCGTATCGGCGTCGCCTTCCGTGACGAGCACCAGGAAGCCGGCCGTCGCGGCCGCCGAGAGCGACCGGGCCGCCGGATTGCCCTCGACCTCACGCATGATCTCGTGGCTGACCTCCAGATGGCCTGTGACCCAGGCGGCGGCATAGGCGGCCTGCGACAGGCGGCGCCTGCGGTCCGCTCGATCGGTGCTCAGCTCGGCCGCGCGCCGCAGTCTCGCGATCGCGCCGTCGGCGTCACCGCGCCGCAGGCTGCTCCGGGCCGCCGACTCCACCACGGCGGCGACCGCCTCGTCGGGCGCCGTCGTGGCTCTCGCGAGGTGATCACCGCGCCGCTCGGGCTGGTCGGCCAGCGCGTCGGCCAGTCGGCGGTGTGCGCCGCGCCGCTGTTCACCGGTGGAACCGTCGACCACCGCAGACCTGACCAGCGGATGCCTGAAGCGCACCGCGCGGCCGTTCTCCGTGACCATGACCAGGTGGTCACGCTCCGCGGGAGCGAGTTCCTCAAGGCTGCCCGGCCCGCCGGCCGCCTCGAGGACGCCGATGTCGCCGGAGCCCTCGAGAGCCGCGAGCAGCAGCACCTCGCGCGTTCCCCGCGGCAGTCGTCCGACGCGGGCGCCGTACAGAGCGCGGACATCCCGCCCCGGGCCGCTCGCCCACCCCGGCCCTTGGCCGTGTCGGCCGCCGGAGATCCCGGTGGACCCGGCGAACTCGAGCAGCGCCAGGGGATTTCCCTGCGCCTCGTGGGCCACGGTCGAAAGAACCCGGCGGGGAAGGTGTGCAAAGCGTCGGGACAGCAGCCGCAGGGCGTCCGCGTCACCCAGCGGCACGACCTCGAGCTCCGGCAGACCGGTGGACCGGAAGGATTCGCCGGGCTCCGCCCGCTGCGCTCCGAGCAGCCCGATGCGGCGGCCCCCCAGTCTTCTGGCGACGAAACCCACCGCGGCTCGGCTCGCCCGGTCGACGACATGAAGGTCATCGACCACGAGGAGCAACGGCCGCTCCTTCGCGGCCTCGTCGAACAGGGACAGTGCCGCGTTCAGGACGGCGATCCGGCTCGGCGCGGGACCGACGCCGAGACCGAGGGCGACCTCGAGGGCCTCCCGCATGGAACGCGGCAGACGACCGAGCTCGTCCGGCAGCGAGCCGACGAGCTGATGGAGCCCCGCGAAGCTGATGTCCGTCTCGTACTCGACACCGCCGCCGCGGACGACCCGCACTCCCTTCGCCACCGCCAGCTCGGCGGTCGCGTCCAGGAGCGCCGTCTTCCCCACGCCCGGATCACCGGTGAGCAGCAGAACGGCTCCGTCCGTCCCGGCCATGTCCAGGAACGCCGCAAGCTCGGCGAGCTCGCCCTCCCGGCCGACCAGCCCGGTCGGGCCGACGCCCACACCTGTCCCTGACTTCGCCCACATCCGCCGCGTCCCTCGTCCTGCCTCGCGAAGCAGTCGACACACTAGCCACGCACCTGACCAGGAAGTATCGCACCCGCCGGCAAACGGAGCCTGAAGCCGTCCGCTTCGCCGACATCCCCAGCTCCCGGACGAAGATCATGCAGAGCACCCGTCGGGCGCCGCAGCCCCACCGCAACGACAGCACCAAGGGCAGTCAGCCTTCCCGGGAAGCCCTTCGAGTCGGCTGATGACGGTGATGTGGGTGGCGTCGACGTTGGCGGCCTGAGCGGCGTTGAGGACCTTGGTGGTCTCGGCTCCGTCGATGAGTACGCGACCCACTCGGCGGTGCCCACGGCGTGTACGGTCGCGTGGGTCACCGCGTCCGCGCCCCGCCGTGAGGACGTTGTCCAGGGTCGTCGGGTTCGCGGTGCCGAGCGGGTGCGTCCCCGTCGTCGGCGTGAACAACGTGTCGCCGTCATCGAGCAGGTGCACCGGGCGCACGGCACGGGCGCCGTCGTACGCCGTGCCGGCCAGGTTCCCGCGGCAGCGAGGGTTCCCTCACAGAACTGGCACCGCGACGCCTTCCTCGCCCCTCCCGCGCTCCGGGCTCGCCCCGAGCGCCGTCAGCGTCACCCCGGCTGCCACCGCCAGCGCCGCCACCAGCCCCGCCGCGAGCACCGCCCAGTGACCCAGGAACGTACAGACGACCACCAGCAGCGCCGTGGCCGGCAGCACCGACTGCTGGGCGATCCCCACCTTGTAGAAGCGCGAGTGCAGCGCCCACACCGTGAGCAGGAACAGCGCTGTCGGCAGCGTCACCGCTGCCGACGCCGACAGCGCCGAAAGGTGCGTCTTGCCCACCGCCTGCTCCACCGCCACCTCCAGGCCGGCCCCGATCGCGGCACCCGAGACGAAGATCAGGTAATGGCCGTAGCCCCAGAGGAAGGACTGCCGGTTGGACCGGAGGTGCCCGTGGATGGGGACCGCGAAGTAGACCCACCAGGCGGCGAAGATGATCAGCAGTCCACCGGCGGCGATGGGCAGCAGCTCACCCAGGGCCTCGTGCTCGTCGATCCCCGACTTCACGGCGACGGTGGCCGCCGCGATGGTCTCGCCGAGCACGATGAGCGTGAGCAGCCCGTACCGTTCGGCGATGTGGTGGGGGTGCCAGGGCGTGGGGTGGGCCCGCTCCGCATACAGCGGTACGGCCATCTCCAGCAACGCCATCACCAGGAAGACCCACGGGCGGCCGGCCTCCGGCAGGGCCAGTAGCCCCAGCCAGCCGATCTGGCACAGCCCGATGGCGTACCGCAGCGCCATCGTCCGCTCGGGGCCCTGGCTCGACCGCGCCACGCGCAGCCACTGCGCCGTCATGGCGAGCCGCATGATCACATAGCCCAGGACGACGACCAGGTACGCGTGTTCCTCGAACACCTGGGAGACGCCTGCCGTCAGGACGAGCACGCCGACCATCTGGATCAGCGTGACGATCCGGTACAGCACGTCGTCGTTGTCGTAAGCCGAGGCGAACCACGTGAAGTTCATCCACGCCCACCAGATGGCGAAGAAGATCATCAAGTAGTCGAGGATCCCCTCGCCCGTGTGTCCCTCGACCATGGCGTGCACCAACTGGGCGCCTGCCTGGGCTATGGCCACGATGAAGCACAGGTCGAAGAAGAGCTCCAGTGAGGAGACTCCGCGGCGGGTCTCGTCGCGGCCTCGCGCCGTGAGCCTGCGCAGTGGTCTGTGGTGTGCGGGCGCCGCGGAGCACACCGGCGGCGGAGCCGGGCTGCTTGTCATCTGGTGAGCCAAGCTCCGAAATGCCGCTGCAGTCGGGGATTGATCTGCCAGACCATCGCTGCTGCCGCCGCCGGGACGAGTACGGCGAGTCGCACCGGCAGGTACAGATCCTCCAGAACGGGGTTCGTGGCCAGGCCCAGCAGGACGATGGTGGGGTAGATACCGCACACGGTGAGGAGCCACAGCTTCCAGCGCCGGACGGCGGCCGGAACGGTGAGGCCGAGCCGGGGTTCGGCGTTCGCGGACGCGTTCCGGCCCTGCTCCCGGAGCGTGTGCCGGATGCCTGTCACTGCCGGTGGGCTCGGCAGTCCAGGATCGTCGGCACCGTAGGCATCGGAAACAGTTCTCTCGTTCATGGACCACTCCACATCGAAAAGCTGCGTATCGTTTTGATTCCATCGGTTCCTGCGCGACCGAGGCGATGCCGGCGCTGCGTGAGGGGCTGCCCGAGCGCAACAGCGGCAGCGGTTGCCAGGTGGGCAGCACAGGGCTCGGATGGCTCACCGCCAGCCGCTGCTGGTATCCGTCTGCCGGCATGCCTCGGATGGTGCCGTTCCAAGTGAAGCCACACCCGCGTTGTCAACCAGCACGTCGAGGCGACCGCGCCGTGCCGCCACTTCGGCCGCGAGTCGCTGGGTCTCGGCCGGAGCGGACCGGTCGGCGATGTATTGCCCGGCCCCGAAACGCTGCGCGACCGGCACCGGTCGCTGCGGGGCACAACCGTGCGGAAGCAACTGGTGCACGGCTTCCGCAAGCTCCTCAGCCAGAGCGAGACCAAGACCGTTCGTCGCTCCGGTGATCAGAATCGAGGCCGTGGTGCACCCTTCCTGTGCAGGAAGGCTGCCCGGCGCCCAGGTGGGCGCCGGGCCAGGTGATGATCTGATCAGTGAGCGGACTGGGTGTGGTCCTGCTCCACGTACACCTTGAGGGCCTGGAACTCCTCGATCGCTCGCGGGCCGCACAGGTAGCCGTAACCGCTTCCCTTGACGCCGCCCTCCTCGAAGTCCTCGCTGATGGCTCCCCAGGTGTTGATCCATACGGTGCCGGTGCGGATGCGCCGGGCGATCCGGCGGGCCTTCATCGAGTCCGAGCTGAACACCGAGGCGGCCAGGCCGTAGATGGTGGCGTTCGCCTTGGTCACGGCGTCGTCCTCGTCGTCGAAGATCTCGAACGTCTGGACCGGGCCGAAGACCTCTTCCTGCACGATCCGGACGTCGGTGCGGTCCACCTCGATCAGGCTCGGCCGGTAGAACGCCCCAGCGGCCAGCGGGCCGTCGGTGACCACACCGCCGCGCAGCAGCACCGTGCCGTACGAGGCGGCTTCCTCGACTATCGCGTCCACCCGCTGGGCGGACGCCCGGTCGATCACCGGGCCGAGCTGGGCCTTCTCGTCGTCGCCCGACCCGAGCCGCACCTGCGCGAGCGCGGCGGTGAGCCGAGTGCGCACCTGGTCGGCGATGTCCCGGTGAACCAGTACACGGGAGCCGGTGCAGCAGAACTGCCCGTTCATCAGCACCAGCGACTGCACCACGGTCGGGATCACCATGTCCAGATCGGCGTCGGGGAAGATCACCATCGGCGCCTTACCGCCCAGTTCCAGACCGAGCCGCTTGAGCGTAGTGGAGGCCGCGGCCGCGATACGGCGGCCGACCGGCGTACTGCCGGTGTAGTTGATCACGTCGACCTTGTCCGAGGAGACCAGGAACGGGGCCCCGGTGTTGCCGGACTCGGTGAACACGCTGACCACGCCCGCCGGGATCTCCGGGACCGAGGCCAGGACCTGCGCGAAAAGCTCATTGGTCAGCGCCGTCTGAGCCGGAAGCTTGACCACGACGGTGCAGCCGGCGGCCAGTGCGGGGCCCAGGGCCCGCACGGTCAGCATGATGGGAGAGTTCCAGGGGGAAATGATCCCGGCGACACCGAGTGGCTCGGGAACCGAGTGGGTGTACTGGCCGGGTGCCGTCTCGGCGGCGCGTCCGGCGGTCTGGGTGCGCGCAGAGGCCGCCGCGTACCGCAGCCACCCGACCGCACCGCTGACCTCCCACGTGGTCTCGCCCAGAAGCTTGCCGTTCTCCCGGGACAGCATGGCCGCGACCTCGGGCACCCGGGCCTCGAGGGCGTCGGCCAGCCGGTTGAGCGCGGTCGCCCGGAGCGAGGGGGTGCGCGCCCATTCGGTGGTCGCGAACGCGGTGGCGGCGGCGTCCACGGCGGCCGAAGCCTCTGCCTCGCCGCCGTCGTAGAACGAGCCGACGACGGTGCCGTCGGCCGGGTCGATCGATTCCAGAACCGAGCCGGAGCCGGTCCACTGTCCGTTGATCCAGTGTCGCGCGATGGTGTTCATGGTCCGCTCCTCGTGGTCTCGCCCGGCTATCGGGCGGATTCGATGTCTCCACGAGAATGGCTCGGCCACCGTGCCGACAGCCTCCGTCAGCTGACTGACATCCGGCCGACGGCTCGCTCACGTCAGTACCGGGGCGGTGCTGGGACCCGACCGGTGGCTCTCAGCGGACGTTGAGTCCGCTTCTGGTGGCGGCCTCGTCCGGGTTGAGTGAGGAAGCCTTGGCGGGTGAGGTGTCCGAGGCGGCCGCGGGTGATGTCGGCGGTTGGGTGCGAACAACAGCTTCGTTCGAGAAGCAGCGCCGGGTATGCGGCCCGAAGAAGGGAGTGTCCTGTCGCATACTCGGCGCTGACCGGCAGGGTTACGCCGTCGTGGCTGCTGTCCCGGTGGCTTCGACTGCGGACTTGAAGTCAGGGTGGACCCCGATCTGATCAAGCCACACGTTCATCGAGTTGTAGCAATTGAACCTTTCGATCTTTCCGTCACGGAGGTACCAGAGGTCCGCCGCCGGCACGTCGATCCGGTTCCCGGTCGGCGGGATCTCGCCGACCGGAGTCGGAAACCCTCCGAGATGCGTGCCCTGGATTCGCAACTCGACGGCGACGACATCACCGAACACATGCACCTCGAGCAGCTCACGGTGTACATCGGGGAACGAGCGGGCGAGGCCCGCGATCACCTGAGGAATCTGCTCTCCGCGGAAACTCTGCGAGGTCGACATGTCGTTGAACGACCCGTCCTCGGTGAACAAGGCCAGGAAACCGTCACCGTCGAGAACGTCTCCTTCCGCGAGCCGGTAAGCCTCGCGAATGATCTTTTCGTTACTTTCCATTCCTGTTCTCCTTCGAATTCGCAACACGCTCACGGTCCGCGCTTGCCTTTGATCGACCCTTCCCGACTGTCGTAACGATAATTGTTACGGCAGATTGTCGCAACTTTCACTGTTACGACCGCACTGTCGTAACATGGAGCGTTGCGACCGGAGGAGGGGTCATGAGCGCCAACAGCAGGCTGACCATTGCCGCCCATGCGCTGGCCTGGATCGGTCTCTACCAGCGCCAGGGCCACGAGGTCGCCACCTCCGAGCAGATCGCAGCCAGCGCGAACACCAACCCCGTGGTGATCAGACGGCTGCTCGGCGAGCTGCGCGGGGCCGGCCTCGTGGAGTCCCGGCGGGGCGCGGGCGCGGGCTGGTCGCTGGCGCGCGAGCTGGGGTCGATCACCCTGCTCGACGTGTACGAGGCAGTGGAACCCGGCCCGCTGTTCGCGATGCACCGCACCACCCCGGACCAGAGATGCGTGGTGGGTCACGGCATCCAGCCGGCGATGCGGGGCATCTACCAGGACATCGAGGAGACCCTGAGACACGAACTGGCCCGCGTCACGCTCGAGAAGGTACTCAGGGACGTACTCGCGGCACCTCGCCAGCCTCTCTGATCAGCTGGGCGACCCCGTGCGAACCGTAGGGTCCGGCGTGGGTTCCGCCCACCGGGGCGGAGTGACGTGAGCGTGTGCCGCCGCACGAACTCCACCACCTGCTCCGGCACGCCCTCCGGCGCCAAAAAGCACCCATGCGCTGATACGACTTCAGCATCAGCGACAAGGCCGGCAGATCCTGAGCCTTTTCAGCGTCGACGCTCCAGGACCGGCGCTCAATCGGGCCTGGGCGGGCTGACAGTGAGTTGGCTCTTCGCCCACTCGTGATCAACATTGACGGGCAGCCTTGTGGGCCGCCTCACCGGCTGTCCTTCGTCGGCCATGGCACGAATGGCCCGATCTGCGGTCGACCCACGCCACCGCCGGATGTGACGAACTACCGGGCAGGTGTCCCCACGTCGCAGGTACACGAGGACCAGCAGGGCCTGACGACCCGGCGTCAGGGGACGCCGCCGAGTGCCCCGGGCCCGGTGCCGGACGCGCAGGGTGGAGCTGGACAGGCCGATGCCCGAGCGGTAGGCGAGCACACGGAGCCTTTTGGGGTCGAAAACCACCTGTCACGGGCTTCGCTGAGGTGCCACCCGAACAGGGCAGCCCGTGCGGCAAGTTGTGAAGGGCCCACTCGCGCTGGATGACCGTGAGCGGCCGTCGGGAAGTCGGCTCAGAACGTCCGCACCGTTGTCCCCGGTGCCGCCGACGCGGCGGACCTCGGTACAGCCGTCACGGCGGCAGAGACCGGCGGCCAGGTCCTCCCAGTGCCTCTCCGATGTGCTTCAGGAGTCCTCGTCGGTTCGCTCCTCCAGGACTTCCATCAGGGCCGATGCCACGAGGGCGACCGCTCGGTCCTTGTCGTGGGCCAGGTGGCGCAGGATCTCCTGCGCGGTGGTTCCCTCCAGTTCGACCAGCGCCTGGGTCAGGCGGATCCGTGTCCCCGAGTCCACGGTGGGCGCGGCGAGTTCGTCAGCCAGGGCTGTCACGATCCGGTCCGCGCATTCGGGGTCCTGGTACAACATCCCCAGAGCCTCCGCCGCCTCCACGTCGTTGGAGCCCTCGACCACCATGCTGACGAGCGTCGGCACTGCCGCGGCCACTCCGTATCTGCCAAGAACCGGAGCGGCGCGCCCGCGCACCGTCGCGTCCGGGTCCCCGAGGGCGTCCGCGAGCAGCGCGATCGCCCCCGGAGCCTCGGGCATCTCGGCGATCGCCAGCACCGCACGCCGCCGGATGTCCACGTCCTCCGAGCGCGCGGCGGCGGCCAGCGCCGCCACACCCTCGCCGCCCGCCCGGGCGAGCGCCCAGCGCAAGGCGCCTGAGACATGCGGGTCGGATTCGGTCAGGACCGCCCCGACCAATAGCTCGGCCGGAACCGACACGCCCTCCGGCTGCGTCAGAACGGCCTGCTGTCTGCGCGCGGCGCTGGTCGAGCTGAGTTCCCGCATGAGTTCGACGACGCGCAGGACGTCCTGCCAGCCGGTGGGCGCCGACGCGTCGATCACACGGAGCCGCTCCAGCAGCTCCTGTTCGCGCGCCAAGCGGTCCTCCGTCCACTGGATGAGGTCGCTGACCAAGGCCGACGGTGTGAAGGCCGGGTCCTCCAACGCGCGCCCGATCTGCTTGAGCGACAGCCCGAGGGACCGCAGGCTCTCCACGTGGAAGATCTTGCGGACGTCCTCGGCCGAGTACTCGCGGTAGCCGCTGACGGTGCGGCCCGTCGGCTGCACCAGCCCCAGGGCATCGTAGTGCCGGAGCATCCGGGTGCTCACCCCGGAGTGACGGGCCACATCACCGATCAGCAACCTACGGTCTCCTGGACGAGTAGTTCCGAATGCGGGGTTCTCAGATGTGAGGAAGGTGTCCGACATCGGGTTGCGACAACCGAGTCGGGAACCCTCTTGACCGCACTGTACGTGCACATTGATGACCGCCTGAAGACCTCGCGGTGGCGCGGCAGGCCGCCCCGGCCGACCGACGCGGAACTGATCACCCTCGCCGTGGCCCAGGCCGTGCCGGGCTTCCACTGCGAGGCCCGCCGACTGCGCTTCGCCCATGCCCACCTGCACGGCATGTTCCCCCTGCCTGCCCCAGCGGCCCGTCTGCAACAAGCGCCTACGGGCCGCGCTGGGCCTGGTCGAGCAGGCATACGGTCCTTGGCGGCGGACACCGACCTGTGGCTGGACGACATGTGGATCGTGGACTCCACGCCGGTCGAATGCGCCCGCTCGCGCGAGACCGTGCGCCGCTCCGACCTGGCCGGCCGGGCCGACTACCGCTACTGCCGCTCCCACTCACGCTTCCACTGGGGCCTGAAACCGCACCTGGTGTGCACCCCGGCCGGACACAGCATCAGCCTGCTACGGCCCTCCTACCGGAACCGCGGCACCCCACGACCAGGAGAAGCCCTGCTCAAGACAGTGCGCCAGCTGATCGAGTCGGTCAACGACACCCTCAAGGGCCAGCTCGGCCTCGAACAGCACGGCGGACGCACCACCGAAGGCGTCGGTGTCCGAGTGGCCCAGCGGATCCTGGTGATGACCTGCGCGATCCGGCACAACCGCGCCATCGGCGCACCCGTCACCAGGTCACTGACCGCCTACGACCACTGAGCCACATCGGAACTGCTCATCCAGCCCTCTACGGCCTTGGCGGCCTGGTTCGGGCCGGTCTGCTCGGTCGACTCAGTCGTCGCCGCGGGCTCGGCGGTCTCTCCGGCTTCGGTGCCCACCGCCGCTGCCTCGGCCGCGGCAGCTCGCTCCGGGCCGAGCCTGACCATGCGCTTCGCCTCCTCGATCGCCGCGTCGAAACCGGTCTCCGGGTTCTGCCGGAGCAGCTCGGTGGCACGGGCGTGCGCCGCCACGTCCGGGTGTGGGTCTTCCGCGGCCTTCTCCAGGGCGGGCTTGATCACTTCGCCGAGGTCGACGAGGGCCCGGCTCAGGCTCAGCTGCACGTTGCGGTCACCGCGGCCGAGCTGCAGAACCAGCTCGTCGACCAGGTCCTTCTCCTCGTCCTCGGGTACGAGGACTACCGCCACGCGCCACGCGGTCCGCGCGACCTCATCATCGGCGTCGCGCAGCATGTCGCGGGTGATCCAGGCCCAAGTGCTCTTGTCGTTGATCTTGGAAAGTGTGTGCAGCGCCTGGCTGCGGGCCTGATTGCGGCTGGAGTCAAGCTCCTTGCGAATCCGGGGCAGGGTGATCTCCGGCGAGAGGCGGGTCAGCGCCCAGGACAGCATGTCCCGTACGAAGAAGTCGGGGTCGACCGCGCACCGCTCGACGAGGGTCTCCAGAAAGACGGGGTCGGGGTCCGAGCCGGCCGCCAGGGCCGCCTGGAGCCGCACCGAAGAGTCCTCGGCACCCAGGGCCTTGATCAAACGGGTGTGCTGCGTGGTCACATTGGTGGTGTTGATTGGGACCACCTCCTGCGTCCAAGTGGAAACCTTGTCACCGTGTCAAGGTCAAGCCCGTGATCGAACCCTGCGAAGGCCGTTTGTGTCCATTGTTTTGCAGGCCCGCGTCCGGAGCTGCCGACCGCTCAGCGCCCCCGGGTGCATCCACGAGCACACGCCCGCCACCCTCGTACCCCTCGCCCGGCGCCGGGCCCACCGTGTTCGTCCGCCGAAGGTCCTCCCGAAGGGCCGGCCGGCACGGTCGCCCTCCCCGTCCCCCGACTGCTGCGACCGCCATTTCGACACCTCGGCGTCACGAGTGCGGTCGGAGCGCTGCGCCGGCGGATGCGGCAGCCGTGCGGGAGGCCGTGGCCGGGGTGTTGTCGTTCCGGTCACGGCCCGGTGCCGTGTCGCTCACGCGCGGGTCCACTTCTGGTTGGCCTGGCCGTTGCAGGTCCACAGCACCAGCCGGGTCCCGTTGGCGGTGCCGGCCCCGTTGGCGTCGAGGCACAGCCCGGAGTGGACGTTGCGGATCGAGCCGTCGGAGCCGACGGTCCACTTCTGGTTGTTCTGGCCGTTGCAGGGCCAGGTGATGACACGGGTGCCGTTGGTGGTGCCCTGCTCGTAGGCGTCCAGGCACTTGTCGCCGTAGACGCGGATCTCGCCGCCCGCCCATGTGGTCCACAGCTGGTTGGCGGCCGTGTGGCAGTCCCACAGCAGAGTCGCGGCGCCGGCGGCCGTGGAGGCGTTGTCCACGTCCACGCAGCGGCCGGAGGCGTTGCCCCGCAGGCGTGAGGTGGTGGCGGCCAGCGGGCTGCCGCCGCTCACCCGGTACGCGGCGACGCCGTGCGCGGGGACGCTCGCCGAGATCTGCCCGGACGTGCTCGCCGTGCCGCCGGTCCACAGGTCGGTGAGGGTGAACGGCCCTCCGCTCAGGCCGACCTGGGCGGCCGTCGTGGTGACCGTCGCCGCGCTCCCGCCCCGGTTGAACAGCCCCACCGCGACCGAACCGTCCGCCAGGGGCTTGGCGAACACCTCGATGTCACCGTCGTCGCGCACCCTGCGTCCGCCCGCGCCCTGGGGATCCTGGTTCACCGCCAGCAGGCGCGGGTTGCGCAGGATCGCGCTGACGTCGGCGGACATCGTGCGGATGTCGTTGCCGGCCATCAGCGGGGCACTCATCAGCGCCCACAGGGCGAAGTGGGAGCGGGACTCGGTCAGCGACAGGCCGGGCCGGCCGACGACCAGCATGTCGGGGTCGTTCCAGTGCCCCGGGCCGGACTGTGCGGCCAGCGGCGCGTTGACGTCCAGGACGTTGCCGACGCCCATCGGGTAGCTGTTGGTGTTGCCGTTCTGCCAGATGTCGAGCAGGTCCTCGGTCGTCCGCCACAGGTCGGCGACCTCGCCCCAGTCGTACGTGGACCCCGTGATGGCGTGGAAGCTGTTGGGGTTGATGCTGTAGACGATCGGCCGGCCGGTGGCGCGCAGGGCATCACGCATCAGCGTGAACCGCGCGACCTGCTCGTCACGCGTGCCGCTCGAGGAACACCAGTCGTACTTGAGGTAGTCGACCCCCCACGCGGCGAACGTGGCGGCGTCCTGGGTCTCGTGGCCCCTGCTGCCCGTGGAGCCCGGGTACGTGCCCACGGTCTGCGCGCAGGTGCGCTCGCCCGGCACCTGGTAGATGCCGAACTTCAGGCCCTTGCTGTGGATGTAGTCCCCGAGGGCCTTCATCCCGCTCGGGAACTTCGTCGGGTTGGCCCGCAGGTTGCCCTGTGCGTCACGCTGCGGGTCGAACCAGCAGTCGTCGACCACCACGTACCGGTAGCCGGCGTCCCGCATGCCCGAGGACACCATCGCGTCGGCGGCCTGGCGGACCTGGGCCTCGGTGATCCCGCACCCGAAGCTGTTCCAGCTGTTCCACCCCAGCGGTGGGGTGAGCGCCGGACTGCCCGGCGCGGCCGTGGCGGTGGACTGCGCCGAGGCCGTCACGGACGCGGTCACCGTCAGCGCGGCGGCCGCGAGGAAGCGGAACAGTCGTCCACCTGATCGTCTGGGCACCGGGACTCCTTCGGCAGGGAAGAGAGACGAGAGGGGAGAGTTCGAAATTTCGATCGAAGTTCGGAAACTTCGGATGCCCCACGGATACTAGAGAGGCGGCCGACCATGTCAACTCCCCCTTCAGAAACAGGATTTGCCGCGCGATCAGCAAGGTGGCGAGGGCGAGGCCCACCGATTCCACACCAGGAACTTCGAACATTTCGAATGCGGCAGAGTCGCTTCAACCGGCGAACTCGAGGCGAACACCCCCATGGGTTTGCCATAAGCACACGAACCCGGTGATCTGGCAGGACTTCGCGGACATCGACGTCATTCGCGTCGGCGACACCTCCTACGCCTCGGCCTCGACGATGCGCTACTCGCCGGGCGCGCCCGTTCCGCGGTCGTACGACCTGGTGAACTGGAAGCCCGCTGAAACAGCTCGGTCTCCGCCGGGCATTCGTCCTGAGCGTGCCGGCCGCGACCGTCCTGATGAACCCGGCACCGCGACCGGCAGCAGCAAAAAGGGACAGGTGGCAACCAGTACCCAAGCCATCGGGCCGGAGGGCGGTCGCCGCTTCCGCTGCCAGGCCTCGACCACCCCGACCGGCTCCCCGGACCCCCGTGCCGCGTCCGGGAGGAACCCGTCCGGACCGGGGCCCGCCCCTCCCGGACAGTGAGGAGTCAGGCGCTGGCCCGGACGACCAGGCGGGTGGGGAGGACCAGCGGGGTGGGGTCCTGCCCGTTGACGAGCGCGACGAGCATGCGCGCCATCTCCCGTCCGAGAGCCTCTATGGGCTGATGGACGGTGGTGAGCGGCGGATCGGCGATCCGGGCGACCGTCAGGTCGTCGAAGCCGACCACGGCGACGTCGGCGGGGACCCGTCGGCCGGCCTCCCGCAGGATGCGCAGCGCTCCCGCCGCCATGTTGTCGTTGGCGGCGAACACTCCGTCCACGTCGGGGTGTTCCGCCAGCAGCGCGGCCATGGCGGCGGCTCCGCTGCGCTCGGTGAAGTCCCCCTCCAGCGGCGGGAACGGATCGAGACCGGCGCCCAGCACGGCGTCCCGGTAGCCGCGGTACCGGGCACGCCCGGCCTCGGTGTCCAGACGCCCGCAGATCACGGCCACGCGCCTCCGGCCGAGTGAGACCAGATGCTCGGTCGCCTCGCGCGCTCCGCCGACGTTGTCCACGTCCACGTACCACCGGGGAGCCGGACCGACCGGGCGCCCGCCGAACACGACGGGCATCTGCGCCTCGTCGGCCATCCGGGTCAGCGGATCGCCCTCGCGCAGCGCCATCAGCATCACGCCGTCCGCGCCCCTGGACCGCAGGAGCTCCTCGACCCGCTTGCGGCCGCGGTCGGAGGCGGCCAGGCACAGC
Organism: Streptomyces sp. NPDC018964; assembly: GCF_044390325.1. NCBI lineage: Bacteria > Bacillati > Actinomycetota > Actinomycetes > Kitasatosporales > Streptomycetaceae > Streptomyces > Streptomyces sp. NPDC018964. The sequence continues at coordinate 17,565 of NZ_JBIRYZ010000020.1, forward strand.
ATCAGATGCAGGTCCGCCTCGTCCAGGGCGGCCGACGCCCCCACGATCACGCGGGCGAAGAACGGATCGGCGAAGATCGACGGATCCTCTCCCGAGACGACCAGGGCGGCCGCTCCCGTCTGACGGGTGGCCAGCGCGCGGGCGGTCGGATTGGGTACGTAACCGAGTTGCCGCACGGCCCGTTCGACGGCCTCGCGCTTGGCGCGGCTGACGTGCGGGGCGTTGTTGAGGGCGCGGGAGGCCACGGAGCGGGAGACACCGGCGCGTTCGGCCACCTCGTCGAGCGTCGGATGCCGACGCGGCGCTGCTTCTGCCATGGCTCGTGAGTCTTCCACAGTCGTCCACGGGCGGGAGCGCTCAGGGACGCAGGAGATGGGACCGCTTCCAGTACGACGGCCCACAGGACCCACGTCTCCCTGTGAAATCCCGGTGCTGCGCAGACTGTTGACACCCCAACCACCCGCCCGGACCATTGGGACCGCTTCCAGTGGGAGCGCTCCCAAGCACGCCTCCTCCGAAACCGAGGTACTGTCTTGAGCCGCAGACTCCGCACACTGATGGCAGCGCTCTGTGCTCTGCCGCTGGCCTTCGCCGCCGCGCCCTCCGCCCACGCGGCCGACCCCACCACCATGACCAACGGGTTCTACGTGGACCCCGACTCGAGCGCGAAGCGGTGGGCGGCCGCCAACCCCGGCGACGGCCGGGCCGCCGCGATCAACGCCTCCATCGCCAACACGCCGATGGCCCGCTGGTTCGGCTCCTGGAGCGGCACCATCGGCACCGCGACCGGTGCCTACGCCGGAGCGGCGGACCGCCAGGACAAGCTGCCCATCCTCGTCGCCTACAACATCTACCACCGTGACTACTGCGGCGGGCACTCCGCCGGCGGAGCCGCCTCGCCGTCCGCCTACGCCAACTGGATCGCCCAGTTCGCCGGAGGCATCGCGGCCCGCCCGGCCGTCGTCATCCTCGAACCGGACTCCCTCGGAGACTACGGCTGCATGAACCAGGCCCAGATCGACGAACGCGAGGCCATGCTCACCGGTGCCCTCGCCGAGTTCAACCGCCAAGCCCCCAACACCTGGGTCTACATGGACGCCGGCAACCCGCGCTGGGCCGACGCGGCGACCATGGCCCGGCGCCTCCACGAAGCCGGCCTCCGGCAGGCCCACGGCTTCTCGCTCAACGTCTCCAACTACGTCACCACCGCCGAGAACACCGCCTACGGCAACGCCGTCAACAACGAACTGGCCGCCCGCTACGGCTACACCAAGCCGTTCGTCGTGGACACCAGCCGCAACGGCAACGGCACCAACGGCCAGTGGTGCAACCCCTCCGGCCGCCGCATCGGCACGCCCACCCGGACGGGCGGAGGCGCCGAGATGCTCCTGTGGATCAAGACCCCGGGCGAGTCCGACGGCAACTGCGGTGTCGGAGCCGGCTCCACGGCCGGCCAGTTCCTCCCCGAGGTCGCCTACAAGATGATCTACGGCTACTGACCCGGGGCTCCCGCCGCCCGCACGGGCGAGGCAGCCGGTCCGGCCGCTCACGCGACCCGGTCGCGCCGGGAGGGGCACGTACCTCGTACGAACGGTGAGCGGGTGCGATCGCACACCGGGCACCCGAGGGAATCACGGGCGACCGGACCGCACGAAGCACCGACCGCATCGTGTGCGCCAAGGCGCGCGATCTCACGGCGGGGCCGTACCGGAGTGTTCAGGTGTGGCTCCGCCGTCTCACGGATCCGGGCGGGGATCCCGCCACGACGGGCCTCGGTGCGGCCTCGCCGCGCCTTCCCGTCACCGTCCTGTCGGGGTTCCTCGGAGCAGGCAGGACCACCCTCCCCCACCACGTCCTCACCGACCGCGAGGGCCTGCGCGTCGCCGTCGTCGTCAACGACTTGAGCGAGGTCGGCATCGGCACCGCCTTCGTGCGCATGCCCTGAGATCCGCGTCCGCGTCTTACGTGATGCCGATGCGGGCCGTGACTCCTCCGAGTCACGGCCCGCATCGCCGCCCGCCCTGCGGGTGGCGACGTCACCAGGAGGACTTGGTGACCCCGGGCAGGAAGCCGGCGGGCGCCGCGTGCTGGAAGCGGGACCGGTCAGTGACCGTCCACCGTCCCGGACAGTTCGTTGGTGCCCTTCGGCAGGGTCACGGACGTCAGTTTCTCGCCCGAGTCCAGGTCGAAGGCGTGCAGTTGGCGCTTGCCCGGTTCGGAAACGTACGCCGTGTGGTCACGGACGAACAGGGTGGGCCTGGGCTGCTGCCAGTCCAGGGGCTCGGTCCAGTCACCGACCGCTTCGATCTTCTTCTCCACCTTGCCGGTCTCCGGGTCGATGACGTGCAGGACGCCGTTGGTGCCGAGCACGAGGGCTTCGCCGTGCGGGCCGCGGGCTAGGGAGCGGAAGGAGTAGCTGGTGCCGAGGTCGACCAGCTTCATCTTCGCCGTGCGGGTGTCGATCAGCGATATGCGGGTCGGCCGTTCCAGCTCCGCGTCGGGGTCGGTCTTGTAGTCGCCCAGGAGGATCGGGGAGACGTCGCTGCCGGCCTGGTTGCCGGTGCGGGCGTAGTCGTCGGGGGCGTCGACCTTGGTGAACTTGCCGTCCTTGTAGAGCAGGACGCCGTCCTCACAGCCGAGACCGACCACCTCGCCCTGGGCGGCGGCCTCACCGTGCACGCCCGGGCAGTTCTCGGCGCGGGCGATCTCCTTGTCGTTCTCGTCCAGGACGAGGGCGCCGGTGCGCTTCTCCTCGGTGCCCAGCGTGGTGACGAGTTCACCTCCGGTCAGTTCGATGGCGACGCCGTGGTGGGGCTCGGCAGAGGTGTAACTGCGGCCTTCCGGCTGCTTTCCGCCGGCCAGGTCCGCGGGATCGAAGACGTTCACCTCGCCCGTGCCGTCGGTGAACAAGGCCGTCCTGCCGCCGTGCCGCACGACGTGACCCGGCTTCGCACCCTTGAACTCGGCGTCCGTGAACGTCTGCCGGGAGGCGTCGAACACGCGGAAGCCGCTGTCGGTGGAGACGATGACGTGGTCCTCGTCGCCCGCCGGGTTGACCCGGTTGAAACCGGGCAGCTCGACGGTCTTCGCCAGCTTCAGGGTCTCGCCGTCGAGGACGTAGAGGCCCCCGTCGTAGGTGGCGACCAGCGGATTCTTGACCGCGGTGGCCTCACTGCCCTTCGTCTGCTTCTTCGGCTCGGCGTCGGACGAGGCATCGTCGCTGCCGCCACAGGCGGTCAGCGCCATGGCCGCCGTCAGGGCCAGGGCCGTGCCCGTGAGCATTCTGGCGCGTGTCGACCTGTTCATCGTGTGTCTGTCCTCTCCGGCCCCTCACAGGGCACGGGGTTGTGTGGTGGAGCGACCGGCGATCCGTACGCCGGCCCGCGGGGGAAGCTGGTCAGTCGCCGGTGAGGCCCTCGGCCATGGCCGAGGTGTTGGCGCGCATCATCTCCAGGTAGGTGCCGGCGCCCTCGCCCTTCTCGGTCAGCGACTCGGAGTACAGCGAGACGACGTCCACGTCACCGCCCATCTCCTGGCGCAGGACCTCGGCGAGCCGGGTGGGCTGCGAGGAGTCGGCGAAGACGGCGCGCACCCCGGCCTCCTCCATCGCCTCGGTGAGGGAGCGCAGGTCGGAGGAGCTGGGTGAGGCGAGTGTCGTGCCGCTGGGGATGACGGCGCCGATCACGCGGAAGCCGAAGCGGTCGGCGAGGTAGCCGAAGACGTGGTGGTTGGTCACCAGGGCGCGGCGGTCCTCGGGGACGGCCGCGAAGGACTTCTCCATCCACGTGGTGAGGTCGGCGAGTTGTCCGTCGTAGTGTGCGGCGTTGTCGCGGACGGCCTTCTCGTTCACGCCGTCGACGTGCTCGACGACCTGGTCGGCGATCAGACCGGCCGCCTTGCGGACGCGGTCGGGGTCGGTCCAGAAGTGCGGGTCCGGCTCGCCGGCCTCGTCGTCGGGACCGCCCTCCTCACCGGCGTGGAAGGTCAGGGGGTCGGCCGCCTCGCCGGCTGCGAAGGTGGCCACGCCGGACTCACGGGCCGCCTCCACGTGGCGGAGCACGTTCTCCTCCAGCCCGAGCCCGTTGTAGACGACCAGGTCCGCGTTCTCCAGCTCCGCGGCCTGCACGGCCGACAGGCCGAAGGAGTGCGGATCGGCGTTCGGCTTCATGAGGACACTGACGTCCGCCTCGTCGCCGACGATCTCCCGGGTGATGTCACCGAGGATGTTGGTCGTCACCACGACCCGGGGCCGCTCGCCGCCGCCCGCGCAGCCGGTCGCCGTGGCGGCGAGGACGAAGAAGCCGACCAGGGTCACCAGCAGTGCACGGATCCGAGCCGCGCCCACGCGCACGCTCATCGGCCCGTCTCCACCATCAGGGACGGCCGTACGTCCAGGTCGAAGGTGCGGGCCACCCGGAGGTCGTCGTTGTAGTCGATCTCGTACACGCGCTTGCCCTCGGGGTCGTTGAGGTAGGCGCGGCTCCGGTCGACCTCGATCACCGGTGCCGCGGCTTCGCCGGAGGCGTCCTTGAGCAGGCGTTCGGTGACCGTGGTCTCCTCGCCGGTGGGGATGTCGTAGCCGTGCAGGGCTCCGTCGTTTTCCAGTACGACGAGCGGGGAGCCTTCACCGGCGGTGTTGGCGGCGACCACGGGGCCGGTCTCCACCCGCTTCCAGGCGCGCTCGGTGACGTCCAGGACCCAGACGGCGTCCTTCCCCGCGGGTGCGGTGAGCGTGGTGCTGCCCGGACGGTGCCGGAACTCCCCGGCCCGCTCCGGCTTCGGCACGTCCTCGTCGTACGGGATCTTCTCGGCGGTGAAGGTGCCGTCGTCCTCGTGGACGAGCAGGGCGCCGTCGGCGCAGCCGAGGACGAGCCCTCGCCGGGTGACCGCGTCGCCCTTCGGGTCCTCGCACGCGGGCTCCAGGGTGGCGACGCGCTTTCCGGACCGGTCGAGCACGGCGGCTTTCGCGGGAGCGTCGCCGTCGCGCGCGAGGGCGACCAGGTGTTCCGCGTACGGCACGACGGGCCCGGCGTAGGTGCCGGGGAGTCGGCCGGGGGTGCCGAGGGCACCCTTCTCCAGATCGGCGCGGAGGTGGACGCCCGCTTTGCCGTCCGCTGCCGTGACGACGGTGACGCCCGCGTCGCTGCGGATGCTCGTGCCGGTGCCGGCCGGGAGTTCGCCCACCTCCTGGATCTTCGCGCGGTAGTAGTGCACGTGGTCTCCGTGGTCGACCGTCCAGGCGCCGCTGTCGAGGACGTGGGTGCCATCCGCGCCGTGGAGGTAACCGAAGCGGCCGTCGGTGGTGAGTCCGGTGACGCCGGATCTGCGCCCCGGGTCGTGGATCTTGCCGGTGATCAGGTCCAGCACGCGGATGTCGCCGGTGCCGGGGTCGCCGAGCAGGAGCCGGGACTGCTGCTCGGCGGCTTCGGTGGCCCCTTCGACGTAGCCGTGGGGGGTGGCGGAGGAAGAAGGGCTCTTCGGGCCGGACTCGGCATTGTCCTGACCCGCGCAGCCTGCGGTCAGGAGGAGCACGGCCGCCAGTGCCGGGGCCGTCGATGTGACGTTTCTTCGGACGAACAAGGAGATCGCCTCAGGTTTCGTTCGGTCGGGTCGTGGGGGCGTTCGCGATGGAAGCGGCGGCGCGGGCGGGGAGACCGACCCGGTGCGCACGGCGCCGGTGCCGGAGTCCGGACGCCAGGTGGGACAGGAAGAAGAGGCTGACCGCGAGGGCCGAGACGGTCGCTCCGGCCGCGGTGCTCAGGTGCCAGGAGAGCAGCAGGCCGCCGAAGGTGGCGGATGCGCCGAGGACCGCGGCCAGGACCATGACGCCGCTCACGCTGCGCGCCCAGGGCAGGGCCGCCGCGGGCGGGGCGATGAGCAGGCCGAGGACGAGCAGCGTGCCCACGATGTGGAAGGAGGCGACGATGGCCAGGGCCAGCAGGCCGAGCAGCACGGCGTGGGCGAGGCGGGGGCGCAGGCCGAGCGTGTGGGCCTTGCGCTCGTCGAACGCCAGGGCCAGGAAGGCCCGGTGGCCGAGCACCGCGACGGCCAGCGCCGACAGCAGCGCCACGCCGAGGAGGACCAGGTCGCTCTCCCGCACGGCGAGGACGTCCCCGAAGAGGAAGCCGGTGAGGTCCACCGCGAAGGACTGCGAGCGCGACACGATGATGACGCCCAGCGACAGCATGCCGACGAACAGCAGACCGATGCCGGTGTCCTGGGACAGCCTCGGCGTGCGGCCGAGCGCGGTGACGCCCGCGGTCATCACGGCCGCGCTCACCACCGCCCCCACCAGCGGGTTGCCCCCGAGCAGGGCGGCGACCGCGACACCGGGCAGCAGTCCGTGGGACATGGCGTCACCGAGGAAGGCCATCCCCCTCAGCACCACCCACGTCCCCGCGAGGGCGCATATCGCCGATACCAGGATCCCGGCCCACAGGGCCCGTTGCACAAAAGCCACTTCGAAAGGGGCCGTCAACCACTCCATACGAGGACCCTACAATGACAACCATGTTCAAAAAACACCCGCCGGTGCCGCCCTGCGACGGACCGAGGAGCGAGCGCGTCCGTTTCAGCGACCTGGACGCGGGCTACCCCGGACGTCCGGTACTCCGTCAACTCACCGCTCGAATAACGGCCTTGGCCATGACGGCGCTCGTCGGACCGAACGGCAGCGGGAAGTCCACGCTGCTCGGCGTCCTCGCCGGCGTGATCGACGCCACGTCCGGACAGCTCCAGTACGCGGAAGGCCGCCCGCCGGCCTTCGTCCCACAGCGTGGCGCCGTCGGCGACGCACTCCCCCTCACCGCGCGGCAGACCGTCGAGATGGGCCGCTGGGGAGAGCGGGGGCTGTGGCGGCGGCCGACCCGGCAGGACCGGGCCGTGGTCGACTCCGCCATGGAGCGACTGGGCGTGGCCGACCTCGCCGGCCGCCAGCTCGGCGAGTTGTCGGGCGGCCAGCGCCAGCGCGTCCTGATCGCCCAGGGCCTCGCCCAGCAGTCCGACCTGCTGCTCCTGGACGAGCCGACCACCGGGCTCGACCCCGAGGCCCGGGAACGGATCACGGCGCTGTTGACGGAACTGGTCGCCGACGGCACGACCGTCGTCCAGGCCACGCACGACCTGGAGGCCGCCCGTTCGGCCGACGCCTGCCTGCTCCTCAGCGACGGCCGGCTGGTCGGGCAGGGTCCGCCCGAGCGGGTACTCACTCCGGAGGCGCTGTCCCGGATCTGGCAGCCGGCGTGAAGCAGCCGGGCCGGTGACGCCGGCGCGCTCGCCCCACCACCGTCCGTACTGTGGGACATACAGGAACTCACCGGCTCCGCCCACGGATCGCACGGGCTGCCTCATCGATCCGGGCAAGTCCGACACCATGTGAGAACCGCGCTGACGGCCACGAGCCGACCTGGCACGGTGGACGCAGAACGGTGAAGCCAGTGACGTGAGCGATCAGAAGTACGCGGGAGGAGAGGCGGGCTCGCCGACGCCGTGCGCCTGACCGTGCGGACCTGTGTGCAGGTCCTGCTCGGCGGATCCGCGCTCCTCACGATCGTCACGGTCACCGGGGTGCTCGGGCCGATGCTCGGGCTCGGCCTCCGCACACCGCCCGTCGCGGCCCGGTGGACCGTGTTCACCGCCGTGGTCGTCCAGGGGTGGTCGTCCAGGGGGTGCCGCTCCTCCTGCCCGGCGCGTCGGTCTCCGCGGCCGTCGGCGCGCTCGTGCCCGAACGGGTCCTCACCCGTCCGCTGCCGCGCCGCCCACGCCGGCGGGTACTCGCTGAAGGGCCGCACGGTCCGCCTGACCGGGTTCGTCACCACGGGCGACGGCGGCACCCGGTACGTCACCCGGCTGCGGGTGGCGTGCTGCGCGGCCGACGCGACGGCGGTCAGGGCGGAGGCGGCGCGGGGGCGCCGGAGGCCGGCACGTGGGTGACGGTGACGGGGACCTGGCACACCCGGGGCGAGCTGGGCTCGGCCGCGGCCCGGACCCCGGTGCCGGACGCCACGACGGTCCGTGCGGTCGCCGAGCCGTCGGACCCCTGCGAGGAACACGGAGACTCCGATGCTCTCCTGCCGTCACCCGGCCCCGTCCCCGCGGCGGCCTACCTGAGGAGTGCTCCCTCGGGCGCGGGTGAGCCGTCCCAGCTCATGCGTGACCACGGGAGGGACAGTTCGTCCGTGCCGCTCACCGACCGAGGGGCCAGGTCCTCGATCCGGGCGGCCTCCCGGTGCCGGGCGAACACGGTGTCGACGTAGCGGTGTCCGGTGTCGGCGGCGATGAACAGGGCCGTACGGCGGGGGTCTTCGCGGCGCTCCCACCGGGCGGCGAGGTAGGCGGCTCCGGTGGACAGGCCCGCGAAGACGGCGTGCCGGCGCAGCAGGTCGACGCTGCCGGCGAGGGCGGCGTCGAAGGCGAGCCAGTGCAGGATGTCGTAGAGGTCGTGGCGGACGTTGCCGAAGGGGATGGAGCTGCCGATCCCGGCGATGATGATCTCCGGGTCGGCGACGTGCTCGCTGCCGAAGGTGACGCTCCCGTACGGCTGGACGCCCACGAGCCGTACGTCGACGGAGCGTTTCCTCAGGTAGTGGGTGAGGGCGCCGGTGGAGGCGCCGGAGCCCACTCCGCCGACGAACGTGAGGGGGTCGCCGCCGGCCCGGGCCTGGATCCGCTCGGCGACGGCTTCGTAGCCGAGGTAGTGGATGTCGTCGTGGTACTGGCGCATCCAGTGGTAGTCCGGATTGTCCCGCAGGATCTCGCGGACGCGGGCGACGCGGCGGTTCTGGTCGAGCTTGAGGCTGCTGCTGGGCGGCATCTGCTCCAGGTGGGCGCCGAGGATGTCGAGTTGGGTGCGCAGGGTGTGGTCGACGGTGGTGGAGCCGACGATGTGGCAGCGCATGCCGTAGCGGTGGCAGGCCAGGGCGAGTGCGTAGGCGTAGATGCCACTGGAGCTGTCGATGAGGGTGTCGCCGCGTCGTACGGCTCCGGTGTCGAGCAGGTGGCGTACGGCGGCCAGCGCGGAGACGACCTTCATGGTCTCGAAGCGGAGGCAGAGCAGGCCCTCGTCGAGGCGTATCAGGTCCGGGCGGCCGATGGCTTCCGAGATGTGTTCGTCCACGGGAACTCCTCGCTGGTGGCGGACGCGAAGGTGGTGAAGGTCCGGGTCGGTGTGATGCCCTCGCGGTCCAGGGCACGGGTGCAGCGGCGCAGCCTGTGGTGCAGCCCGGGAGAGCGGGGGTCGTAGAGGATGCCGGCGACGTTGCCGCTGTGGGCGATCTGCACGCCGACGGCGCCCGTGCTGTCGGCGATGCCGGTGAGGACGGGGAACTCCTCGTGGCGCAGGACGCGTTGCCGCAGGCGGGCACTGGCGGTGCCGACCCGGCCGAGGAGGGTGGTGTCGGCGTCGGTCACCGCGCGGCGGAGCATGCGGCGCAGGTGCCCGTAGGCGGCGAGGTCGCCGTCGTGGTGGAGGGCGGGGAGGGAGAGGGTGTCGACCGGTGCGCCCGATGCGAGCGTGCACCCGACCACCACGGCGGGCGGCAGTGCGGAGCCGAGGACCTCGAGGACACGGCCCTCGCGCTGCGCGAAGAGCAGGGGGCGCGAACCGTGCATCAGGGGGTCGCTGGCGCCCTCGGCGCGCACCGCGATGCGGGCGATCGTCTCCGACGGCAGCAGCACACCCCAGGAGTCGGCGACCGCCCGCACCGTGGCGATGACGTCGCTGGTGGAGGAGCCCATGCCGAGGCCGACGGGGAGGTCCCCGGTGAGGGTCAACTCCCCGCCGCAGGGCTCCGCGTCGTGGCGCGCGGCGCACTCCCGTACCGCGAGGACGGCCGCCGCCCGCGCCTTGGTCCGCCCGGCGGGCGTCACCCGCACGTCGTCCGGCGGGCTGCCGGGCCGGTGCGTGAACCGCGCGGTGCTGCCCGGTCCGTTCATCGGCATGGTGACCAGTGCGTGGACGGGGCGACGCCGCTCGTCGAGGAAGACGCCCTGCAGGATCTCGCCGTGGTGGCAGGCGGCGCGCCCCGTGCCCTCCGTGCCACGGTCGGCGGCCTCCGGCGGGCGGGTGGCCGCCGTCATGCGCCGGCCACCGCCCGGTAGCGGTACAGGGTGGTGGGTTCGGCGCTGAACTGGGAGAAGGGGAAGGGCTCCGCGGACAGCGCGGTCACCCCCGCGCCGAGGAAGGCGCGCGCCACGGCGCTGCCGGTCTGGGCGTAGACCACCAGGGGCACACCGCGTTCCCGGCAGCGCGACAGGACGGTGTCGAAGCTGCCGTTGCTGAGGGTCATTCCGGTGGCCACGACCGCGTCGGCGGCGTCGAGGACCTCGTGCATGTCGTCGGTGACCGGGTCGCCCCACTGGGTGGTGCGCAGGTTGAAGTCGCAGGGCAGGGGATCACCGCCGCGCTCGCGGATGGCCGCGACGAGCGGGTTGACCACTCCGATGAGAGCGACCTTGGCCCCGGCGTCGATGTCCAGGAGCCCGGCGATGGCCGCGTCCCGGGCCAGCGCCCGGGTCTCGGGCGTTCCGGCGGGCAGGGTGACCGGCTCCGCCTCCCTCGCCTCCCGGTGCGGGCGGACCGAGCTGAGGTAGGCGTCGAGCGCGGCGATCCGCAGCGGTCTCGGCGCCGCGCGCAGCAGCGTGTCGACGGGAGCGCCGGAGGCGTCGCGGCACAGGGACGGGTCGACCTCGCCCGCCTCGAAGGCGCAGCCGCCGAAGGAGTCGCCCAGGCGGACGAGGACGTACTGGTTGAGGTAGGTGGTGTTCCCGCCGGCCAGCCGGGTGCCGTGGTGCACCCAGAACACGCTGGTGGCGACGAGGTCGGCGGGGCGGGGGCCGTGCTCGCCCGCCAGGACGGCGGCCAGGAGTTCCTCGGTGTTCTTCATCGCCGTCCTCCGGTGCGGGGCTTCTCGTGGGTGATGCGGAAGAGGAAGGTCAGCACGCCGTCCTGCCAGTCGTGGAGATGGTCGACGCGAGGGCTGAGTCCGTGGTCCAGGGCGTGCTGGACCAGGGCCCGCAGGTCCGCGGTGTTGGAGGCGATGACGTGGATCTCGCCGCCGGGGGCCAGCAGGTCCCTTTCCGCGATCTGGGTGAAGAACTTCGCCAACAGGGGCGCGCCCACGCACACGTTGCGTACGACGTCGGGGTCGTCGCTGACGGTCTGGCTGACGGCGGGCGGGTTGAAGGTGACGACGTCCAGCTGGACGTCGTCGGGGAGAGCGTCGAAGACGTCGCTCACCGCGGGGAGGAACGCGGTGTCCGGGCGTTCGCCGACCAGGCGCCGGTAGTGGCCGGTGGCGGCGGCCACGCTCTGCGGGTGGACGTCGAGCGCGTGGATCTCCCGGGCGCCCCGGATGCCCGCCGCGACGGCCTCGACGCCCAGGCCGACGCCCATGGCGGCGTACCGGAGACCGCGGGTCTCGATCCGGCCGTCGAGGACCCGCTCGTGGATCAGGCGGCTGGTCCAGCCGGGCAGGAAGACGCCGGGCGGAACGTCGAACGTCCAGCCGTTCCACTCGTAGGAACGAGTGGTGTGCGGGTCCGCCTTGGGCTGGTTGAGGGCGATGATCCGGTCGGCGGGCAGGGGTGGGGGCAACTGCTCGAGAAGAGCCTGGCCGGTCGATTCATGGTCCATGTCCGTGGGGTCCTTTCCTTGTCGCACGACGGGATGGCGCGGCCACGCCGAAGGACGGCCTGCCCGGCGGGCTTGCGTGCCTGCCGGACAGGCCGTGGCGTGCGGAGGCTCAGCCCTTGAGTTCGCGCAGGTAGGTGGCGAACTTCTCCAGGCCGTCGATGTTGCGGGGGCCGCTGATGCCCTCGTTGTAGTCGAGGACGAAGAAGTTGTTCTTCTTCACGGCCGGGAGTTCCCTGGTGTGGGGGGACTTCTTCAGGAAGTCGATCTTCTTTGCGGCGGGCAGGTCGCCGTAGTCGAGGATGACGATGACCTCGGGCTCGCTCTCGGCCACGGATTCCCAGTTGACCTGGGTCCAGCGCTCGTCGAGGCCGTCGAAGACGTTCTTGCCGCCTGCCGTCTTGATGATGTCGTTGGGGGGCACCTGGTTGCCCGCGGTGAACGGCTGGTCGGTACCGGAGTCGTAGAGGAAGACGGGCACCGGATCACCCTCCGGGGCCTTGTCCTTGACCGCCTCCACGCGCTTCTTCAACCCGTCGACGACTTCCGTGGCCTTCTCGTCGACCCGGAAGATCCTGCCGAGCCGTTCGAGGTCGGTGTAGAGAGCCTCGAAGGGGGTCATCTTCTCGGGGTGTCCGGGGTAGTTGAAGCAGCTCTCGGTGTGCATGAAGCTCTGGATGCCGAGCTTGTCGAGGATCTCGGGCGTGATGCCCCGCTCGTCCTTGAAGCCGGAGTTCCAGCCGGCCACGACGAAGTCGGACTTGGCCTCGACCACGACTTCCTTGTTGAGGAGGTCGTCGCTGAGCATCTTCACCTTCGCGTACTCGGACGCCCAGGGGGACTCGCTCACCGGCGGGTTCGCGGGAGGCATCACATAGCCGTACACGTGCTCGGTCAGGCCGAGGGCGAACAGCTTGTCCGCACTGCCGCCTTCGTAGGCGACGGCCCGCTCCGGCACCGTGTACTCCACCGGTTCGCCGCAGCGCTTGACGGTGACCTTGCCGGACTCCTCGGCGCCCGGTTCGAGATCGGCACCGCATCCGCTGAGCATCAGGACCGCCGCCAGGGCGGAGCCGAGGGCGGCAGGCCGGCGGAGTCCGGCGCGGGTTCGGGTGGTACGCATGCGTGAGTGGCCTTTCAACGGGTGGAGTCGAGCGAATAGAGGAGCTGGGGGTCACCCGTCAGCGGGTGGGGGACGATGCTGGCCCTGACGCCGAAGACGTCGGCGACGAGGTCCGTCGTCAGCACGTCCGCGGGCACGCCCGAGGCGACCAGGCGGCCTTGGGAGAGCACGCCGAGCCGGTCGCAGGCCGCGGCGGCGAGGTTGAGGTCGTGCAGGACGACGAGGACGGTGAGCCCCGACCCGCGCAGCAGCGAGAGCAGGGCGACCTGGTGACGGACGTCCAGGTGATTGGTCGGCTCGTCCAGGACGAGGATCTCCGGTTCCTGCACGAGCGCGCGGGCCAGCAGGACACGCTGGCGCTCGCCGCCCGACAGCGTCAGGACGCCCCGGTGCGCGAGGTGTCCGATGTCGAGCTGCTCCATCGCCCGCTCGCACAGCTCGCGTTCCCGGCCACTGAGCGCCTGGTTGCCGCGCAGATGGGGCGCGCGTCCGAGCGCGACGACCTCCTCGACCGTGAAGTCGAAGTCGACGCCACCGTCCTGGGTCATGGCCGCGATGGTCCGTGCGCTGTGGCGCATCGGGAGGCGGGTCAGGTCCTGCTCGCCCACCCGGACGGTTCCGGAGCTGGGCCGCAGCGCCCGGTAGACGCACCGCAACGCGGTGGACTTGCCGCTTCCGTTGGGGCCCACGAGCCCCACGACCTGACCGTCCGGCACTTCCAGGGAGAGTTCACGCACGAGACTCCTGCCGTCCGTCACCACGGAGATCCCGTCGAGTTCCAGGTTCACGTCAGCGCCCTCCGAAGGTGTAGCCCCTGCGGCGCATCAGGGCGATGAAGACGGGCACCCCCACGAGCGCGGTGATGACCCCGAGCGGCAGCTCGCGCGGGGCGACCAGGGTTCGTGCCGCCAGGTCGACCCACACCATGAAGATCGCTCCGACCAGGGGGGCCACGGCGAGCACGCGGGCGTGTGTGGCCCCGACGACCATCCGCACCACGTGCGGCATGACGAGCCCGACGAAGGCGATGGCGCCGCTGACGGCGACCATGACGCCCGTGACGAGCGAGACGAGCACCAGCAGCACCTTGCGGTACCGGTCGGGATCGAAGCCGAGGCTCGCTGCGGTCTCGTCGCCGAGGGAGAGGACGTCCAGTGCCCGCCCGTACCGGTACAGGACCGCGAGGCCGGCCAGCACGACGGCGGAGACGACGGGCAGCGCGCCCCAGGACGCGGCACCGAAACTGCCCATGGTCCAGTACAGGACCATGCTCGTCGCCTCGCTGTCCGGGGCGAAGTAGATGATCAGGCTCATGACAGCCTGGAAGCCCAGCGACATGGCCACGCCCGTCAGCACGAGGCGCAGCGGGGACAGCGCACCCCGGCTGGAGGAGGCGGCGTACACCAGAAGCGAGGCGACAAGCGCGCCCGTGAAGGCACCGACGGAGACAGCGTAGACACCGAGTGCCGCGAGCCCTCCGGTGACCGTGACCCCGACGGCCCCCACGGAGGCGCCCGAGGAGACCCCGAGGACGAAGGGGTCGGCCAGCGCGTTGCGCACCATGGCCTGGATCGCCACGCCGACCGCGCTCAGTCCGGCCCCCACCAGTGCCGCGAGCAGCACGCGCGGCGTGCGGATCTGCCAGATGATCTGATACGTCGTCACCTCGTCGGAGCCGATGCGCCCTCCACTGAGAGCCGCCCACAGATGGCGGGCGGTCTCCCCCGGGGGGACGACCGCGGGCCCGAGCCCGATGGCGACGACGACGGACACGAGCAGGACGGCGGCCAACACCGCGCAGCCGAGCAGCAGTCCGTTGCGGGACGCGAGTCGAGTCCGCGCGGCCCCCGCGGGCCGGGGCGCCACCGCCTCGCCCGCGACCGCGTCCGCGTCGGCCGAGGACACGGAGGCCGGGAGCGGGGGCTTGTGCGGTACCGTCACTTTCCCTCACTAATGAAAATCATGTTCATATTCGGGAACCTAGCACGCCCCCGACCCGACAGACAGCCCGGACCGACCGGCGACACGGGGTCGCGGCACCCTCGTGAGAGGACGGCCGACAGCACTCTAATGGAAACGATTATCACTGCGATAGTGTGGTGGCCGCGCCGCCCGCCGTGTGCCACGGCCGGTCCCCTCGCACAACCTCCCTGCCGGGCAGGGAAGTTGTAGCCGGTTCGCATCCGATCCGTTGCCGCTGACAGGACAGGAGTACTCCCTCGTGCCCACCCCCTCCGCCCCTCCCGTCACCGCCGAGCCCCCTCCCGTGGAGCAGCGCCCGATCCTGCTCGACCTGCCCTTCCTCCGTCTCTGGACGGGCGCCACCGCATCGGGCCTGGCCACCTGGGCCCTGCCCTTCGTCCTCGGCCTCGCCGTCCTCGACCGGACCCTGGCCGCCACCGACCTCGGTCTGCTACTCGCGGCGCGCACCGTCGGGTTCCTCGCCGCGGTGCCCGTGGCCGGGGTGCTCGCCGACCGGCACTCCCGCCGGGGCGTCGTGCTGTGGGCGGGGCTCGCCGCCGGAGCGGCGGCGCCGGTGATCGCCGTCGGCCTGGACCGCTCGGTGCCGCTGATGACGGCGGCCGCCGTGCTGGCGGGGGCCGGCCAGGGCGCCTGCCGACCCGCCTATCAGGCCCTGACCGCCGAGGTCGTCGACGCGGCTCGCCGGCAGCAGGCCAACGCCGCCATGACACTGGCGGTACGGGTCACCACGCTCGTGGGCCCCTCCCTGGCCGCGCTGCTCGCCGTCTTCCTGGACATCCGGGCACTGCTGGTGGGCATCGGACTGCTCTGGCTCGTCGCGGCCTGCGTTCCCGGACGCGGCGCACGGCAGGACATCGCGGAGGACACGTCGAAGCCTTCGGCCGGTGAGGGCAGGACGTCCTTCCTGGCCGAGTTCACGGAGGGCGTCCGCGAGGCGCGCAGGCACCCCTGGTTCCTCGCCGGTCTGGGCGCGCTGACGGCCGTCATAGCCACCGGCTACTCCGCGACCGGCGTCGCCCTGCCCATGGTCAGCAGGGACGAGTACGGGACCGAGGTCGTTCTCGCGGGTGCGATGACCGCCTACACCGCCGGAGCGCTGGGAGGGGCACTGCTCATCGCCCGCTGGCGCCCGCGCTCCCCCGGCCTGGCCGCCCTCGCCGGCCTGGCCTCCTACGGCTTCGCCCCGCTCAGCCTGGTGTTTCCCGTGCACCCGGTCGTCGTGATGGCCGCCTACGCCGTCGCGGGCATCGGCATCGAACTGTTCAACGTGCCGTGGTTCACCGCCGCCCAGCGCGAGGTCGCCCCGGACAAACTGGCCCGCGTCTCCTCACTGGACTTCCTGCTCTCCTACGGCCTCGCCCCGGTCGGACTCGCCGTCATCGCCCCCGCCATCGACGCCTTCGGCGCCACGGCGGTCCTCGCGGGCTGCGCGCTCGTCTGCTTCACGGCACCCGCCGCCGCCGCCCTCACCCCCAGCGCCCGTACCTTCTCGACCGCACGACGGTCCGGCGACGCCCACTGACGACCGCGGCAAGGAACGCGCCCCTGGCGGAGGCGGCCTGGAGTCATCCCCCCGTGCGTCGTCCGCACCCGCGTCCCCCGTGAACGCGCCCGCGAGGCACGCGAACCGCCCCGTCGCGGCGGGGCGTTGAAGGCCGCGGGGGCATGCCGTTGGTCCATGGCGCCGTCCGTCGCCGTCACGCGCAGCGCAGACCGGTCAGTTCCTCGGAGCGGTCCCAGATCCGACGGGCGTCGTCCGTGCTCCGCAGGCGGCTGTAGAGCTTCTGTCGCGCGGGCGGGCCGCCCAGCCGGCCGGGGCCGCCGGGGCCGTAGAACGCTCCGCGCTCGGCCTGCGGCGACGTGGCGGCGTACAGCGCGGGGAGTTGCGCGGTGCGGACCGTGCCCAGGAGGATGCCGCGGGCGGACAGGACGCGGATGACCCGTACGCCCAGGGTGTCCTGGGCGCGGCCCACTTCGGGGCGGGCGGCGAGCAGGCTGGTGGGGGCGACGCCCGGGTGGGACAGGTTGCTGGTGATGCCCCAGTCACCGGCCGCGCTGCGGCGGTCGAGTTCCAGGCCGAAGAGGCCGAACGCGATCTTCGACTGGCTGTAGGCGCGCATGCCGTCGTAGGAGCATTCCCAGTTCAGGTCGTCCCAGTTGACGGCGTGTCGGTTCGCCGCGATGCTGATCTGCGAGGTCACCCGCGCCCGGCCGGCCCGCAGCAGCGGCAGCAGGTGGGCGACGAGGGCGAAGTGGCCGAGATGGTTGGTGCCGAACTGCAGCTCGAACCCGTCCGCGGTGGTCTGCCGCGCGGGCGGCGTCATGACCCCGGCGTTGTTGACGAGCAGGTGGATCGGGCGGCCCTCCGCCAGCAGCGTCTCGCCGAGCGCCGCCACGGAGCCGAGCGAGGACAGGTCGAGCGTGCGCAGGGACACCTCCGCGCCCGGCACCCGCGCCCGGATCGCGTCGAGCGCGGCCTCGCCCTTGCGCGGGTTGCGGACCGGCAGGAGCACCTCCGCACCGGCGGCCGCGAGACGGGTGGCGATGCCGAGCCCCAGGCCGTCGCTCGCACCGGTGACGACCGCGCGCCGGTCGGCCAGATCGGGGACGGTGATGTCGAAGTCGGTGCGCGGCATGGGCTTGCTCCTGGGGTGTCGTTGCTTCCCTCGTCGTGACGTCCCTTCCACCATGACCGGATCCGGTGACGGGATACAGGGTCTGCCGATCCCCCTATCGCGCGGCGAGGCCGCGCCCGTCTCGTCCTCTGCGAACAGGTCGGCGCGGGTCTCCGGTGATGACGATGCCGGCCAGTGGGCCGGCTGCCGTGTCGGCGGTCGCGAGGGACTGGTTCACGGACTACCACCTCCCGGGGGACCGCGCCCGACGAACCGTCCTACGCAAACGCAGATGCCATGCTTCACGAGATAAAGCCATGCTCTTGCGAAGCAACCTTGGTTATTCACTTGGCGTCTGCGGCGATACCATCTCCGCATGCGCACCTACCGGACCGGGCGGACGTCCCGCCGGCTCCTGCGCCCGCAGCCGGTTCAACGGCACCGTCACCGAGGTGACCGTCGAAGACGCGCCCGCCCGGGTGGAGGGCTGGGCCGGACCGTTCCGGGTGGTGGCGCCGGTCAGCCGCGAATCGGCCGGGGAACTCGGGCCGGGGCCCGGCGTTCCGGCGGTTGCCGCGATCAAGTCGACCGACGTGGTCGTCGAAGGACCGTGGATGTGTCCGTTCAGGACCGTAGAGGGAGTGGACCCGTGATGACCCGAACCGCGTGCCGGAACCGCCGGATGCTCCAGGTGACCGGCGCATGCGTCGCCGCGCTGCTGGCCCTGAGCGCCTGCTCGTCCTCCGGCTCGAACGCCGGGTCCGACGCCTCGGCGCCGGCCGGCGCCTCCGGGAAGCCGTCCGGAACCGTGAACGTCTTCGCCGCCGCCTCGCTGACGGAGAGCTTCACCGAGCTGGGCGAGGAGTTCGAGGAGCGGCACCCCGGCACGAAGGTCGTCTTCAACTTCGGCGGCAGCGACTCACTCGCCGCGGGCATCACCAGCGGCGCCCCGGCCGACGTGTTCGCCTCCGCCAGCCCCAAGACGATGAAGATCGTCACGGACGCCGGAGACGCGAAGGGCACACCGGCCACCTTCGTCCGCAACCGGCTGGAAATCGCCACCCTGCCCGGCAACCCCCACAGGATCGGCTCCCTGAAGGACCTCACCGCCGGCGATCTGAAGGTCGTGCTGTGCGACAGGACCGTGCCGTGCGGCGCCGCCGCCGCGAAGGCGCTGACCGCCGCCGGCCTCGAGCTCACGCCCGTCTCCTACGAGGAGGACGTCAAGTCCGCGCTCAACAAGGTGGTCCTGAAGGAGGCCGACGCCGCCGTCGTCTACCGGACCGATGTGAAGGCGGCCGGTGACAAGGTGGAGGGCGTGGAGTTCCCCGAGGCGGCCGAGGCGGCCGAGGCGATCAACGACTACCCGATCGCTCTGCTCGAGGATGCGCCCCACGCCGAGGGCGGCAAGGCGTTCATCGAGCTGGTGCGGTCCGCCGAGGGCCGGAAGGTGCTGACCGAGGCCGGGTTCACCGCCCCGTGACCCCGCCGCACAGGACCGGTGCCGCGGAGTTCACCGCGGTGCCGGACCGCCGGTCCGGCCGACTCCGCCGAGGCCCGCCGCGCGCGGGCCGAGGCGTCCGCCGCCGGGCGTTGGGAAGCGAACTGGCTTCATCCACCGGTCAGTCGCTGGACGGTCTCGAGTGTCTTCCGTGCTCCGTCTTCGGTCGTCATGTGTTGCGCCGTTCTTGCGGCGGCTCGGCTGTACGTCTGCTGCTTCACCACTTGGTGAAGGGCGTCGGCGAGCCGTTCGGCGGTGAGGGACCTGAACGGGACGGGGGCGGTGGCGGCGCCGATGGCGGCGAGTCGCCCGGCCCAGAACGGCTGGTCCGCGGTGACCGGGACGGTGACCGCGGGCACCCCGGCGCGCAGCGCGGCGGCGGAGGTGCCGGCCCCGCCGTGGTGGACCACCGCGGCCAGCCGTGGGAACAGCAGGGCGTGCGGTACGTCCCCGATGGTGAGCACGTCCTCCCCGTCGGCGGTGAGTCCGGCGCTGCCGGCTTGGAGGACGCCGCGCAGGCCGGCGCGGCGCAGGGCTCGCACCGCGATCTCGCTCAGCCGTTCCCCGTCGCCGGACGCCATGCTTCCGAAGCCGACGAGGACGGGCCGGGGGCCGGCGGACAGGAAGTCCTCGAGCTTGTCGGGCAGCCGCCCGGCCGGATCGTGATGGGGCCACCAGTTGCCTACGACGTCCAGGCCGGGGCGCCAGTCGGAGGGGCGGGGCACCAGGGCCGTGCTGAAGCCGTGCAGGATGGGCCAGTTCGCCTGTTCCTGGCGTCGGCGCACCTCGGAAGGGGAGGCCGGGGGGAGAGTGAGGCGGCGGCGCATCTGTGCGACCGCCTGTGCGTAGACGCGGTCGGCCATCCGCAGGGCGAAGCGTCCGGTTGCCCGGTTGGCGAGCCGGCCCAGTGAGCGGGCGCCGGTCACGACGGGTGGGAAGTCGCCGGTCGGTGTGGTGGGTTGGAGGTACACGCCGAGGCTCGGGGTGCCCGTGGCCTCGGTGAGGTGCCAGCCGAGGGGAGCCGTGGTGGTCGACAGCAGGAGCAGGTCGGTGCCCTTGTCCACCGCGTCGGCGAAGCCCTGGCCCAGTTCGGTGGTGAAGGCCGCAGCAGCCCGCATCAGGTCACGTTTGCTCGTGGCCTCGCCGTGCGCCCTCGTGTCGGCGGGCAGGCTCCGGAACTCCAGCCCCGCCTCGCGTGCGAGGGGCGCGAAGGTGTCGGTGGCGGCGAGGGCGACGTCGTAGCCGGCCCGGCGCAGTTCGGCGCCCAGGCCCGTGTAGGGCGCGACGTCGCCGCGCGATCCGGCCGCGGCGATCATGATTCTCATCGGTTCTTCTCCTCACCGTCGGTGCCGTCACCGGCGTGGCGGGACGCGTTGGCGTGGACCGCCTTACGTGTGTAGGCGGCCAGGCCCGGGCGTTGCTGCGAGGGCGGTACGACCAGGGCGAAGGCGCGCGGGTCGGCGACGAAGTCGTCCGCGATGCGCCGGTGCATGTCGGGCGGGCAGGAGGTGAACCAGCGTGCGATGTGCAAGCGGTGTTCCTCGGCGAGGTCCATGGCCCGCTCGCCGTCGCTCGGCTCCCCCTCGTCGAAGGCCGCGAGCAACTCCGCGCGCCAGGCGGCTGCTTCCCCCATGAGCCGGCGCCAGTCCTCCTTGGTGTGGGCGTCCGCGCGCGCCATCGCCTCGCGCTGTCCTTCCGAGTGCGCCCACTTCAGCTCCGCCTCGGTGGCGTAGCTCAGGTCGAAGGCGACCTCCCCGAAGACCTCGAAGCGTTCCTCGGGAGTCAGGGGCACCCCGGTCTTCTGGACCTCGATGGCCCGTTCCGCCACCTCGGCCAGTCGTTGCAGCCTGGCGATCTCCTCGTGCAGCTGCCGCTGCCGGGCCCGGAGCCGCTCCAGGGGGTTCACCTGCGGATCCTTGAGGATCGCGGCGATCTCGTCGAGGGGGAAGCCGAGCTCGCGGTAGAAGAGGATCTGCTGGAGACGGACCAGGTCGGCCTCGCTGTAGAGCCGGTAGCCGGCCGGACTGCGGTCACTGGGCGAGAGGAGTCCCGCCTTGTCGTAGTGATGCAGTGTCCGCACCGTGACACCGGCGAAGGCCGCGACCTGCCCCACGGAGTAGCTCATCCACCTGCCCTTTCGTCGGTCCACAGCTTCAAGCCTGACGTAGGGGGAGGGTCAACTCGGGCTCGGCCGGGACATGGCCGGGGGCCGCGTTCGCGGGACGGCAGAGGCGTCGGCGTCGTGGTCGACGGCCGTCGCCGGCCCGCCGCCCGGTCGGTGACGGCCGTCCGGGCACACCCCCGTGACCTGTGTCGGAGGTTCCGCGGGCGGGCGGCGCTCGTCCCGGTCTCCGCCTCAGGTCACCAGGTCGCCTTCCAAGGTCGTCCGTATGACGATCGACGCGGGGACCACCGGCTTGCTCTTCGAATCCCTCCGGGCGGACGCCCTCACCAGCCCGGACCGGCTGCGCGAGCTCTACCCGCGGCCGAACCCGAACTCGCTCCGCAAGGAGACCGACCGCCTGACCGAGGAGACCCGGGCGTTGATCGGCTGCTCCTCGCTGGTGTTCGTCGGCAGCGCGGACGCCGAGGGCCGGGCGGACGTGACGCCGCGTGGCGGCCCGGCCGGGTTCGTCTCGGTGCTGGACTAGCACACCCTGGTGATCCCCGACGCGACCGGCGACAAGCGGCTGGACACCCTGCACAACGTGCTGGAGACCGGACGCGTCGGGCTGCTCTTCCTCGTCCCCGGCCGCCCGACCACGCTGCGGGTCAACGGGCGCGCCTGTGTCTCGGCGCGCCCGGAGCTGCTGGCCCGGCTCACTCCCGTGGGAAAGCCACCGGTCACCGCGCTGGTGGTGCAGGCCGAGCAGGTCTGTCCGCACTGCCCGAAGTCACTGATGCGCGCCGACGCCTGGCGACCGGAGCGGTGGTTGCCCGCCGACGCCCAGCCGAGCAGCGCCGAGGTGACCCTGGCCCAGCTGGGGCTGCCCGGCCTGACCCTGGAGCAGGTCGAGGAGGCCGAGCGGGAGTCACTGCGCCTGCGCTACGAGTGAGTTCGGTTCGAAGGAGCGTGTCGTCCCGGTGAGGTCGTTCGGTTCGAGGTTCCGGGGCCGCGCCCGTCCGGCGTGGAAGCGGAGCTGCTCGAGGCCGACGGGCTCGCCCTTCCCGGTCCGGCTCGGACGCCCGTGGACGGGTGTCCACGACCTGTGCCAGGTGGGGTCCCGCTCACGCCCCGGACCTTCTCACGTCTGACGGACGCCCCGTGGCAAGGGGGCACCGGACACCGTCCCGGCCAGGTCGAACACCTCGCGGGCGGGGTAGCGCTCGAGGCGTCGGACGCTCTCGCGCCGGGTCCCGCCTCCTGGGGGCGGTGTTCGCGGTACGCCCGGGCGCGGGGTGGAACGCGGCGGGTGCACGCGCCGCGGTGCCGCCGACCGTCTCCGCCGCCGTTCCAGGCGGTGAGGGCGGTCAGGGCGGTCAGGGTGTGCCGCCGGCTTCGACGATCATGGTCATGAGTGCGTCGAGACCGTGCTCGGCCATCGTGCGGCGCTGGCGGTCCGCGCCCGTACCCGTGCGCAGCAGACGGCGGACCAGTGAGGTCACCACGCGGGTGTCACCGGACTCCTCCAGGGCAGGGCCGACGTGCGCCAGCAACCCGTGCACGGCGTCCCCCGCCCGTCGGAGCCCGCCCCGTGGATCGATCAGGTCACCGCTCAGTCCGTGCCGCGCGGCCTGCCACATCGCCGCGTCCACCAGCTCCGGATCCGGGTCGGGCTCCTCGACGCCGTCGGCCGTCTCGCGCAGGGCCGTGTCGACGAGGGCCCGCAGCAGCCCGGCGAACATCACCGCTTCGTCCGTGCGCAGTTGGACGTCGAGGCAGCGGATCTCGACCGTGGGGTAGTGCTCGGACAGCCGCGCCTGCCAGTACAGCTGCCCGTTGTCGCCGATCACCCCGGCCGCCAGCAGACGGCGTACCCGTACGTCGTAGTCGGCGTCGTCGGCGAAACGCGGCGGGACACCACTGACCGGCCAGCGTCCGAAGACCACGGTGCGCCAGCTGGCGAAGCCGGTGTCGTGACCGTCCCAGAGGGGGGAGTTGGCCGACATGGCGGTCAGCAGCGGCAGCCAGACGCGGATCCGGTTGAGCACCTGGACGCCGACGGACCGGCTGGGTACGGCGACGTGGACGTGCATGCCGTTGACCAGTTGCTCGGCCACCAGCTGCGGTGCCTGCCGCTGGAGGGCACGGTAGCGGGCCTGGTCGGTGACGGGCACCGGCGGTGCCGCACGCAGCGGTGGCGTGCCGCTCGCCACGACCCGGCACCCGTGCGCCTCCGCGGCCTCGGCCACGGCGTGCCGCAGCCGCGACAGGTGCCCGCCGACTTCGTCCAGCGTGCCGCACACCGGGGTGGCCACCTCGATCTGCGCCTGCAACAGTTCCGGCTGGACCTCACCGGCGGCGACGAACGGCTCCAGGCCCCCCGCCGCCCGCACCTTCTCCGCATGTGGCACCAGCCGGCCGGTTCCCGGCTCCACCAGCATGTACTCCTCTTCCACACCGACGGTCGTGGTCATCATCGGCCTTTCGTCACCGTCACACGGCGCATGGACGGGGCTCGCGGAGTGCACGGTCCTACCAGGCCAATATCCAGTGAAACCGGCCGTTTCCACCACCGGAAAATCCGCCTACCGCCCGTCGTGCCCGCCGCCGGTCCGTCCGTGGCGGGATCCGGTGCACTCCATGTCGCGGAGCCGGCGCGGTCGTCCGGCGGGACGGGGATCGGCAAGATCGCGGACATGAGGGCCACAGGGGCCGTAGGGGCTCCAGGGGCCATAGGGGTCGCCGGACTCCGTGCGGGTGCCCGAAGCGGTGGATACGGTCCCCGGGCTCGGCGAGGTGAGGGGCGCCGGGGTGCGTCGGCGGCGGCCGTCCGCGGGCCGAAGCGGACGGGCCGGCGGGCAGGGGCCGGGCCGGTCCGGCCACGGCGCACCCCACCCGGTGTCCGTGCGGCCGGCGACGGCGTGCGTCCCCGTGCACGGCACCCCCGTGGGGTGCGGGGCCGGGGCCGGGCGCCACCGGGCCGGACGTCCGGCGACCTGGTGAGCGGCCCGCTCGGCGATCACGGGGCCCTCGGGGACCGGGGGCGGACGACGGCGCGGACGCAGCCGTCGGTCCCGTGCTCGGACATGGCGTACGCCGTGGGCGCCTGGCCGGGCGAGAGCGTGCGGGGCGCGCGGTGGGATGTCTTGATTCCGTCGGCGGCGAGCCGCTCCAGGGGCATCGCGAGGCCGTGGTGCCGCTCGTGCGTCCGGGTGCCGCGCACGGTGGGTCCCTCGTCGCCGACGTGCCACGGTGCCGGCGCCGGGACGCGCGGGCGGCGTGAGGAGGGCCTGTGGGCGGCCCCTGTCGCGAAAGGCGCGTCCCCACGACGTGGGGCGGTGCCACCCGGTGCGGGCCGTCAGGGCCCGGACCCGCGGGGACGACGTACTCGTCCACCGGCGGACGCACGGCGGCCGCGCCGCGCGGTGGACCGTCCCGCTCCCTGCCCGCCGGTCACCCCGAGGCCAGCTGCTCCGCTATCTCGCTGATCCAAGCGGCGGTCTTCGACGGGGCGTTGAGGCTCTCCGCCCACGCTTCGGGATCCAGCTTGTGGTCGGTGGGGCCTGCCTTGAGGGCGATGAGGAGGGCCCTCGCGGATTCCCTCATCTCGGGCG
Organism: Streptomyces sp. NPDC018964; assembly: GCF_044390325.1. NCBI lineage: Bacteria > Bacillati > Actinomycetota > Actinomycetes > Kitasatosporales > Streptomycetaceae > Streptomyces > Streptomyces sp. NPDC018964. Next base: position 42,134 of record NZ_JBIRYZ010000020.1, read on the forward strand.
TCGTGTCGCCGCTGCCGGGGATGTCGGGACCCGCCGCCAGGGCGTAGATCTCGCGCGCCATGGCCTGGCGTTCGCCCTTCGACACCTTCTTCCAGAACGTCAGGGCGTGCTTCAGCGACTCACCGCGGGACGCGGCCTCCGCCGGGGTCTCGCCCTCCGGCGCCCAGCGCTCGGGATGGCGGACCTCTTCGTAGCGCTTCGTGGCGGCGCGGAGCGCCTTGTACAGGGTGACGCCGAGGACGAGACCGGCCCCCGCCCCGGCGAGACCCCACCCGACCGGGTTGCTCGCCAGCCCGGCCGTTCCCGCCGCGACCGCCGTCACGACACCGGCCGCGGCCTTGGTGGATTCGCCCACCGCGCCGCCGATCGTCTCCTTGCCGATCTTGGTGAGCTGCTTCTTCTTCGCGTACTCCTGCACCGTGTTCAGCTTTTCCACGTCCCGCTCCGCGCGCCGGACGTTCTCGGCGGCGCCACGGACCTCCTCCATTGCCTCCCAGGCGGCGTCGATGGCCTCGGAAACGAGCTCCAGCCGTTCCCCGCCCTCGTGGTCCCAGTAGGCGTCCAGCGCGACGTACGCCTCCGCCGCGGCCCAGCTGGCCTGCTCGTACGACTCGTTCAGCCGGGCCAGTGACGCCGCCTGGACGAGGTGGGGATCTCCGAGCTCCTTCACCCTCTTGTACTTGCGGGCCGCTCCCCCGACGCGGAAGGCCGCCCGCACGCCCTTGATCGCGCCGACGGAAGCACTGGCGATGCCGCTCGCCTCGGACGCCACCGCGGCGTCCGCCGCCTTCTGTATCTTGGTCACCTCCTTGGCGATGGCGGCGCTGTAGCTTCCCGAACCGGCGGCGCCGATGACCGCGTCGGTCCCCTTGACCTTGGCCTTCTTGTTCGCCGTGTGGTGCTTGGCCCCGGTCTCGTGCGTCTTGGCGTCCTTCATGTTCTTGTACGCGTCCATGCCGCTGACCACGGTGCCGGCGGCCTCCGTGAGGAGGTTCCCCGACGCGGCGGAGGTCCCCGAGGCGGCGGCGGAGTGCTTGAGGCCCTCGTTGGCCGTGGCGGCGGCCTGCTGGGTGAAGCCCGCGTTGGTGGGGGTCTGGACTCCCTTGATGAAGGTGTCGATGGGCTCGAGGTTCTTCTTGAACCTGTCCAGGAGCGCGGCGATCCGGTCGCGGTAGCTCTTCTTCTTCGCTCCGGCGGACGCACCGCCGCCGTCCGGTGCCTTCCCCTTGTCGGCGCTCCTGGCACGCTGCACCGCCTCGGCCGTGGCCCGGTTGCCGGCGCTGGACTGCATCCGGAGGAGGGCGTGCCCCGCCGGGTTCGCGGACGGACTCCCGGTCCGGTTCCCTTCCCGGTGCTGCCGGGCCGACGCCACAGCGGTTGCGGACTGCCGTGTCGAGGTGCGGTGGACCGGGGTGCTCATGGACGTACCTCTCCTGCTGGCGGGCCGGGCGAGGTGAAGGTAGCCGGGCACGGCCAACGGAAGAGGTGCTGCGGGGAAATTCTTCGGGGACACTGTGAAGCACGTTGGCCGGAACCGGGTCGAGGTGTGTGCGCTGCCGCGGTCGTGGGTCAAGTGGATGGTGTTCAGGACGAGTTCGACGCGGTGTGTGCCGGGTGACGCCGCGGATGTCGCGCTCACGCGTCACGCGGGCGATGCGCTTGCGGTTCACCTGCCGCCCCGGACGCCGTGATCCGGACGCCCTGGTTCAGCCACCTGGTCCGGCCGTCTGCGGCGTACCGATCCGAACTGACACGCCCCGGAGGAAAACCACCTCCGTCCCTGATCGTTGACCGGGTGACGCCGCTCCGTCGTCGCGCGCCGGTGGGCAGGGCGAGTTCGCCGGTCCCGGGCCGCGTACGGTGGGTTTCACCGTGCACCGCTCAGCGCTGCGGGAGGGCAGGCGGCGAGTACCGGAGACACATCGGGAGGGAGAGCCGGATGACGCAGACCGCGGTGGACGAACTGGGTGATCGGGTGCCGGGGCGCTGGTGGACGGTGCGGCTGGACGCCGTCGGCCGGGGCAGTACGGCCGTGCGCGTCACGTGCAGCCGCCCCGCCTGCGCCGAACAGCGTCTGCCGTCCGCGGCCGCCGGCCGTGCGGCCGCGGTCGCCCACCTCAAGGCCCATCTGCGCGCGGTCCCCGGCCCCAGGGCCGAGGCGTACTGCGCCTGCCGGGCCGAGGGCTGCCGCGCCCATCTGCCCGACACCGGCCGCCCCACGCGTGCCGAACCCTGGCGATGCGGCGGCCCGGTCGTCCTCGCCGTCGTCACCGACCGGGAAGGACGCCGGTGGCAGGCCATGGAGTGCTGCTCGCGGTGCGCGGCCGCCACCCCCGGCGCGAAGGCCGTGGGCGCCTCCCCGGCGTCCGGCCCGCAGGCCGCCGTACGCCCGGCCCCCGCGACCGCACGCGCAGGCACCGTGGGCGTGCCTCAGTTCTCCGACCACCAGGGCTCCGCCGGGACGAGGGCTCCTGCTCCCCGCCCCGTACCCGCGCGGCGCCGCCCGCGGCAGGCGCGGATCGCCCAGCGGGTCATCCCGCACGACCTGCGGCCCGTCACCCTGCGGGACGAACTCACCGAACTCGGCGACCTCTTCCGCGCCTACCAGCGGCGCGAGCAGCCCGACCTGGCGCTCCTCGCCGACCTCCAGGAACGCAAGGCGCGCGCCTTCGCCTCCTGGGCCGACGTCACCTGCGACGGCGCCCTGCGGTGGGAGGCCCGGCGTGCCGAGCAGGCCGCTGCCGCCATCCGTCTCCAGCACCAGCAGCGCACCGGCGGCATCACGGACGGCGACGGGCCGGCCGTGGCACGGCTGCTGACCGTACCGTCGCAGTGGGAGTACGCGCGCTCCGTCCTCGCGCACGTGGCCGACCACGCCCCGCTGCCCGGACCGGAAGCACGACTGCTGGTGCTGATGCTGACCCTGCGCACCGCGCACTCCGGCACCGGCAACCTCGTCGGCCAGGACGTCAACGGGCTGGGCCTGGCCGATCCGCAGGACCTGGTCGAGCAGCTGACCGGCTGCGGCTGGCTGTCCCTTCCCGGCACCGTCGGCGACCTGCTCGCCTCCCGGCCGGAGAATCCCACCCCGATCACCGTCCCCTCCCTGGTGCCGCCCGAGGGCGGGACGGGCCCGTTCGCGTTCGGCAAGAAGACGCGGCCCAAGCTCTCCGGCTGGGCCCAGAGGGTCGTCTCGGACAAGAAGCTCCGCAAGTCCAAGGCCGCCGCCGGCACCCGGCTGCTCGCCCTGACGCTGGCCACCCGGACCGACGCCTCGGGACGCCTCGGCCCCGACGGCGAGGGCGTCCCCCTGGACGATCTCACCACCCGGGTCCCGGTCGGCTCCGGTGAACTGGAGGACCTGATCGACCGGCTGACCGCGGCGGACTGGCTCACCGACACCACCCTCACCGACACCCACCTCACCGGCCGGCTGACCGAACGCGTCCTCCCCCTCACCTGCCCCCTCATCCGGTAGGGCTTGGTCGTCCTCAGTCGTGAGCAGGGTGTCTGACAGCTCGTCGGTGTCGTCGCGCCGGTGCGACGACACGCGAGGAAGCCGGCCGCCCCACGCCCCCGCCGCGCGGGCCGAAGATCAAGTCAGGCGTCCCGAGGATCACAGGAAGCGGCGTGTGTCCCGTATCGGCCCGGCTCGGGCATCCGCACGCGCGGCGGGGGAAGCCCTCATTTTGTCTAGACCTCTTGTCCCGCCCGTGATCCGAGGGCTACGTTTCCCCCTGCTCGGAGTCTTCGCGTTTCCTTCAACTCCCTTCACGGGCAAGGCTGGAAGGAGCACGTCCGCATGCAGGACCGGAGTCTGTCCAGACGAACCGTTCTCGCCTCCGCGACCGTGGTCGCCGGGACCACGACGGGCGTCGTGGGCGTGGCGGCCACCCCCGCGGTCGCGCGCGAGCGCGACCACCGCCTCAAGAGGATCATCTCCCGGATGAGCGTCGAGGCGAAGATCGGCCAGCTGTTCGTGCCGTACTTCTACGGTACGTCGGCGACTTCTCCCAGCCAGTTCGACCAGGACCGCAACCTCAGGGAACTCGGCGTGCGCACCGTGGCCGAGCTCATCGCCAAGTACCACATCGGCGGTGTCATCTACTTCCACGGCTGGACGAACAACATCCAGGACCCCCGCCAGATCGCGGAGTTGAGCAACGGTGTGCAGCGGGCCTCGCTCGCCCTGCCCACCCCCGTCCCGTCCCTGATCTCCATCGACCAGGAACACGGGGTCAACGTCCGCATCGGCAGCGGCGCCACGCAACTGCCGGGCGCGATGGCGCTCGGCGCGGGCCGCTCGCTCTCCGACGCGCGCACCGCCGGACGGATTTCGGGCACCGAACTCGCCACCCTGGGCATCCACCAGAACTTCGCCCCGGTCGCCGACGTCAACGTCGATCCGGCCAACCCCGTCATCAACGTCCGCTCCTTCGGCGCCGACGCCCGCGCGGTCGGCCGCATGGTGGCGGCCCAGGTGGCGGGTTACCAGCGGGCCGGCGTCGCGGCCTGCGCCAAGCACTTCCCCGGCCACGGGGACACCGGGGAGGACAGTCACACCAAACTGCCCGTGATCACCCACACCCGCGAGGAGTGGGAGCGCATGGACGCCCCGCCCTTCCGGGCCGCGATCGCCGCCGGCGTCGACTCGATCATGACCGCGCACCTCCAGGTCCCCGCGCTCGACCCCAGCAACGACCCGGCCACCCTGTCGCCCACGATCCTCCAGGGCGTGCTGCGCGGCGAACTCGGCTTCGACGGCGTGATCGTCACCGACGCCCTCAACATGCAGGGCGTGCGTACCAAGTACGGCGACGACCGCGTGCCCGTCCTCGCCCTCAAGGCCGGCGCCGACCAACTGCTGTTCCCGCCGGACATCGGCGTCGCCTACCACGGCGTCCTGGCCGCCGTCCGCAGCGGGGAGATCACCGAGGACCGGCTCGACGAGTCGGTCCTGCGCATCCTGCGGCTCAAGGAGAAGACCGGCCTGCTCGACGGCAGCCCCTACGTCTCCCCGCGGGAGGTCGACCGGGTCGTCGGCGCCCGCGGGCACCGGCGCGCCGCCGCCCGGATCGCCGAGCGCACCACCACCCTGCTGGTCAACGAGGACGGGGCGCTCCCGCTGCGCCGCGGGCAGCGAAAGCTGCTCGTGGTCGGCGCCAGTCCGGCCTTCCCGACCGACGACACCCGCACCACGGTGCCCGAACTGGCCAGGGCGTTCGACGAACTGGGCTACCGCACCACCCACCTCGCCACCGGCCGGGCACCCGACGCGGCGAAGATCGACGAGGCCGTGGCCGCCGCACGGGGACGGGACGCGGTGGTGGTCACCACCGACAACGTCGACGCCACCAGCACCCAGCGCACCCTGGTCTCCCGGCTGCTCGCGACGGGCGTCCCCGTCGTCCACCTCGCGGTGCGCAACCCCTACGACATCGCCCACCTCGGCGACGTCCCGGCCTCCCTGGCCTCCTACTGCTGGACCGAGGTCGAACTGCGCGCCGCCGCCCGGGTGATCGCCGGCCGGGTCCAGCCACGCGGCAGGCTGCCCGTGCCCGTTCAGCGGGCCGACGATCCGGCCGAGGTCCTCTTCCCTTCCGGGCACGGCCTGTCGTACGACGACTGACGCCGACGTCCCCGTGCGGTTCTCGGCCCCGGTGTCCCCCGGAGGGAGAGTACCGGAGCCGGAGCGTCACCCGCCGGGGGCGGACTCCGCTCCACGGGGTCGCTCGCCGGGGTTCCCGTTGTGCTCGTCCTGCGGTCGGGGGGCCTCCAGCGGCAGGTGATCGCGGTGGTACGCCGAAGCGAACCAGTCCTGGGTCACGAGGAGCGGCCGGGTGAGGTGTGTGCCGCCGGTCCGTTGCGTCCGTATGAGGAGGCCGAGGTCGGTCAGGGCGAGCGACCCGTCGGGGGTGAACAGGATCGTCGCCCCGTGCTCGGCGGCGTAGCCCTCCAGGAGCCACTGCTCCATCTCCCCAGGGTCCTGCCCGGCCAGGGGGACGCCGGCGAGGGTGGTCTGGGGGCCGGTGGCCGCGCCGAGCGCGACGCACGCGAGGTGTCCCGTACCGTCGTAGAAGACGCTCACTCCCGTGGTGGTGAAGTCCTCCTGCGCGTAGGGGCCGCCGACCGGTGTCGCGGGTTCCCGGAGCGCGTGGGCGACCTCGGCCGGGGACATCCCGAGGCGCAGCGGGCCCACCCCGGTGCCCGGGATCAGTTCCCAGTGCTCCCGTTCCCGGTCCTGCGGAGCGGCGAGGCGCAACCGGAGGACGCGGCAGGCGCGTCGCGTCTCTTCGTCGGCGGCGACGCCCCGGCCGCGGCGGGCGCGCGCGAGTTCCGCCCGGAGGCGGGGCAGGGCCGGTGCCGCCGACGGGCCCATGCGGTCCAGGAACATCACGATGTGATGCGCGGTCGCCTCGTTCTCCTCCCACACCTCGAGCAGTGTGCCGATGACACGGTCGGCCTCCGCCTCGCCGGCGATGTCCCACACCGCGACGGCGGCGTGGAGACGGGTCCACTCGTAGCCGGCGGTCAGCATCTCCTTCAGCCGCGGCAGTGCGGTCACGGCGGCCGGTCCGATCCTGCCCAGCGCGTCGGCGGCCTCGTGGTGGCGGTAGCCTCCGAGCAGGTCGTGCAGTCGGGGCACGACGTCCGCCGGGTCGCGTTCGAGTGCCCACAGAGCGGCCGTGGCGGCTGCCCGGAGGTCCACGTCCGGCGCGTCGGCCAGCGGGCGGACCACGTCCAGGGCCGCTACGGCGTCGGTGCCGAACGACGCGAGCGCCTCCAGCGCGGCGGCGGCGAAATGCCACTGCTCGTGCCGGACCGCGGCGGTGACCGCCTCGGTGAGCGCGGGGACGGCGCCCGGGTCGCCGAGCGCGGCCAGCGCGGAGGTCAGGCCCCCGGTGCCGAAGCCGGGCCCCTGCCGCGAGAAGTCGACGGCGGCGAGACGCCGGCACAGCCGCGGCACCAGTTCGTCCGCGCCCCGCCGCAGACAGCCCGCGACCTGAACGGCGCGCCAGGCGTCGACGTCCGTGTCCAGCGCCGTCAGCAGCCCGGGCAGGGCACGCGGGTCGTCGAGACGGGCCAACGCCCTCACGGCCTCCTGGTGGGCACGGCGCAACAGCGCACCGGGCGCCGTCCACACGTCCGGCCCGTGCGCGGCACGCTGTGCGGCGACGAAGGCGGCGAGGGATTCGCGGGCGACCTCCGTGACGGGCACGAGGGCTCCGAGGGTCTCCGCCGCCGCCGACGCGGTGTACGGGTCGTCGGGGAGCAGACACTCCGCGAGGAGCGTGACGAGACGGGCGTGGTTCCCGCGCCAGGAGCCGATCAGGTCCCTGGCCATGCCGATCGCGTCGAAGCGGACGGCCGGGTCGGGGCTGCGCAGCTGCTCGGTGAGCAGGGCCGTGCGCTCGGGCACGCGGTGGTCCAGCACCTTGTGGAGAGCGCGCAGCAGTGGGGTGGTGGGCGCGTGGACCCGGTTGTGCCGTTCCATGTCGGCGAACGCGGCGACGATCTGCGGCGGGGTGTCCGGGGACGCCGTGTCAGGGGCGGGGGTACCGGAACCGGACCGGCACCGCTTCTCGTCGGACTCGGGTGGCGGCGCGGGGGTGAGCCGGCGCAGCAGGCCGATCGCCGCCGGTACGGTGTCGTCGCCGACGGCTTCCGGGACGCAGCGGGCGTGGTGGACGAGGGCGGCGAGCCGGACGTCGGCGTCGGCCGAGGTGTCGTCGGCCAGGCCGCGGAGCCAGGCGGTGGCGTCGGCCCGCGCTGCGGGCAGCCGCAGCGCCAGGTCGGCCGTCGTCCTGACGACGAGCAGCCGCTCGACGGTCCCGGACGCGGCGGACAGCCGGGAGCGGAGGGCGCCGACCGCGCGGTCGGCGTCGTCGAGAAAGAGGCCCAGGCCCACGATCGCCGCACGCCGCACGTCCGGATCCGCGTCGGCCGCGTAGGCGACGAACGCCTCGGAGCGGTCGCGCATCATCGCCGCGCCGTCCGCGCAGGCCGTCGAGGCGGTGCCGTCCGGTGCGATTTGGAGGCAGCCGTCATCGCGGTCCATGGATTCGCGTCCGATGCTCACCAGCAACCCGACCACGGAGGCGCGGTCGGGGGTCGCGGGATCGTCGGCCAGCGCGAACAGGAACGGCAGACTCGCCACCGTGCACGGGTACACGTCACCCTGGTGATGGGCCGCACTGTAGAAGTTGCCGAACGCCCGCTCCCTGATCCCGGGATCGGGTGAGGCCATCGCCCGGAGCCACACCGGGACGTCCACGGCCGGCCCGTACCCATGGTTCATCGACGACCAGTCGACACTGTCCACTTCGTTGATCATGCACGGCACTCTGCCGCAGGGCACTGACAGTCCTTCCTCGGGGCGGGCTTCCGCTCGCGTCGAGGCCGCCCCGCGGAGCCGCGGTCCCTGGCTCCGGCCGCGGATGCCCGTGTTCGATGGTGTGCGCCGTACGGTCTCGTGCGGCAGCGCGGTCACTTCCCGGACCGATCCCGGTCAAACGCCAGTTCCCTGGCGCAAGTATTCGGTCATTAGGGGTCACCCCCGAAAACCCGTTCCTCCGGGCCGGTGCCACCTGCCTACGGTGCCACCGCGGCCGGGGCGGGGACCACCGCCCCGTCGAGGCCGACGCAACCCGTGGAACAACAGATGAGGGAGACGTCCATGGCAACTGTCGAAGTGTCGCTGAAGGACATCATGACCGGCGTCGAGGGGTCGCTCGGAGCGGCCGTCGTCGACTACTCCAGCGGCATGGCCCTGGGAACGCTGGGCGGGGGCAAGGACCTGGATCTCACCGTCGCGGCCGCCGGCAACACGGATGTCATCCGGGCCAAGGTGCGCACCATGGAACTGCTGGGTCTGACCGGCCAGATCGAGGACATCCTCATCACGCTCGAAAGCCAGTACCACCTCATCCGGCCGGTCAGCGGGCGGAACGGCAGCGGGCTGTTCCTGTACCTCGTGCTCGACAAGTCCCGGTCGAACCTGGCGATGGCCCGCCACCAACTCAAGCGGGTCGAAGAACAGCTGGAGGTGTGAACGACCCGGGAACCGGGCCGACGCGCGCCCACAATGTGAAGACTTCTTCAAGTCATCACATCAACATGGCTCCAATCCGTGGATGCGCGCCGGGCCGAGCGAGAAGGATCGGCTCCGAAGGACAGCACATCGTGCGGCGGCGCGTCCGTGAGGGCGCCGCCGCACCGTGGAGAACATCCCCGATGCGGCAGGGAGTGCGCGCCCATGCAAGTCCCCCTCTACCAGGCCAAGGCGGAGTTCTTCCGCATGCTGGGACACCCTGTGCGCATCAGGGTCCTGGAACTGTTGCAGCACGGGCCCGTGCCGGTGCGGGACCTGCTCGCCGACATCGACATCGAGCCGTCCAGCCTCTCGCAGCAGCTCGCCGTGCTCAGGAGGTCCGGCATCGTCGTCTCGGTGCGGGAGGGCTCCACCGTCCGGTACGCCCTCGCCGGCGGTGACGTCGCCGACCTCCTCCGCGCGGCCCGCCGGATCCTCACCGAACTGCTGGCCGGGCAGAGCGAGCTCCTGGCCGAACTCCGGCAGACCGACACGCTCCTGCCGTCGGCGCCCAGGAGCGGGCGGGACTGAGGAACCCCGGGGCCGTCACAGGTCGCCCGGTGCGTCCAGACCGGTCAGGGCACCCACCGGGTCCGGGTCGGGGGTGCCGCGGGGCCACCAGTCGTCGTGGCCCGGCTCGGACTCGTAGGCGTACCAGAGGTGGTCGCGGCCGAGGCGGAGCTGGACGTGGCCCCGTGGGTGGGTGAGGTGGTTGCGCCAGGGGCGGAAGGCGGGGAGGTCGGCGGCGAGGAGGAGCGGGCGGGCACGGTCGAAGCGGCCGGCCGGCGGGTCCCAGGGCTCCTCGAGGACGGCGAGGCCCGTCAAACCGCCCTGGCGCCAGGCGGCGACCGCGCGCGCCAGCTCGGCGGGGGTGCGGCCGGCGGCTTTGGCGAGGGAGGAGTAGAGCCTGCGCGTCGCCGCGGTCAGGCCGGAACCTGGGCGGGCGGCGGCGAGCCGCACCGCGTCCTGCCAGAGGGTGAGCCGGCCCACCGGGTCGCGGCCGGTGGTGAGCAGGGCGTGCGCGCGGGCGGCGGCGTTGGTGGCCAGCTGGTCCAGCGCGAACGGGTCAGGGCCGCTCGGGGAGGCGGGGTACACGGGCGGTTGCCCGGGGCGCGGCGGCGGGGGCGACGGGGCCGGGAGCGGAGGGAGGGGGCGGTCGCGTCGGGCGAGGACGTCGGCGGCCCGTACGCCGGGCAGGGGTTCCGGTTCCCTCTCCTGGGCGGCGCGGGCCGCGCGGGTGGCGCTGAGCCGGGACAGTGCGTCGATCACCTGGCGCTCGCCGCGTCCGCGCAGCAGGAGCAGCACGAACGGGTCGGCGTCGAGCAGCCGGGCCGTCTGGTAGCAGAGGGCGGCGGCGTGCTTGCAGGGGTGGCCGGAGTCGGGGCAGCTGCACAGCGGGGCGAGGTCGCCGGGGCCGGGCAGCAGCGGGGCCCCGCAGTCGGCGAGGGACTGGGGCATCTCCTTGTCCAGCAGCGCCGCGATGTGGCCGGGACGGTCGGCGGCGGCGTCCAGGAACCGCTCCCAGTCGGCGTCCGTGAACGTCCGCAGCCGCAACTGCACGCGGTACGGCCGCGGGCGGCTGCCCCGCACGTACGCGAGGACCAGTCCCGGCGTGACGGTGATGGCGTCGACGTGCCCCTGTCCGGCGTACCCGCGTCCGCGGGCGAGCCGGGCCGCGTCCAGCGCCCCTTCCTCCAGCGCGGTGACCCAGGCGTCGCCCCACCAGGTCTCGGCGAAGCCCTCGCTGTCCGAGGCTCGGGGCGGGAACGCCGGGAAGGTGCGGCGCAGGTCGCCGTCGCGGGCGGGGTCGGCCATGGAGCGGGGGGTGGCGGGTGCGGGCGAGGAGCCGGGGGCGGCGGGTGCGGGCGGTGCGGTGTCCCGCGGGGTGCCGGGCGGGTCGGCGCTCACGGAGGCTCCGTCCCGGGCGTCCGCGGCCGGGGGGCCGCCGTGCGAGCGCGAGCCGCCGGAGGGCGCGGGGGTGCCGCTCGGGCCGGGGGTGGTGTCGGTGTCCGGATCCGGTTCGGTCTCCGGTTCGGGCATGCGGAAGGCGTCCGTGAGCAACTCCCGCACCTCACGGGCCCGGGTGTCGGAGGCCCGGTCGCCGCGCGTCGTGCGCGGGACGCGGGGTGTCGTGACGCGTCGTTCACGGGGCGCGGTGTCCGTCGCACGGTCGCCGGGTGCCGGACGTGCCCGCAGCGCCTCCTCGCGCGCGGAGCGCAGCGCCTCCCGCGCGATGTCCCCGGGGCGTGGGGGCGCGCGGTGTCCGGCACCACCGTCGGCAGCGGCCTCCGTGTCCCCGGACGACGGATCGGCGGAGGACGGGTCGGCGAATGAGGGTGCGGCGGACGGGGCGGCGGGGGCCGGCCCGTCGCCGTGGGGTCCCGGTCCCTCCGCGGAGGGGGTCTCGCCCTCCGCTTCCGGCGTGCCGGTGTCCTCGCGGTGCGGGGCCGTGGCGTCGGCGGGCCCCGCCGTACCGCGCCGGGCCCGTACCGCCTGCCGCAACGCCTCGCGGGCCACGTCGCCCGGGCGGGTCCCACGGCCGGGGCGACCGGGACCGTCGGGCTGTCCGGGGGGCGGGACGGCCGGGGCGGCCGTCCGCTCCTGAGCGGGCCGGTGCTCCGGTGCGGCCGGGGCCGCCGGCTCGCGGATCGCGCGTGCGCGGGCCGCGCGCAGGGCCTCGCGGGCCTCGTCGGAGGGGCGGGGGGTCATGCCGGCCTCCGCAGCGACACCAGGTCGGACAGGTCACGGTCGGACAGCTCCGTGAGGGCCGCCTCGCCGGAGCCGAGGATCGCGTCGGCGAGGGCGCGCTTGGACTCCAGCATCTCGGCGATGCGGTCCTCGACCGTGCCCTCGGTGACGAGGCGGTGGACCTGGACGGGCTGGGTCTGGCCGATGCGGTACGCGCGGTCGGTGGCCTGCTCCTCCACCGCGGGGTTCCACCAGCGGTCGAAGTGGACGACGTGGCCCGCGCGGGTGAGGTTCAGGCCGGTTCCGGCGGCCTTGAGGGAGAGCACCAGGACCGGGGTCGCGCCGCTCTGGAAACGGTCCACCATGCGCTCCCGCTCCACCACCGGCGTACCCCCGTGGAGGAGTTCGACGGGGACCGCGCGCCCGGCGAGGTGCGCGGTGATCAACCGGGCCATCCCGACGTACTGCGTGAAGACCAGGGCGGAGCCGTCCTCGGCGAGCAGGGTGTCCAACAGCTCGTCCAGCAGGGCCAGTTTGCCGGAACGTGCCGCGAGCCGGTCGTCTCCGGCGCGCTCGTGCCCCTCCTTCAGGTAGAGCGCCGGGTGGTCGCAGATCTGCTTGAGCGAGGTCAGCAGTTTCAGCACCAGTCCGCGCCGGCCCATGCCCCGCGCGGCCTCGATGGCCTGCATCGACTCGCGCACCACCGCCTCGTACAGCGCGGCCTGTTCGCGGGTGAGCGGTACCGGGTGGTCCGTCTCGGTCTTGGGCGGCAGTTCGGGGACGATGCCGGGATCGGACTTCCTGCGCCGCAGCAGGAAGGGGCGGACCAGGCGGGCGAGGCGCTCGGCGGCCTCCTCGTCGTCGCCGGTCTCCACGACGCGCGCGTGCCGGGCGCGGAAGGACTTCAGCGGGCCGAGGAGCCCGGGCGTCGTCCAGTCGAGGAGGGCCCACAGCTCGGAGAGGTTGTTCTCCACGGGGGTGCCGGTGAGCGCCACCCGCGCGGGCGCCGGGATCGTGCGCAGCGCCCTCGCGGTCGCGGAGTGGGGGTTCTTGACGTGCTGTGCCTCGTCGGCGACGACCATGCCCCACGGCTGCCCGGCCAGCTCGGGTGCGGTGGAGCGCATGGTGCCGTAGGTGGTGAGGACGAAGCCGCCGTCGAGGCCGTCCAGGGTGCGGTCGGGGCCGTGGAAGCGGCGCACGGGGACGCCGGGCGCGAACCGGGTGATCTCCCGCTGCCAGTTGCCGAGCAGCGAGGCCGGGCAGACCACCAGGGTCGGCTCGGTGCGGGCCCGCTTCAGGTGCAGCGCGATGAGGGTGACGGTCTTGCCCAGGCCCATGTCGTCGGCGAGGCAGCCGCCGAGGCCGAGGGAGGTCATGAGGTCCAGCCAGGCCAGGCCCCGCAACTGGTAGTCGCGCAGGGTCGCGTCGAGGCCGGGCGGCGGCTCGGCGGGCCGCACCCCCGCGGTCAGGCGGTCGCGGAGGGTGGCGAGGGCGCCGGCCGGCACCGCCTCGACCGTCTCCCCGTCGACCTCCGCGTGGCCGGTGAGGGCGACGGCCAGCGCGTCGACCGGGTCGAGCAGCCCCAGGTCCCGTTTGCGGGCCTTGCGGACGAGGGCGGGGTCGACCAGCACCCACTGGTCGCGCAGCCGTACGACGGGACGGTGGGCCTCGGCCAGGGCGTCCATCTCGGCCTCGGTGAGCGGGTCGCCGCGGAGGGCGAGCTGCCAGCCGAACCGCAGCAGGTCCTCGCCCTCGAAGAAGCCGGTGCCGTCGGTCGCGGAGCCGGGGGCCGGGCGGACCACCGCCGTGGCGGTCAGGTCCTGGGCGAGGTCCCGGGGCCAGTGCACGGCGACCCCGGCGGCGGCGAGCCGGGTGGCCGCCGCGCCCAGCAGGTCGTTCAGCTCCTCCTCGGAGAGGGCCAGTACGTCCGGCGCGTCCTGGTCGGAGAGCCGGTCCAGCGGCGGCCAGACCCGGGCCGCGCGGCGCACCGCGAGGGCGGCGTCCACCCGCGCGCGGGGGCCGAAGGCGCTGTCCGCCGCGCCCGCCCACAGGGCCGCCGCGTCGGCCACCAGGGTCGGGTCGGCGAGGCTGTGCACCTGCACGATCGCGGCGCCCGCGCTCCGCGCGGCGCCCCCGTCCGCTTCCCCACCGGTGTCGAAGAGGTCGTACGCGGACAGGTCCAGGCGGAGCGAGATCCGTACGCCGGCGTCCATGCCGGCGGCGACCTCGGCGGCCCAGTCGTGGGCGCCCGGCAGCCGCTGCGCCTTCCGCGCGGCGAACGGCGGCCCCGAGGCGTACGGTGCGGCCGGGGTGCGGGGCAGGGTGTCGGCGACCGCGTCCAGGAAGGCGCGCACCAGCGCCTCCGGCCGGGGCAGCCGGAGGGGGCCGGGTCCGGGCAGCGGGACGGCGTGGCCCTCGTGGGGCAGGGCGGCGGCCACCGCGCGCAGGTGCGCCACGTCGTCGGGGTCGAGGGGACCGGCGCGCCAGGCGTCGTGGCCGGTGGCGGTCAGTCCGGGCAGCAGCCGCCCGCGGGCCGTGAGCCGCAGGGCGTGCAGGGCGGCGGCGCCCCAGCAGGCGGTGGCGGGGTGGGCCGCGGGATCGTGCCGGGCGCGGACCAACAGGGGCAGGGCCTCCTCCACGGGGAGGAGGAGCGCCGGGGTCGTCCGCCGCCGCACCCCCGTGCCGTGCGGGCGGACGACGGTGAGGTCGGTGCGCGGCGCGGGCCCGGAGGCGTCGGACGGTGCGGGCGGTCGTTCGCCGACGGGGCCGCCCTCGGGGTCGTAGAAGGCGACGCGTCCCTCGCGCGGGAGGGGTGCCGGGAGGAAGACGGCCGCGAGCCGGGCGGGGACGTCCGCCCCGTCCACCCCGTCCGCGCCGCCGGGCGCGGCGGTGTCCCGCCCGGCCGTCACGGTCCGCTCACCCATACGTCCTGTCACCTCCCGCCCGTGAAGTCGGATCATTCGTCTCCGACTCTACGGGCGGGGTCTGACAACCGGCCTCGGCGGCCGGCGAGGCGGGCGGGGTCAGGGCACGGTGCGGGAGACGACGTACACCCTCGGATAGCCCGGCTTGTCGTGGTTGACGACGACGTCGTGGGTGGGTGCCGGGTCCTTCTGCTCGTGGACGAGGCCGGACCAGGTGCCGGGTCCGTCGAACGTCCATCCGGTGACGTCCCGGTCGCGCTCGCCGATGGTGATGTGGCCCTGTTTCAGGTCGTGCCGTTGCACGCCCATGCTGGTGAGGAAGGCGCTCAGGCCCGCGTCGGTGGTCTCGAACTCGACGTAGAGGCGGCTGGTCTTCCAGTTGTTGGTCTCGTAGGAGGCCACCCACCAGGCGGGGTGCGGTACGGGCACCTGGTAGAGGCGGCGCTGCACCTTCGACGGCCAGCCCTCGGTGAGGCCGGTCGCGGAGTACTTCGCCTCCTTGTCCTTGCCGCTGGCCCGGCTCTGGTTCGCGGAGATCACCAGGTACCCGGCCGGGATGCCGATGAGCAGCACGATGATCAGCAGGGTGAGCGCCCTGCGGCGGATCATGTGCCACCGGTCCTCGGCCGGGCGGGGCGCGCCCGGGTGGGTCGTCTGTCGGGGGACCTCGTCGCTCACCGCGACTCCTGGGTGGTGCGGCGGGCCTCCGCGTACCGCTCGTAGCGTTCGTACCGCTCGACGCGGCGGCGCTTGGCGCGGCGGAAGCGGCGGGCGACCAGCCGGGCGAGGTCCGCGGCGCCGACCATGCCGGCCTCGGGGCCGAGCTGGGCGCGGACGATGTGGGCCTCGGGGCGGTAGCCGCGGCCGGTGAGGTGCCGCTTGAAGGCGTCCCGCGCGGGGCCGATCAGCAGGTCGTCGGCGGCGGAGACGCCGCCGCCGATGACGAAGCAGGAGGGGTCGAGGGCGGCGGCGAGGTTGGCGATGCCGACGCCGAGCCACTGCCCGATGTCCTGGAGCAGTTCGATGCACATGGCATCGCCCTCGCGGGCCAGCTCGGTGATCATCGGGCCGCTGATGTCGGCGATGTTGCCCTTGACGTGCTCGATGATCCCGTAGGCGACCGGCGAGTCGGCGGCGGCCAGCTCGCGGGCCTCGCGGACCAGCGCGTTGCCGGAGCTGTACTGCTCCCAGCAGCCGCGGTTGCCGCAGGGGCAGCGGTGGCCGCCGGGGACGACCTGCATGTGGCCGAACTCGCCGGCCACCCCGTACTTGCCGCGCTTGACCTGCCCGTCCTCCAGGATCGCGCCGCCGATGCCGGTGCCGAGCGTGATCATGACGAGGTGGTCCTCGCCGCGGCCGGCGCCGAAGCGCCACTCGGCCCAGGCGGCGGTGTTGGCGTCGTTGTCCACCAGGACGGGGACGGCGAGGCGGCCGGCGATGCGGTCGCGCAGCGGTTCGTTGCGCCAGGACAGGTGGGGGGCGAACAGCACGCGGTTGCGGTCGGCGTCGACCCAGCCGGCCGCGCCGATGCCGACGGCGTGCACGTCGTGCCGATCGGACAGGTCCAGCACCAGTTCGACGATGGTGTCCTCGACGACCTTGGGGCTCTTGGACTTGTCCGGGGTCTCCGTGCGCAGCCGCTCCAGGATGTTGCCGTCGGCGTCGACGACGCCCGCCATGACCTTGGTGCCGCCGATGTCGATGCCCACTGTCGGGACACGGGGCGCCGTCAGGTGGGAGCGGCGCTCCCGGGTGCCGACGGTTCTCAGGACCGGGGCACGGCGGGAGCCGATGGGGGCGGTGAAGTCGCGGTAGGTGCTCATCGTGTGCGATTGTGCCGCACGGCTCCGCCGGGTGCCGAATGGATCCCGGGTGCGTTGTCGGGTGCGGGTGCGTCGGGGTTGATCGCGCCCACGCGGCGGAGCCGCACATTCATACAGCCCCGCGCCCCTAAGGGCGTTTCAGTTCATGGCGTAGATCGTCCAGCTCATTTCCGCCGGCCATTTGGTTCGTCAGCTCGTCCAGCGTGATGTCGTCACGTGTGTGGTTGCCGACCATCGTGCCCCGCTTCAGGAGGACGAATCTGTCCCCCACCAGGTACGCGTGGTGCGGGTTGTGGGTGATGAAGACGACGCCCAGGCCCTCGTCGCGTGCCGCCGACACATATTTCAGGACCACGCCCGACTGCTTCACGCCCAGGGCCGCCGTCGGTTCGTCCAGGACGAGGACCTTCGCGCCGAAGTGCACCGCGCGGGCGATGGCCACGCACTGGCGTTCGCCGCCGGAGAGGGTGCCGATGGGCTGGTCGACGTCGCGGAGGTCGATGCCCATGCGGAGGAGTTCCGCGCGGGTGGTGCGGCGCATGCGGTCGACGTCCATGCGCTTGAAGGGGCCGGTGCCCTTGCGCGGCTCGGAGCCGAGGAAGAAGTTCCGCCACACCGGCATCAGCGGGACGACGGCCAGGTCCTGGTGGACGGTGGCGATGCCCCGGTCCAGGGCCTCGCGCGGGGAGGCCAGGTGGGTCTCCTCGCCGTCGAGGGCGAGCGTGCCGCCGTCGTGCCGGTGCAGTCCCGCGATGATCTTGATCAGGGTGGACTTGCCGGCGCCGTTGTCACCCAGCACACAGGTGATCTCGCCCGCGTGCACCTCCAGTGAGACGCCTTCGAGGGCGCGGACGTTGCCGTAGCGCTTGCTGACGCCGGACAGCTCCACGAGGGCCGTGCGGGAGTCGGTCCGGGTCATGTCGATGCCTCCGCGCGGCGGCGCACCCAGGTGTTGAGCAGGGTGGCCAGGAGCAGCATCGCTCCGAGGAAGAACTTGAACCAGTCGGGGTTCCACTCGGCGAAGACGATGCCCTTGCTGGTCATGCCGAAGAGCAGCGCGCCGACCGCCGAGCCGACGGCGCTGCCGTGGCCGCCGGTGATCAGGCAGCCGCCGATGACGGCCGCGATGATGTAGATCAGCTCGTTGCCGACGCCCTCGCCGGACTGGACGACGTCGTAGGAGAAGAGCAGGTGCTGGCCGCAGATCCAGGCGCCGAGGGCGACGCCCATGTAGAGGGCGGTCTTGGTGCGGGTCACGGGGACGCCCACCGCGCGGGCGGCCCGTTCGTTGCCGCCGACCGCGAAGATCCAGTTGCCGGCGCGGGTGCGCAGCAGGATCCAGCTGCCGAGGGCGACCAGGGCGAGCCACCACAGGACGGTGACCTTGATGTGCGCGCCGCCGACGGTGAGGGTCGAGGCGAACAGGGCCCGCGCGGTGGTGAAGCCCTCCATGTCGGCGATGGTCCGCGTGGAGACGGTGCCGCTGATCAGCTTGGTGAGGCCGAGGTTCAGGCCGGTCAGCATCAGGAAGGTGCCGAGCGTGACGATGAAGCTCGGCAGTCCCGTGCGGGCCAGCATGATCCCGTTGAAGGCGCCGACGGCGAGCGTGACCAGCAGGGACACGCCGACTCCGACCCAGACGTTGGCGGTCATCTGGTAGCTGAACATCGACGACACCAGTGCCGACGACGTGACCAGGACACCGGCCGACAGGTCGAACTCGCCGCCGATCATCAGCAGTGCGACCGGGACGGCCATGATGCCGATGGTGGAGGACGCGTAGAGCACGGTGCCGAGGCTGGAGGCGCGCAGGAAGCTGTCGGCGGCGAGGGCGAAGCAGCAGAAGACGGCGATCGCACCGACGAGGGAGCCGAGCTCGGGTCTGGTCAGCAGCCGCCGGAGCGGCGAAGAACCGCGCAGAAACCTTTCATCAGATGCGTCGGAAGAGGCCCCGGAGGACACGTCGGAAGAGGCATCGGGAGATACGCCGGGGGTCGTCGCGCTCATCGGGTGCCCCGCCGCGTGTAGTCCTCGAGCGCGGCGGCGTCGTCCTCGGTGATGATCTGCGGTCCGGTGAGCACGGGCCGGCCGCCGCCGAGGACATCGGCGTTGTACCGGTACAGCCACAGCAGGTCGACCGCCTCGTAGCCCTGGAGGTAGGGCTGCTGGTCGACGGCGAAGCCGAGGCTGCCGTCCTTCAGGCCGGCGGCGACCTTGGCGTTGAGGTCGAAGGTGTCGATCTCGGCGTCGCTGCCCGCCCCCTCACGCGCCTTGACGGCGGTGTCGGCGTAGGGGGCGCCCAGGGTGACGACGGCGTCCACGGCGGTGTCGGACTGCAGCCGGGCCTCGATCGCCGACTGCACGTCGGGCATGCTCGTGCCGTTGACGTGGAGGCGGACCACCGTGCCGTCGAAGGCCTTCTCCACACCGTCGCAGCGCTGCTCGTGACCGACGTTGCCCTGCTCGTGCAGGACGCAGAGGGCCTTCTTGCGGCCCCGTTCGTCCAGCTCCTCGCCGACCGCCTCGCCGGCGATCGTCTCGTCCTGGCCGATGTGGGTGAGCGCGCCGAACTCCTTCGACTCGGCCGAGCCGCTGTTCACGGTGACGACCGGGATGCCGGCCTCACGGGCGCGGGCGAGGGACGCCTTCATCGCGTCCGGCTTGGCGAGGGTGACGATGATGCCGTCCACCTTCTTGTCGACGGCCGCGTCCACGAGCTGCGCCTGCTGCTGGGCCTCGTCGTCGTGCGAGTAGAGGAAGCGGACGTTGTCCTTCACCACGGCCTGCTCCGCACCGCTCTGGACGATGTCCCAGAAGGTGTCGCCGTCCCCCGCGTGGGTGATCATCGCGAAGGTCCAGCGGGGGGTGTCCACCGCCGCCCCGCCCCGGGCCGCCGCGGCCGCGCGGGCGTCCTCCGCCCGTTTGCCGCCGGTACCGCTGCACCCGGCGAGCGAGAGGCTCAGCGCCCCCACCACCGCGATGCCCACCCAGGTCGAAAACCGTGACACGAGGACTTGCCCTTCTTGCTGTGCTCTTGCGTATGCAAGGGGCCGATGACCACACCGGCCCCAAACGCCCCATTGTCGAACACGGGCACCGGGCGTCCCCGCGCGGGGACCGGAGTTCGGTCACATTGTCCTGACATGACGACGGCGCGGTGCGCGCCTCGCGCCGGATTGTCAGGACCGTACAAGCAGCTGGAACTCGAAGGAGTAGCGGGAGGGCCGGTAGGTGTGGGTACCGAACTCCACCGCGCGGCCGGTGTCGTCGAAGGTCACGCGCTCCATGGTGAGCAGCGGGGCGCCGCTCGCCTCCTCCAGCCGCTCGGCCTCGTCGTCGGTGGCGGCACGGGCGCCGATGGTCTGGCGGGCGCTGTGCAGGGTGATCCCGGCGGCCCGCATCAGCCGGTACAGGCCGGTGGCCTCCAGCCGGTCGGTGTCCAGGTCGAGCAGTCCCGGCGGCAGGTGGTTGCACAGGTACGCCATCGGCTCCCCGTGGGTGAGCCGCAGCCGTTCGATCCGGTGCACCTCGCTGTCCTCGGCCACGCCGAGCGCGGCCGCGACCTCGGCGGACGCCGCCACGACGGTGTTGACCAGCACCTTCGTCCCGGGACGCTGCCCGGCCGCCTCCAGGTCGTCGTAGAGGCTGCTGAGCTCCAGGGGGCGCTTGACCTGGCTGTGCACCACCTGGGTGCCGACCCCGCGGCGGCGCACCAGCAGCCCCTTGTCGACGAGGGACTGGATGGCCTGGCGGACGGTCGGCCGGGACAGGCCCAGCCGCGCGGCGAGCTCGATCTCGTTGCCCAGCAGGGTGCCGGGGATCAGCGCGCCGCGCTCGATGGCGGACTCCAACTGCCGGGACAGCTGGAAGTACAACGGCACGGGGGAGCCGCGGTCCACGCTCAGTTCCAGCTGTACGGTCGGGTCCACTTCTGGTTTCGGCACGGACCGAGCGTAGTCCCGTGGGCTGTTGACGGGAAGTCGTGTAGTTCGGTTGTCCGGACATACGCATTGACAGGGAGTGGCGTGAGCCCCACTTTGTTTCCATGCGCATAGGGGTCATCGGTACGGGCCGCATCGGCACCATTCACGCCCACACACTCAGCAGGCACCGCGACGTCGGCTCCCTGATCCTCACGGACGTCGATCCGGCACGGGCCCAGGCCCTCGCCCACCGGCTCGGCGAGACGGCGGCACCCGGGGTGGACGAGATCTACACCTGGGGAGTGGACGCCGTGGTGATCACGGCGGCCACGTCCGCCCACGCCGATCTGATCGGCCGGGCGGCGCGCGCGGGACTGCCGGTGTTCTGCGAGAAGCCCATCGCCCTGGACCTGACGGGCACGTTACAGGCGATCACCGAGGTCGAGACCGCCGGGACCGTCCTGCAGATGGGGTTCCAGCGCCGTTTCGACGCCGGGTACACGGGCGCGCGGGAGGCGGTGCGCTCGGGCAGGCTCGGGCGGCTGCACACCGTACGGGCGATGAGCGGCGACGCGGAGCCGCCGCCGGCCGGGTACCTGCCGCAGTCCGGCGGGCTGTACCGGGACTCCCTGATCCACGACTTCGACATCCTGCGCTGGGTGACCGGCCGGGAGGTCACGGAGGTCTACGCGGCCGGGTCCGACGCCGGACCCGCGATGTTCCGCGAGGCGGGCGACGTCGACACCGGCGCGGCCCTCCTCACCCTCGACGACGGCACGCTCGCCACGGTCACCGCGACCCGGCTGAACGGCGCCGGCTACGACGTGCGCATGGAGCTCGCCGGGGAGCGGGACCAGATCGCCGTCGGCCTGGACGACCGTACGCCGATCGCGTCCACCGAACCGACCGGGCCGCCGGCCGCGGACAAGCCGTGGACCGGTTTCCTGGAGCGGTTCGGGCCCGCGTACGAGGCCGAGCTGATCGCGTTCGTCGAGGTGGTGCGGGGCGAGCGGGCCAACCCGTGCGACGGGCGGGAGGCTCTCCAGGCGCTGCTGGTCGCGGAGGCGTGCGAGCTGTCCCGGCGGGAGCGCAGACCGGTCCGGCCGACGGAGCTGGTGCGCGGGGCGACGGCGGCGTACACCTGAGATCAGTGGTCCCCGGGTTCGTCCAGGAGGCCGGCGTCGTGGGCGAGCAGGGCGATCTGGACGCGGTTGTCGAGGTTCAGCTTGGCGAGGATCCGGGAGACGTGGGCCTTGACGGTGGCCACGCTCATGTAGAGCTCGGCGGCGATGTCGGCGTTGGCCAGGCCCCGGCCGACGGCGACGGCGACCTCGCGTTCACGGTCGTTGAGGTCCGCGACGCGCGCGCGTGCGCGCGTGCGCCGCGTGTCGGCGGCGGTGCCGGCCGCGTGGGCCATCAACTGCCGGGTGACGGTCGGCGACAGCACCGGGTCGCCGGCCGCGACCCGGCGCACCGCGGCGACGATCTCGGCGGGCGGGGTGTCCTTGAGGACGAACCCCGCGGCCCCCGCGCGCAGCGCGCGCAGCACCTGCTCGTCGGCGTGAAAGGTGGTGAGCACCACGACCTGCGGGGCGTCCTCGCGCCGGCGCAGCGACTCGGTGGCGGTGAGACCGTCCACCGTCGGCATCCGGATGTCCATGAGGACGACGTGCGGCCGGGTGCGGTCGACGAGCGCCTCGACCTCGCCGCCGTCTGCGGCCTCACCGACGATCTCGATGTCGTCCGCGCCGCCCAGCATGAAGGACAGTCCGGCCCGCACCAGCGGGTCGTCGTCGACGAGGAGCACTCTGATCGCAGTCATGGCCCGTAGGTAATCACGGCCGGGCGGGGCGGGAACACACGCGCCGCCCGGTCCCCGTTCAGTCCCACGGCAGCCTGGCCCGTACCTCGAACCCGCCGTCGGGGGCGGGCCCGTGTTCCAGGGTGCCGCCGGCCAGGGCCGCCCGTTCGGTGAGGCCGATCAGGCCCT
Organism: Streptomyces sp. NPDC018964; assembly: GCF_044390325.1. Lineage (NCBI taxonomy): Bacteria > Bacillati > Actinomycetota > Actinomycetes > Kitasatosporales > Streptomycetaceae > Streptomyces > Streptomyces sp. NPDC018964. The sequence goes on from NZ_JBIRYZ010000020.1 coordinate 64,573, forward strand.
GCCCGGCGCCGGGCACATGCGGCACCTCCCCCTCCGGCGCCGGGTTGCGCACGGTCACCGTGAGGCCCTCCCCCGGGCCGCCGGTGACCGACACGGCGACCTCCGCGCCGGGGGCGTGCTTGCGGGCGTTGGTCAGGCCCTCCTGGGCGATCCGGTAGGCGGTGCGGCCGACGGAGGCGGGGACGGCAGCCGGGTCGGTGACCCGCTGGTCCAGGGTGGCCTTCATGCCGGCCTGCCGGGACTCGGCGACCAGGGTGTCGAGCGCCGCGAGCGTCGGCTGCGGCCGGCCCGCGTCGTCGGCGTCGCCGGCCCGCAGCACGCCGATGATCTCCCGCAGGTCCTGCAGCGCCTCGTGCGCGCTCTCCCGGATGACGCCGGCCGCCCGCGCGACCTCCTCGCGCGGGGCGTCGGGCCGGAACTCCAGGGCGCCCGCGTGCACGCTCAGCAGCGTCAGCCGGTGCGCGAGCACATCGTGCATCTCCCGCGCGATGGCCTCGCGCGCGAGCCGCTGCGCCTGTTCGGCCCGCAGCCGCGCCTCGGTCTCGGCCCGCCGCGCCCGGTCCCGCAGGCTCAGCATGAGCTGCCGCTTGGACCGTACGAACATGCCCCAGCCGACGATCGCGACCACCAGCACCACGAAGAGGACCAGCGAGGCGAGGTACGGCAGGTCGGGATCGGGTCGCCACCAGAAGTACAGCGGGACGGACACCGCGTGGGCCCCGCCCACCCACAGCACGTACCGGAAGGGCCGGTGCACGGCGAGCGTGAACAGGGCGATCATGGCCGCGCCCCCGGAGGTCTCCGAAACGAAGCCGACCGGGACCATCACGGCGGCCAGGGCGAGCGGCCACCGTCGGCGCAGCCAGACCGCGGCGCACGACAGCGCGCCGAGCACCTGGTCGGCGACGGCCAGCGCGTGCGGGACGGCGTGGTTGTCGTGGAGCGACTCGGCGCCCACGAGACCCACCAGGACGGCCAGCACGAAGCAGGAGAAGTCGACGACCCAGTCCCGCGCGGTGCGCCGGGGCCGGCGCCCGGAACGGGCCGCGTCGGGGTCGAGTTCGTGGAGGAGGGCGGACGGGAAGAACCATCGGCGCCCCGTGAACACCGGGGCGGTGTGCGCCGCCTTGTCACCAGTCACAGTCGACAAATCTATGCAAGGAACGCCTCCGGTACCGCCCTGCGGGCGGGATCACCGACCAAAGTCGCGGCACCGCGGACTTTCGGCGCTCCGGCCGGCGCGAAGCACCGCCTTCCGTCGGGGAGGGCTCACCCCGCGGCCGATACGGACGGGGGATCCGCGGGGCGAGGATCGACGCCATGAAGGAATTGCTGGGAATCATGGGTTTCCTCGCCGTGGCGCAGGGAGTGGCGGGTCTGGTGACCGAGTTCTCCGACTGGGACTGGGGGCTCGTGCAGCGGTTCGGGTTCCTCGACGGCTACGAGATCTACGCGAGCGTCGCCCTGCTGGTGCTGGGCGGCGCCCTGTTCGCCGCCGCGGAGCGCCTGAAGTCCGGCTGATCAGCGGTGACGGTGCGGCGGGCGCCACGGGTGGGGAGCCCGGGGTGGCCACCGTGTGCGCGGGGGCGTCCTTGCCGCACCCCGCGACCTGCGCTGGTGGGACGCCTGCCGGGCCTCTTCGCGGGAGGGCTGTCGTACTCGCTCCGACGGCAGCGCCGGCGCCGGTGCGGGGTGGACCTGACCTCCATCACCGTACGGGCGGACTCGGCGTAGGCCGTGGTCCTTTCCCGCCGTGGCCGGTGTCAGGCGTCCGCCGGGAGCTCGTACGAGCCGTACTCGGGGCGGCCGGCGAAGTCGTAGGTCTGGACGGACACGCCCGCGGCGGTGATCTCTCCGCCGGTGTGCCGGAAGGCGCTCGGCATCGAGCCCTCCGGGAACAGGCGGCGCCCGGCGCCGAGGACGACCGGGAAGGTCAGCAGGTGCAGGGTGTCCACGAGGTCGAGCGCGAACAGGGACCGGGCGAGGGCTCCGCTGCCGTGCAGCTGGAGCTCGCCGCCGGTGCGTTCCTTGAGGGCGGTGACCTCTTGGGCGAGGTCGCCGCGGAGCACGGTGGTGCCGGTCCACCCGGGGTCGGTGAGGGTGGTGGAGGCGACGTACTTCGGCAGCGTGTTCAGCTTGCCGGCGACCGGATCGGCGGGGTCGGTCATCTTCGGCCAGTACGAGGCGAAGATGTCGTACGTACGACGGCCGAGGAGGAAGGCGTCCACGCGGGAGAAGACCCCGTTGACGAACCGGCCGAAGTCCTCGTCGCCGTAGGGGACGCTCCAGCCGCCCTGGTCGAAGCCGTCCCTGGTGTCCTCCTGGGGGCCGCCGGGGGCCTGGTGGACGCCGTCGAGGGTGACGAAGGCGGTGACTACGAGCTTGCCCATGGCGGGTTCCTGCCTTCCTGGCGCGCGGGTGGGGCATGTCGTCATCAGCTCAGACCCCGGTGGGGTCCGCAACTCGTCGGCGGGGCGTCAGGTCGACGTCCGTTCGCCGCCGGTGACCGGGCGGCTGGGGCGCTGGGATGGACGCATGACGACGGACATTTCTGTGAGGAACCCTGAGAAGGCCCTGCTCGGCAAGGTGGCGCTGGTGACCGGCGGCAGCCGCGGGATCGGTGCGGCGACGGCGTTGCGGCTCGCGCGGGAGGGCGCGGACGTCGCGGTGACGTACGTGAACGGCGAGGAGGCGGCCGGGGAGGTCGTGCGGGCCGTGGAGGCTTCGGGGCGTCGCGCGGTGGCCCTGCGCGCGGACGCCGGCGACCCGGAGGAGGCGGCGGGGGCGGTGAACGCCGCAGCGCGGGAGTTGGGCCGGCTCGACGTCCTGGTGAACAACGCGGGCGTCGGCGTGCTCGGGCCGGTGGAGACGCTGTCCCGCGCCGATGTCGACCGGGTGCTCGCGGTGAACGTGCGCGGCGTCTTCCTCGCCTCCCGCGCGGCGGTCGCCCTCATGCCACGCGGGGGCCGGATCGTCACCGTCGGTACGTGCATGACACAGCGGGTGCCCGGGCCGGGCGGGACGCTGTACGCGATGAGCAAGTCGGCGCTGGTGGGGCTGACGAAGGCGCTGGCGCGGGAGCTGGGTGAGCGGGGGATCACGGCGAACATCGTCCATCCGGGGCCGATCGACACGGACATGAATCCGGCGGACGGGCCGTATGCGGGCGGGCAGGCGGCGATGACGGCGGTGGGGCGGTTCGGGACGGCGGAGGAGGTCGCGGAGACGATCGTCCACCTGGCGGGGGCGGCGTACGTCACCGGGGCGGAGTTCTCGGTGGACGGGGGGCATGCGGCGTGATGTCCGGCTGGACGTGACGGCCGGGGTGGCGGGCGCCGCGCCGGGGGGCTGCCGGCCGGGGGTGGGGTGCTGAGCGTAAGGGGTTGTTCTTCCGGCGTTGCCGGGTGCCGCTGCGCCCACCCGTGCCGCCCCAGCGGCACGACTGCCCGCAGCTACGGCGGCACGGCTGCCTGCGGCTGCGGTGGTTGTGGCATGACCGCCGCGGCCGGGCGGGGTCAGCCGTTCTGTTCGGTGAGGGAGCCGAAGAGGCGGAGGCGGGAGATGCCGCCGTCCGGGTGGATGTCCACGCGGGCGTGGGTGGCGGTCGCCGGGGCCGGGAGGACGAAGCGGTGGGCGGTGTCGGGCTGGAGGCGGGTGCGGGGCAGGATCTCCCGCCAGTCGCCGTCGTCCCCGTCCTTCACCGACACCGACGCCCAGCCGGCGCTGTTGCCCTTCAGGTACGCCGTGTCGATCTCCAGGGCGCGGATCTCCGACCGGGCGGCCAGGCGGTAGCGGATCCAGTCGTGGCCCCGGTCGCGGCGGCGGCGGGTCTCCCAGCCGTCGCCCATCGTGTGGGAGCGGCCGGGCCGGATGGTGTTGACGGCCGGTGCGTAGAAGTGGTCCGAGGCGTCCTCGACCCGGCCGCCGTTCTCCAGGGCGACGACGTCGAAGGTGCCGAGCGCGGCCAGCCACGCCGGGTCCGGGACGACCTCGCCGTGCACGCGCAGTCGGGCGATGCCCCCGTCGGGGTGCTGGTTGAGGCGCAGGTGGGTGAAGCGCTGCCCGGATGTGACGGCGAAGCCGTTGGCCGCGTGGCCGCCGACCGGGGTGCGCGGGACGAGCGTCGTCCACGTCACGTCGTCCGAGAGCAGTTCCTCCGGGGAGGGGAAGCCCGCCACCGACGTGCCCTCGACGGAGACGGCCCGCGGGTGGTTGCCGCGGAAGTGGGCGGTGTCCACGACGATCCCGCGGACGACTCCGGGGGCGCCGAGCCGGATCAGCGCCCAGTCGTGGTCCTCGTCCGCCGGCCAGGGGTGCTCGGCGGAGGTGCCGCGCCGGCGGCGGGTCTCCCAGCCGTCCATGATCTTGCCCTTGTGCCCGTAGCGCTCGGGGTCGAACCCGGCGCGCCCGGGCAGCAGCAGGTTCTCGCGCTGGGCGAAGAACTCGTCGTTGGCGGCGACGACACCGGCGCCGAGCCGGCGGTCGGCGAGGTCGGCGAGGTGGGTGAAGGGGAAGTCGGCGGTGCGGTAGTCCGCGTACGGGTCACCGCCGCCGTAGGGGGGTGCGTCGCCGGTGAAGCTCTCGATCGCCGTCACGGTGGTCCGGTCCTGTCCTTCGGGTGTCGGTGGGGGCGGGTGAGCAGTCGGCCCTTCGGTTCGGTGAACGCGCCGTCGGCGAGGATGCGTTCACCGTGCAGCCAGGTGGACTTCACGACGCCGTACAGGGTCCTGCCCGCGTAGGCCGTCACGTGGTTGCGGTGCTGGAGCGCCGCCGGGTCGACGGTGAAGGTCTCGTCGGGGTCGAGGACGGCGAAGTCGGCGTCGCGGCCGGGCGCGATGGCGCCCTTGCGCGCGTCGAGTCCGGCGAGCGCCGCCGTGCGCGTCGACATCCAGCGCACCACGTCCTCCAGGCCGTGGCCGCGTCCGCGGGCCTCGGTCCAGACGGCCGGCAGGCCGAGCTGGAGGCCGGAGATGCCGCCCCAGGCGGTGGCGAAGTCGTCCGTCTTGAGGTCGGCGGTGGACGGGGAGTGGTCGCTGACGACGCAGTCGACGGTGCCGTCCGCCAGGGCCCGCCAGAGCAGGTCCCGGTCGGCGGCCTCGCGGATGGGCGGGCAGCACTTGAACTCGCTCGCACCGTCGGGGATCTCCTCCGCGGTGAGGGTGAGGTAGTGGGGGCAGGTCTCGACGGTGACGCGTACGCCGTCCGCCTTGGCCGCGGCGATCGTGGGGAGCGCGTCGCCGGAGGAGAGGTGAAGCACGTGCACGCGTGCGCCCCGGTGTTTCGCCTGGGCGATCAGGTGCGCCACCGCCGTGTTCTCGGCCTCGCGCGGGCGGGAGGCGAGGAAGTCGGCGTACTTCGGGCCGCCGCGCCGCGGGGCGGCGGCGAGGTGGTGCGGGTCCTCGGCGTGCACGATCAGCAGGCCGTCGAAGGCGGCGACCTCCGCCAGGGACCGGGCCAGCTGTTCCTGGTCGAGGTGGGGGAACTCGTCCACGCCGGAGGGTGACAGGAAGGCCTTGAAGCCGAAGACGCCGGCCTCGTGCAGCGGGCGCAGGTCCTCGACGTTGCCGGGCAGGGCGCCGCCCCAGAAGCCGACGTCGACGTGGGCCCGGCCGGCGGCGACCCGCTGTTTGGCGCGCAGGTGGTCGACGGTGGTGGTGGGCGGGAGGGAGTTGAGCGGCATGTCGATCAGGGTGGTGACGCCGCCGGCCGCCGCCGCGCGGGTGGCGGTCCGGAAGCCCTCCCACTCGGTGCGTCCGGGGTCGTTGACGTGCACGTGGGTGTCGACCAGGCCGGGCAGCAGGACGTCGTCGCCGAGGTCCTCCAGGCGGGCGCCTTCCGGGACGGGCGCGTCGTACGGCAGGACGGCCGTGATCGTGCCGTCGGCGACCGTGACGGACGCGGCGCGCGTCCCTCCGGGGGTGATGACGCGCGTGGAGCGCAGCACGTGTCCGGCGTCGGGCACCCGCATCCTCCTCCTGGTCTTCCGCCGGGATGGGATTCAACGTTCTGTTGAAGGAGTCTTCCCCCGCGTCTTCCGGCCCGTCAAGGGCCCCGCTGCGCACGGCCCGGCCCGACGGCCGCCCCTGGAAGGTTCCGCAAGACGGAACTATGCTTTCGCCCACCAGAACGCGGCTCCGCGCAAGCGGGTGGCCGACCGGCCGCCGGGTAGGCTTCTGCCCTTCCTGCCAGGTCCCGAAAGGAACGCGCCGTGCCGACGTCCAGCGCCAGCACCACCGACTCCGCCCGGCACGCCGCCGGCGGCGGCGTGCAGTCCCTCGAGCGCGCCTTCGACCTGCTCGAACGGATGGCGGACGCGGGCGGCGAGGTCGGCCTGAGCGAACTGTCCGCGAGCAGCGGGCTGCCCCTGCCGACCATCCACCGCCTGATGCGCACGCTGGTCGCCTGCGGCTACGTGCGCCAGCAGCCCAACCGCCGCTACGCGCTGGGCCCGCGCCTGATCCGGCTCGGCGAGTCCGCCTCCCGGCTGCTCGGCACCTGGGCGCGGCCGCACCTGGCCCGCCTGGTGGAGGAGACCGGCGAGACGGCGAACATGGCGCTGCTCGACGGGGACGAGGTCGTGTACGTGGCGCAGGTGCCGTCGAAGCACTCCATGCGGATGTTCACCGAGGTCGGCCGGCGCGTCCTGCCGCACTCCACGGGCGTGGGCAAGGCCCTGCTGGCCGGTTTCCCGCCGGAGGAGGTGCGGGCCCTGCTCGGCCGTACCGGCATGCCCGCCGCGACGGACAGGACCATCACCACACCGGAGGGCTTCCTGGCGGCCCTGGAGGACGTACGGCGCCTCGGCTACGCGATGGACGACAACGAGCAGGAGATCGGCGTCCGTTGCCTCGCCGTGCCGGTGCCGGACTCCCCCACGGCGGCGGCGATCTCCATCTCGGGCCCGGCGGGGCGGGTCACGGAGTCGGCGACGGAGAAGATCGTGCCGGTGCTCCAGCAGGTCGCGGCGGAACTCTCCGAGGCGCTCACCACGCCGGGCACCGCCCCCACCGCCTGACCGGGGCGCGCGTCAGCCGCGCGGTGACGGGCCGAACAGGTCCACCGCCTCGCGCAGTTCGCGCACGCCCTGCCCCAGCGCGCTCACCGAGCCGATCGCGCCCGCGATCAGCAGCAGGGAGCGGCGCAGCCGGGGGATCTCGGGGTCGCCGGCGGCGGCCATCCCGGCCAGCGCGGCGAGTTCCTCCTCCGCGACGCTCCGGTCCCGGAAGTCCCCCGGATGGGCGGCGAGTTGACGGCGTAACCGGGACACGACGGAGCGCAGCTCCGTCACCCGCGGGTCCACCTGACTGCCGGGCACACGCCTCTGCTCCACACTGGGCAACGCAGTCCTCCCCCTGGCACCTCGTAGTGCGCCTCCCCGACCGGCCCCGGTACCCCGCCGGCCGGTCGCGCCAGTAAACGCCACCCCGGCCCCCTCGCGCCAGTCCGCTGCGTCATCGAGTTGCTCCGCAGCGTGACAGGGCGGTTCCGGGCGCCCGTCCCGGCGCTCCCGCGGCGGGTGCGGTATGCAGGAGGCATGACGACACATCACAGGGGCGGGGACGCCACCGCGGAGGTCGCGGGACTGCTGCTGGCCGCGGGTGGCGGGCGGCGGCTCGGCGGGCGGCCCAAGGCGCTGCTCACGCACCGGGGGCGGCCGCTGGTGGAGCACGCGGTGGGAGTGCTCCGCGCGGGCGGCTGCGCGCGGGTGCACGTGGTGCTCGGCGCGCGGGCGGACGAGGTGCGCGCCCGCGCCCTCCTGCCGGACTGCGTCCTCGTCGACAACCCGCGGTGGGAGCAGGGCATGGGCACCTCCCTGCGGGCCGGCCTCGGCTCGCTGGCCGGGACGGGCGCGCGGGCCGCGCTGGTCTCGCTGGTCGACCAGCCCGGTATCGGCCCGGAGGCGGTCGCCCGGGTGCTCGGCACCCACCGCTCCCCCGAGTCGCTCGTCTCGGCCGCCTACGACGGCGTGCGCGGCCATCCGGTGCTGTTCGGCGCCGCGCACTGGGCCGGGATCGCCGCGGCCGCGACCGGCGACCGAGGGGCACGCGCCTATCTGGAGGAGCACGCGGAACGGCTCACACTCGTCGAGTGCGGCGACGTGGCCGAGGCGTACGACATCGACACAGAGGCGGATCTGGCGCACCTCGAGTGAGCCGGACGGCGGCGGGCGAGCGGCGGCAAAGGCGCCGGGCGCCGCCTCGCTCCGACCCGGAGGGTCCCGGCACCGACGGAACATTGAACTTCCACCATGAGGAAATTACTATCCACCACCCAGGAGCGTCCGGCCTCCGACGGACGTCCGCCGCCGTACCCGGGCCGACCGGCACCCGGTGTCCCGCACGCCGAAGGAAGTGACAGCCGATGTCCGCACCAGCGCCGTCCCCGCTGGCCATCGTCGACGCCGAGCCCCCGCACCGGCAGGAGGAGGTCCTCACCGAGGCGGCGCTCGCCTTCGTGGCCGAGCTGCACCGGCGGTTCACGCCCCGGCGTGACGAGCTGCTCGCCCGCCGCGCGGAGCGCCGCGCCGAGATCGCCCGTACGTCCACACTCGACTTCCTGCCGGAGACGGCCGCGATCCGCGCGGACGACTCCTGGAAGGTGGCGCCGGCACCCGCGGCCCTCGAGGACCGCCGCGTCGAGATCACCGGGCCCACCGACCGCAAAATGACCGTCAACGCCCTCAACTCGGGCGCGAAGGTCTGGCTCGCGGACTTCGAGGACGCCTCGTCTCCCACCTGGGAGAACGTGGTCACCGGCCAGCTCAACCTGATCGACGCCTTCACGCGGACCATCGACTTCACCGACCCGGTGTCCGGCAAGTCGTACGCCCTGCGCCCGGACGCGGAGCTGGCGACGGTCGTCATGCGCCCGCGCGGGTGGCACCTGGACGAGCGTCACCTCACCGACCCCGACGGCACCCCGGTGCCCGGCGCGCTGGTCGACTTCGGCCTGTACTTCTTCCACAACGCCGAGCGGCTGATCGCGCTCGGCAAGGGCCCGTACTTCTACCTCCCCAAGACGGAGTCCCACCTGGAGGCCCGGCTGTGGAACGAGGTGTTCGTCTTCGCGCAGGAGTACCTGGGCGTGGCGCAGGGCACGGTCCGCGCCACCGTCCTGATCGAGACGATCACGGCCGCGTACGAGATGGAGGAGATCCTCTACGAACTGCGCGACCACGCCTCCGGTCTGAACGCCGGCCGCTGGGACTACCTCTTCTCCATCGTCAAGAACTTCCGTGACGGCGGGGCGCGGTTCGTGCTCCCGGACCGCAACGCGGTGACGATGACCGCCCCGTTCATGCGCGCGTACACCGAACTCCTCGTCCGCACCTGCCACAAGCGCGGCGCGCACGCGATCGGCGGCATGGCGGCGTTCATCCCGTCCCGCCGGGACGCGGAGGTCAACAAGGTGGCCTTCGAGAAGGTGCGCGCCGACAAGGACCGTGAGGCGGACGACGGTTTCGACGGCTCCTGGGTCGCCCACCCCGACCTGGTCCCGATCGCCATGGAGGCCTTCGACCGGGTGCTCGGCGACCGGCCGCACCAGAAGGACCGCCTCCGCGAGGACGTGGACGTGAAGGCGGAGGACCTCATCGCCGTCGACTCCCTGGACGCCAAGCCGACGTACGCGGGCCTGGTCAACGCCGTGCAGGTCGGCATCCGCTACATCGAGGCGTGGCTGCGCGGGCTCGGCGCGGTGGCCATCTTCAACCTGATGGAGGACGCCGCCACCGCCGAGATCTCCCGCTCCCAGATCTGGCAGTGGATCAACGCGGGGGTCGTCCTCGACAACGGCGAGCGGGTCACCGCCGAGCTGGCCCGCGAGGTCGCGGCCGGGGAGCTGGCGGACATCCGCGCGGAGCTCGGCGAGGAGGCCTTCGCGGCGGGCAACTGGCAGCAGGCGCACGACCTGCTGCTGAAGGTCTCCCTCGACGAGGACTACGCCGACTTCCTCACCCTGCCGGCGTACGAGCGACTCAAGGGCTGAGCCGCTACTTCTCCGAGTGGCCCAGGGACTTCCCCGGGGCCACTCGGTCGCGTACGGCCCGCTTCACGGCCGTGGGCTCCGGGAACCCCTGCTCGCGCCGGTCCCACACGACCTCGTCGCCGACCCGGACGACGAAGACACCGCCCGTTCCGGGCTTCAGCGACAGTTCCGTCACCTCCGTCTCGAAGGTCATGAGCAGCTCCTGCGCCAGCCAGGCGGCCCTCGGCAGCCAGCGGCACCGGGTGCAGTACTCGATCTCCACCCGCCGGACGTCCGTCATCCCAGGTGCACCGACCAGTCCTGCTCCGCCGCCGGTTTGCCGTGCAGGTCGGGGACCCGCTTCAGCCAGTCCGGCCGGCCCCGCCGGGTCGTCGCCGCCCGCCGGGCGTTCTCCTCGGCGAGCTCGTCCGGGCTGGGGAAGTCGGTGGGCAGCCACGCCGTGGACGCCCGCACGCGCGCGTGCAGGTACGCCACGTACGCCTCGCGGACCTCGTCGGGCGTGGCGAAGTGGGCGTCGTCGGCCAGCCAGTCGTCGGGGACCTCCGCGGTGACGGACCGCAGCAGTTCCTCGGTCACCTTCGGCGCGAGCTCGGCGTCCGCCGCGCGGACGTCGGGGCCGTAGTGGCCGAGGGCGTGGTGGCGGAAGTCGTACGCCTTGCCGGGGTCGGAGCCCTCCCAGCGGTGGTGGAAGACGAGCGCGGCCCCGTGGTCGATGAGCCACAGCCGCGGCGGGGCGACGCCCCGTGTCGGCCACACCACCAGGTTGGAACTGTGGACGGTGCGGTCCACGTTCACGGTGAGGGCGTCGAGCCAGACGATCCGGCCGGCCTCCAGCGGATCGACGGGGAAGGCACGGGCGACCTCGGGGGTGAGGTCCCGCGCGCCCGACAGGTAGTCCATGCCGAGGTTGACGCCGGCGCTGGCGGCGTGCAGCTCCCGCACCTCCTGGTGCGGCTCGTCGGCCGCCACCGCCGGGTCGAAGCGCACCAGTACCAGCTCCGGGAACCGCAGCCCGAGGGCGCGGGCCAGCTCCCCCACGATCACCTCGGCGACCAGCGCCTTGCGCCCCTGCGCGGAGCCGGTGAACTTGACGACGTACGTGCCGAGGTCGTCGGCCTCGAAGACGCCGGGGACGGAGCCGCCCTGACGCAGCGGTGTGACGTAGCGGGTGGCGGTGACCTCGGTCAGCATGTTCCGAACCCTACCCGCGGTCCTCCCTCAGTCCGCCTGCCGCCGCAGGAGGACGAGTTCGCGGTTCATCTCCCTGAGGAACCGCACGATCACCGTCAGTTCGTCGGGGGTGAAGCGGCCGCGCGCCGCGTCGGTGCCGTGCGCCAGCGGCCGGAAGTACTCCCTGGCCAGGTCCCTGGCCCGCTCCGCGTACTCCAGGTGCACCACGCGGCGGTCGCCGGCCGCCCGGACGCGCCGGATGTGCCCCGCCCGCTCCAGCCGGTCGAGGCAGGCGGTGACCGCTCCGGACGTGAGGTTGAGCTGCTTGCGCAGGCGGCCGGGCGTCATGGGCTCGCCCGGCGCGTCGGCGTCCGCGTCGGCGTCCAGGATCGCGATCAGGGCCTGCATGTCGGTGGGGTGCAGGCCCTGCGCGTGCGCGAACTCCTGGGCGATGCGGTTGAACTCGCTGTTCATCCGGCGCAGCTGGACGGCGAAGGACTGCAACCCCGTCGGGTCGTCCGCCGGAAGAGGTGGCGAGGGGGTACCGGAGCCGCTCATACAGCTCAGTATAAGATCACTCGATGATTGAGATACTTGACCATTGACTTACTCCTTCGGCTCTGGGATCCCCATGAAGAACGCACCGCACCGGGCCCGGTGGCTCGTCCCCCTCGCCCTGTTGATCGTCTGGCTGGGGGTGGGCGGGACACTCGGGCCGTACGCGGGCAAGCTGGGCGAGGTGGCCACCAACGACCAGGCCGCCTTCCTTCCGCGAAGCGCCGAGTCCACCCGTGTACTCGATGCCCAGAAGGCGTTCGACCAGTCCGAGACCATGCCGGCCGTCGTGGTCTGGACGGTGGACGGCGGCCGGGTCACCGGAGCCCAGCAGGACGCCGCCTCGGACGCGGTCGGCGCCCTCGCCGGCGGCGCCGGTGTCGTCGGCCGGCCCTCACCGGCGCTGGTCTCCGAGGACCGGAAGGCCATGCAGGCCGTCGTGCAGCTCCAGCCCGACCTGGGCGACGAGCTGCCCGACGTGCTGGACGAGGTGCGCCGGGCGGCGGACGGCGTGTCCGGGGCCACGGCGCGGATCGCCGGTCCGGCGGCGAGCCAGGCCGACCTGTCGGACGCGTTCGCGGGCATCGACGGACTGCTGCTGGGCGTGGCGCTCGCCGCCGTGCTGCTGATCCTGCTGCTGGTCTACCGGAGCGTCCTGCTGCCGTTCCTGATCATCCTCGGCTCGGTGTTCGCCCTGGGGCTCGCCTGCGCCGTCGTCTACGCGCTGGCGGACCGGGACGTGGTGCGGGTCGACGGCCAGGTGCAGGGCATCCTCTCGATCCTCGTGATCGGCGCGGCCACCGACTACGCCCTGCTGCTCGCGGCCCGTTTCCGCGAGGAGCTCGCCGAGCGCGGCGACCGGTACGCGGCCGCGCTGGCGGCCGTGCGCAGGTCCTTCGGTGCCGTCACGGCGAGCGCCGCCACCGTGGCGCTCGGTCTGCTGGCCCTGCTCGCCAGTGACCTCACGAACAACCGCGCCCTCGGACCGGTCGGCGCCATCGGCATCGTGTGCGCGGTGCTCTCCACGCTCACCTTCCTGCCGGCCGTGCTGGCCCTGCTGGGCCGGACCGCGTACTGGCCCGCCCGGCCGAAGGCGTCGGACGCGTCCGTGGAGGGGCACGGCGTGTGGCGCCGGGTCGCCTCGGCCGTGGACCGCCGGCCGCGCCGGGTGTGGCTGCTGACCGCGCTGGTCCTCGCCGTCTTCGCGGCCTTCGCCCCCTCCCTGTCCGCCAGGGGGGTGCCGCTCGACGAGATCTTCGTGAACGACGCGCCCTCGGTCGCCGCCCAGAGGACGCTCGGCGAGCACTTCCCCGGCGGGTCCGGGAACCCGGCCGTCATCATCGCCGACGCCGGCCGCACCGCCGAGGTGACGGCCGCGGCGAAGAAGACGGAAGGCGTGGCCTCGGCCGGCGCCGTCTCCGCCTCGGGACGGCCGGTGGCCGGTGAGCCGCTGGTCGTCGACGGGCGCGTCCGCATCGACGCCACCCTCGAGGACGCGGCGGACGGCGACGCCGCGAAGGAGACCGTCGAGCGGCTGCGCGCGGCCGTGCACGCGGTCCCCGGGGCCGACGCGCTGGTCGGCGGCTACACGGCCCAGCAGTACGACACCCAGAGGACCGCCGCCCACGACCGCACCCTGATCGTCCCGGTCGTGCTGGCCGTCATCCTGCTGATCCTCGTCCTGCTGCTGCGCTCCCTGCTCGTGCCCGTGCTGCTGGTCGCGACCGTCGCGCTCAACTTCCTGGCGACCCTCGGCGTCTCGACGCTCGTCTTCGAGCACCTCCTCGGGTTCAGCGGCACGGACGCCTCCGTCCCCCTGTACGGGTTCGTGTTCCTGGTGGCCCTCGGCGTCGACTACAACATCTTCCTGATGTCCCGGGTGCGGGAGGAGGCGCTCGTGCACGGCACCCGGCGGGGCGTGCTGCGCGGGCTGACCACGACCGGCGGAGTGATCACCTCGGCCGGTGTGGTGCTCGCCGCGACGTTCGCCGCGCTGATGGTCATCCCGCTGGCCTTCCTCGTGCAGATCGCCTTCATCGTGGCGTTCGGCGTGCTGCTCGACACGCTCGTGGTCCGCTCGCTGCTGGTCCCCGCGCTGGTGATCGACGTCGGGCCCCGGGTGTGGTGGCCCGGGGCCCTGGCCCGCGACGGCGCGGGACGCGCGCCGAAGGAGGCGGAGGCGTCGGAGCGGGGCTGACTCACCCGCCGGCCAGTGGACTGGGCAGCGGGCGGTAGCGGGCGTCCGCGCCGTCCGCCCCGGTCCAGCGCAGGAGGAGGTTGGTCTTGGCCGGGAGGGTGGGGGCGGTGAGCAGGGCGGGGATCTCGGGGAGGTCGTGGCGGGCCAGTTCGCGGCGGAGGGCGGGCCAGGGGTCGAGGCCGGGGTGGTGGTCGGCGAGGGCGGCGGCGATCTCCATGAGGTGGTTGACCACCAGGCAGTAGACCAGGCGTTCCCAGCCCGCCTCCCGGGAGACCGCGGACAGCAGTTTCACGCCCTCCGCGTCCCGGTAGACGACCCGTACCGGCATGCCGTCGGGGTCCATGGCGACGAGCGTGTTCTGCAGGTGGGCCTCCACGACGACGCCGTGTCCGTGGAAGGCCGCCAGGGCCGGGGGGACCGCTCGCGACAGGTAGGCCTCCCACCAGGCCGCCGGCCGCGCGGCGGCGGCCAGCGGGTTGCCGTCGAAGCCCTCCGCCAGGGCGGCGGCCAGGTAGGGGGTCGCGCCGGGCGGGACGTGGCCGCGCAGGCCGTCGCGGACGACCACGGCCAGCTGCTCGTACGCGAAGTCGGCGGTGCGGTGTCCGCGGTCGCTCTGCCAGGCCGCGTCCAGTCCGGCGAAGGCGTCGCGCGCGGCCGTGTCGGTCGCCCGGAGCCTCAGCAGGTCGTGGCGCCACAGCCGGCGGACGTCGTTGGTGATGCGCACGTCCAGGCTGAACTTCAGGAACAGGTCGCGCCCGGGCGCGTACACGGTGCGGATCGCCGCCGCGGGCCACACCGGGAAGGGGGTGGTGCCCAGCCGGATCAGGCGGCCGTCGGTGAAGGCGGGGGCGAGGTCACGGGCCGCGAGGTCCAGCTGCCAGGGGTGCGCGGGCAGCAGTCGGTAGCCGGGCGGTGCGGTGCCCAGGCCGTCGAGGGCCGCGGTGTCGCCGTCCTCCACCACCGTGTCCTCACGCAGCCCCAGCAGCGTCAGCGGGAAGCGGGCGTGCGCCTCGGGCGCGTACGGCAGCCAGGCCGCCGCGGGGCCGCCGCCGCGCGCCTTGGGGGCGGGGTGGTGGGTGTGACCGGTGACGAGGGCCTGCTCGGAGCGCAGATAGGGGTCGTCGGGCGGGGTGGCCCGGGCGCGGGCGGCGAGCAGCGCGGCCACCGCCTCCCGGCTGTCGAGCATCTCGGCGGGCAGTTCGTGGTTGGGCAGCCCGGTGTGCCGGCGCAGCTCCTCGGCGACGAGTTTCACCAGTTCCGTGTGGCCGAGGCGGTGCCAGGCGCCCGCCGCGTGGACCTCGGGTTCGCGGGGGCGCCGGGTGCCGCGCACCCGCAGCAGGCGGTCCGTGCCGGGCAGGCGGTACGTCGGGCGCGCTCCCGGTCCCGGTACGGGCCGCGCCACTTCGCGCAGCAGGCAGTTCAGCAGCGGCACCGCCGCGTACGCGTCGGCGCGGCGGGCCGCGTCGTCGTTCGCGGGCGGGGTGATGGGGTCCACGCGTTCCTTGGTTCCTTACGGTCTGTCCGGGCGGAGACGATCAGTATGTCTGTACGTCGTCCGCCCCCGCGTCCCGTCCCGCGCGTCACCGAGGAGCCCGCCCGTGCACCGTCCCCCCACCGCCGAGACCGAGGTCGCCGACGAGTTGGCCGTCGTACGGCCCGGCCTCGTGCCCCGGTACGCCGGCGAGCTGCCCGGCGCCCGCGCGGCCGTGCTGACCCGGCTGTGGCGCGGCCTCGCGCACGAGCCGCTGCCGTGGATCGCCCGCCGGGAAACGGGCCGCGAGGGGCTCACCCTGCACCTGGCGGACGGCCGGCGGCTGCGCGGCCCGCACGCGGACCCGTACGCGACCGGCGCGTACGTCACCGCCGTACGGCTGGACGGGGTGGTGTACGGCGATCCCGCGCGGCTGATGACGGAGCTGGCCGTACCGCACTCGGTGGTGTTCGCCGCCGAACTCGGGCAGAGCGCGGCGTCGTTGGCGCTGTCCAGGGCGGGCCGGGAGGACCGGCCGGAGGAGTGGCCCGCGCGGGACTGGGAGTGGGAGCAGCGGGTGGTGGACGGGCACCCGTTCCACCCCAACTGCCGTTCCCGGCCCGGTTTCTCGGTGGCCGAGCAGCTCGCCTACGGGCCCGAGCACGGGCCGGTCGTGGAGCTGGGTCTTGTGCCCGTGCCGGAGGCCGGGTGCGTGGTGTCGGGGAGCTGGCCGCGGTGGCTGCGGGAGCCGGGGCGGCTGGTGGTCCCGGTGCATCCGTGGCAGGCCGCGCACGTGCTGAAGCGGACGGGCGGGGGGCGGCTCCCGGCGGGCGGGGTGCCGCTCCCGGCGCATCCGCTGATGGCGCTGCGCACCCTCGCGCTGCCGGACGGACCGCACGTCAAGACGGCGCTGAGCGCCCGGCTGACGTCCTCGGTGCGGGACATCTCGCTCGGTTCGGTGGCCGCGTCGGCGGTGCTGTCGGACTTCGGGGAGGCGGTGGCGGCGCGCACCGACGGGCTGCTGCGCGTCACCCGCACGCTGGGCGCGGTGGCGGCCGGGTCGCCCGATCTGGCGGCGGTGCTGCGCGAGTCGCCGGAGGTGTACGCGGCGCCCGGGGAGCGGGTCGTCCCGGTGGCGGCGCTGGCGACCACGGGGCTGCCCGGCTCCCCCGCCTGGCTGGGCCGGTTCGCGCGGCTCGCGCTCACGGTCGGGCTGCGGCTGCTGGAGCTGGGGGTGGCCCTGGAGGCGCACGGCCAGAACCTGCTGGTGGTGCTGGGGCCGGACGGGAATCCGGTGCGGCTGGTCTACCGCGATCTGGCCGATCTGCGGATCGGCCCCGCGCGCCTGGCCCGGCACGGTGTCCCGCTGCCCGGACGGTTGCCCGCGCGCATGGTCACGGACGACGAACGCGTCCTGCGGCGCAAGCTGTTCGGCTCGCTGGTGGGTGGTGCGCTGGCGGGCACGGCGGGGTCGGGGCCGGCGCTGCGGGCGGCCCTGGAGAGTGCCGTACCGCATCTGCCGCGCACCCCGGACCTGGCCGCGCTGCTCGACGAACCGCTGCCGGTGAAGGCGCTGACGCTGATGCGGCTGTCACCGGGGACTGCGGGGGACCAATGGGCGGAACTGCCCAATCCGCTGCGCTTCGGGTCCGGGTGACGCACCGTTTTGGAGCAGGAAACCTCTGATCAATAGGATCCACCGATGATCAGAAGAAAACGGCCGGTGGCAGGCGCCTGTGCCCTGCTCGCCGCACTGACGGCCGGGCTCGCCTTCCCGGCCGGGGCGTCCGCCGGTGAACCCACGGGCCAGGACGCGCCGAAGGTGAACCTCGTCCTCGATGTGAGCGGCTCGATGCGGGCGACGGACATCGACGGGCGGTCCCGGATGGCGGCGGCGAAGCAGGCGTTCAACGAGGTGCTGGACGCGACGCCCGAGGAGGTCGAGCTCGGCATCCGCACCCTGGGCGCGAACTACCCCGGCGACGACCGCAAGGAGGGCTGCAAGGACACCGCGCGGCTCTACCCGGTCGGCCCGCTGGACCGCACCGAGGCGAAGACGGCGGTGGCCACCCTCGTCCCGACGGGCTGGACCCCGATCGGCCCCGCCCTGCTGAAGGCGGCCGACGACCTCGACGGCGGCACCGGCTCCAAGCGGATCGTGCTGATCAGCGACGGCGAGGACACCTGCGCCCCGCTCGACCCGTGCGAGGTGGCCCGGGAGATCGCGGCCAAGGGCATCGGCCTGACCATCGACACCCTGGGCCTGGTGCCGAACGTCAAGATGAGCCGGCAGCTCAGCTGCATCGCCGAGGCGACCGGCGGGACGTACACCTCCGTCGAGCACCAGGACGAGCTCACCGACCGGGTGAACGAGCTGGTGGACCGCGCGGCCGAGCCCGTGGTGACGCCGGTGGCCACCGAGGGCGCCGGCTCGTGCGCCAAGGCACCGGTGCTGGAGTCCGGCCTCTACACCGACCGTGAGGAGTTCGGGCAGCAGCGCTGGTACCGCGTGGAGCTGCTCGCCGGCCAGGAACTGCGCGCCTCGGTGAGCGTGGCGGCGGACCGCGCCGTGCGCCCGGACCACGGCGTGCTGCTGCGGGCCGTCACGGTGCACGGCCGGGAGATCGTGCGCGGCGAGGCGGCCGGCAACGGCCGTACGGACGTGCTGTCCACCGGGCTGCGGTACCCGAAGCCCGAGCGGGACGACGACGACAGCGACAAGCCCGCGGCCGAGGTCGTGTGCCTGGCGGTGACCAACTCCTTCTCGGCGGACTCCGGGGTGAAGACCACGCCCGGTCTCCCGCTGGAGCTGACGGTCGACGTCGTGGACGGCCCGGACGGGGCGGACGACGTGGCCTCCTTCGGTCTGGGCCGGGGCTGGTGGCTGCTCGGCGTACTGATCCTCACCGGCTTCCTCGCCGGTCTCGTCTGGGGCTGGCTGTCACGCTGGCGGGTCGCCGTCTGGAGGACCAACTGATGCGCGCCGTACGGATACTGAGTACCGCCCTGCTGGCCCTCGGGCTGGCCGCCGCCCCCGCCGCGGCCGACTCCTCCCCCTCCCCGAGCGCGTCCGGCGACGACGGGGCGCCCACCCGCGCGGGCACCTCGTTCCGCACGGCGACGGAGGTCGAGCAGGGGCAGACCGCCACCGCACGCGCCTCCACGGGCGACTACCTGTACTGGTCGTTCCCGGCGGACGCCGGGCAGCGCCCCACCGTCCGCGCGACGGTGAAGCTGCCGGAGAGCCACGCGGCCGAGACCTGGCAGATCGACGTGTACGACGGTCTGCGCCGCCGCCAGGCCTGCCAGTACGGCGCGCAGACCCGCACCGCCGGGGCGGACACGCCCTCCGTGGAGCTGGAGTGCGTGCTGCGCACGGTCCGCGCCTGGTCGGAGCCGTGGGCGAACGACCCGCTGCCGGGCACGTACTACGTCCGGCTCACGGCGGTGCGGGTGGAGACGGCCGACCTGGGCCAGGCGGTGGACGCCGAACTGCGCGTCGGGTCCAAGGACATGGGCGGCGCGGCGGCGGTGGACGGCGCGCTGTCCGAGCCGCTGGTGCCGGGCATCGCCGCTCGGGCCGACTCCGACGAGGAGGAGGACTCGGCGGTCCTGGCCGACCTGGAGCCGGAGGACGGCTGGACCTCCGGCTGGTGGTCCGACCGCTGGGTGTGGACCGCGGCGGGCGGCGCGCTGGCCGCCCTGGCGGGCGTCGCCGGCTACCGCCTGACGCGGGGATCCGGGCGTCCGCCCGGGGTGCCGCCGACCGCGTGACGCGTCGTGGAAGGCCCGCCCCGTGCGGGCCTTCCGCCTTTTCCCCTCACGTCTCCCGCAGCGCCTTGGCGAGCGTCCCCTCGCCCGTCACCCCGACCCGTCCCGCGCGGACCGCGTCGGCCAGGGTCAGTTCGCCGCGGCCGATCGCCGTACAGGTGGCTGTGTCCAGGGAGAGCAGGGCGTCGGGCTCCCCGGGGGCGGGGCCGTCGCCGTACACGGGACCGTCCTCGGCACCGACCCGCAGGTGGAACCGGCCCTCGTCCAGGCGGACTTCGACGAGGCCCTCGCCCTCCAGGGCGCGCAGCAGGGGCAGCGCGAACCAGTGGGCGCGCACCGCGTCCGTGGGCCGCCGCTCGCCCAGTTCGCCCTCGCCCCAGGCGCCGAGGGCCTGGAGCACGGGCAGCAACGCGCTCCCGCGCGGGGTGAGTTCGTACACGTACGCCGCTCCGGGCGGGGGCAGTCGCCGCCGGGTGGTGAGGCCGTCGCGCTCCATGTCCTTGAGCCGGGAGGCCAGTACGTCCGTGCTGACGCCGGGCAGGTCCGCGTGCAGGTCGGTGTAGCGGCGCGGCCCCGCGAGGAGTTCCCGGACGATCAGCAGGGTCCAGCGGTCGCCGACGACGTCGAGCGCGCGGGCTGCGGAACAGTACTGGTCGTAGCTTCGGCGTGGTGACATGCGACGCAGTCTAGACATGTTGTTGGACTTTCCAAGCTCCTACTTGGTAAAACCAAGCAACACCACGTGAGGGGAAGTGGCCCATGGAGTTCCGGCAGTCGAGCAAGCTCAGTGAGGTCTGTTACGAGATCCGCGGCCCGGTGATCGAGCACGCCAACGCGCTGGAGGAGGCGGGGCACAGCGTGCTGCGCCTGAACACCGGCAATCCGGCCCTGTTCGGTTTCGAGGCGCCGGAGGAGATCGTCCAGGACATGATCCGGATGCTCCCGCGGGCCCACGGCTACACCGACTCGCGGGGCATACTGTCCGCCCGCCGCGCGGTCGCCCAGCGCTACCAGACCCTGGGCCTGGAGGTCGACGTCGACGACGTCTTCCTCGGCAACGGCGTCTCCGAGCTGATCTCGATGGCCGTACAGGCCCTGCTGGAGGACGGCGACGAAGTCCTCATCCCGGCGCCGGACTTCCCCCTGTGGACCGCGGTGACGAACCTCGCGGGCGGCAAGGCGGTCCACTACCTCTGCGACGAACAGGCCGACTGGTACCCGGACCTGGACGACATGGCCGCGAAGATCACGGACCGCACCAAGGCCGTGGTCGTCATCAACCCCAACAACCCCACCGGCGCGGTCTACCCGAAGGAGATCGTCGAGGGCATCCTCGACCTGGCCCGCCGCCACGGCCTGATGGTCCTCGCCGACGAGATCTACGACCAGATCCTCTACGACGACGCCGTGCACCACTCGGCCGCCGCGCTCGCCCCCGACCTGGTCGTCCTCACCTTCTGCGGCCTGTCCAAGACCTACCGCGTGGCGGGCTTCCGCTCCGGCTGGATGGTGGTCACCGGCCCCAAGCAGCACGCGAAGGACTACCTGGAGGGCCTGACCATGCTGGCCTCCATGCGGCTGTGCGCCAACGCGCCCGCCCAGTACGCCATCCAGGCCGCCCTCGGCGGCCGGCAGTCCATCCACGAGCTCACCGCCCCCGGCGGGCGGCTGCGCGAGCAGCGGGACGTGGCCTGGGAGAAGCTGAACGAGATCCCCGGCGTGAGCTGCGTGAAGCCGAAGGGCGCGCTGTACGCGTTCCCGCGCATCGACCCGTCCGTGCACAAGATCCACGACGACGAGAAGTTCGTCCTCGACCTGCTCCTGAGGGAGAAGATCCAGGTCGTCCAGGGCACGGGCTTCAACTGGCCCTCCCCCGACCACTTCCGCATCCTCACCCTCCCCCACGCGGAGGACCTGGAGGCGGCGATCGGCCGGATCGGGCGGTTCCTGAGCGGATACCGGCAGTGAAGGGCCAGGAACCGCCGGCGGGGTGATCGCGTCGGATCAAGACATGCGAGAAGAGAGACGGGGCTGTGTGGGCATCCTCCTGGCGGCCGTGGGGGCCGTCGCGGCGGTGCTCGCCTGGGCGCCGAGGGCGCGGGTCAACGTCCACGGCGGCTTCGAGGGCATGCACCGGGACCTGAGCGTCCTCTACGTCGACCTCCCGCTCATCGCCGCCGGCGGCGCGCTCGTCCCGCTCACCGCCTGGCTGCTCGGCCTGCGCACACTGCGCCGCCCGTGGCTCGCGGCCGTGCTCGCGGCGGGCGCGCTCGGGCTCGGGATCTGGGGCCTGCTCAGCTGGTGGACGCCCTACGAACGACCCGAGTTCACGGAGTAGGCGCCCCCTGCCGAAGTCACCGGGAGGGCAAGGGTTCGACGGCGGCGCGGACGTCGCGTCAGCCCGGCGGAGTACGGGTGCGTCCGGGGTCCCGCGGATCCCGCAGGACGCCGCACCTCATCCGCGCACCTTGCCGAGGCCGCGTGCCTGTCGCAGCATCGTCAGCGCCGCGGAGGAGGCGGACGCGGGCTCCGCGGTGAAGGTGACGAGGGACTGGTGCGGTTCCTGCGGGACGTGGAACGTCTGTTGCGTGACGGTCAGGTCCCCGACGACCGGATGGGCCAGGTCGTAGACGTCCCGGCCACAGGGCTCGACGGTGTGTTCGGCCCACAGCGAGGCGAACTCCGGGCTGTGGATCGCCAGTTCGCCGACCAGCGCGGCGAGGCACGCGTCGTCGGGATTGCGGGCCGTCAGGATGCGCAGGTTGCCGACCACGGCGCGGGCCTTGGCGGGCCAGTCGCGGTAGAGGGCGCGGGTGTGCGCGTCCAGGAAGACCAGCCGGGACATGTTGGGCCGGGTGTCGGTGTCGTCGGGCGAGGCGATGTCCAGGTGGCCGGCGAGCAGGGCGTGTCCGGCTCCGTTCCAGGCGAGCACGTCGTTGCGGCGGCCCATGACGAGTGCGGGCACGTCGCCCATGGCGGCCAGCAGCGTCCGCAGATCGGCGGAGGCGTGCTCCACGGGAGGCGGCGCCGGTCTGTTCCGGTGACTCGCCGTGGCCGACAGGACGTGCAGATGTTCCCGCTCGGCCGGGGTCAGTCGCAGGGCGGTCGCGATCGCGTCGAGGACCTCGGCCGAGGCGTTGAGCGACTGGCCCTGTTCGAGCCGGGTGTAGTAGCCGGCGCTGACCCCCGCGAGCATCGCGAGTTCCTCCCGGCGCAGCCCGGGCACCCGGCGCCGGTCCCCGTACCGGGGCAGGCCGACGTCGTCCGGGCCCAGTCGCGCCCGCCGCGCCATCAGGAACTCACCGAGCGGTGATCTGCGGTCCATGGCGGCAAGTATGCGCGGCGGCCGGGTCCGTCGCCTGCACCTGTCAGGGGTAGGCAGGAGCGGGTCTGGTCACCCGGGTCCGGGGCCCTCAGAGTCGATCGCACGGATCACGGCACAAGCCCTCCGCATCCGTCCCACCCGCCGTCCACGACGCCGCCGAGCGCATCGCGAACCGGCCCCGCGCGTCACACCCGAACGAGGGAGACACATGCCCGCCACCCCACCCGCGCCGCTCTCGCCCACGGAGGCGACCGCTTCCACGGCACCCCCGGTCACCACGATCCGACTGGGTGACGTCGAGATCACCCGCGTCATCGAGTTCTCGGACGTCTCACCGATGACGACCGACGTGTTCTTCCCCGGCAGCAAACCGGAGGAATGGCGGCGCCACGCCGCACTGCTGGACCCGGACCACTGGGACGCCCGCACCGACCTGACACGCGTCGCCACCCAGTCCTGGGTGCTGCGCAGCGAGGGCAGGGTCATCCTGATCGACACCGGCGCGGGCAACGGCAAGTACCGCCCGCTGCAACCGATCTGGTCCTACCTGAACACGAACTACCTGGAGAACCTCGCCGCGGCCGGCATCGATCCCGAGGACGTCGACCTCGTCGTCAACACCCATCTGCACGACGACCACGTCGGCTGGAACACCCGGCTCGACGGACGCGACTGGGTCCCCACCTTCCCCAACGCGACCTACCTCATGCCGCGGCCCGACGTCGAGTACTGGCACCCGGAGAACCTGCACAACACCGTGTTCGGCCGGGGGAACCAGAACGTCTACGAGGACAGCATCGACCCCGTGATCGAGGCCGGGCTCGTCAAAACCTGGGACGACTCCTACATCATCGACACCAACCTCCGGCTCGAACCGGCCCCCGGGCACACTCCGGGCTCCTCGGTCATCCACCTCGAATCCGGAGGCGACCGCGCGGTCTTCGCCGGTGACCTGATGCACGGCGCGATCCAGATCCACGAACCCCACCTCAACAGCTGCTTCGAGGAGGACGAGGACGCCGCCCGCGCCAGCCGGATGCGGATGTTCGCCTACGCCGCCGACCACAACGCCCTCGTGCTGCCCGCCCATCTGCCCGGCCACGGCGCCTTCGAGATCCGGCGCGAGGGCACCGGATTCGGCCTCTCCCGCTGGGCGCCCTTCTCCCGCACCTAGCGCGTCACCGGCATCAGCGGCCCGTAGGCCCTCTGGCCGGCAGCGCCCCGGGCGGCCGGCGCAACCGCCGCTGAACAGCAGCAAGACAGCCCAGCAGGGCGTCAGTCAGTGGCAGAGCCATGACCACCGGAACCTGAGTATCAGCATCAATGTCAGTGGAGGGCACTACGGTGCCGGGGTGACTGATCTCGAAGTAGTGGCCCGTGCGTCGGTCAGCGGTGCACGCACTTTTGAAGACGTGAAATGCCACCCCCGGCTTCCGCTGGTGGCCTGCTCGGACTCCGAGCGTCCGGCCGTTCACGTCTGGGGCTGCGGCGGGGGGCGACTCCGCGAGCTCGGCTCCGTGAGCCTCTCTCCGGACCCCTATGGGGACGCCTTGGGGTGGGACAGGGAGAAGCGGACGCCCGCCGTGGCGTGGCATCCGGACCGGCCACTGCTCGCCGTGGCAGGAGAGGACGGACTGCGGCTGTGGACTCCTGAGGGAGTCTCCGCACCGGACGGCGCTCCTGCCACGGCCGCCTACCGCGGTCTGGCCTTCAGCCCGGACGGGCAGACCCTGTGGGGTTCACCCTCGTTTCGCGGCGACGGCGACGACTGGGAGAGCTCGGACGCCCTTGACCTCACCTCCGGAAAGGTCGGTGCCGGACGCCCGTGGGACACGGGGGTCGTCGAGCATCCCGGCGGCGGACTCGTCGCCACGCTCGCCAGCAACCAGGGGGCCACGTACTGCTTTTTCGCGCGCGTCGACCAGGGGACCGCGCCTGCCGTGATGCGGCCGCTCCGCCGGGCGTTGATCCTGGACTGCGATGGCTACCAGGCTCCGCTCTTCAGCGTGGACGGGCGCCACATGGCGATCCGCGGCAACGCCTACGACCACTCGGCGGAGGTCTTCGAGTTCCCCTCACTGCGCCGGGTGCTGGCCACCACCCTCGGCGACCCCTGCCCTCCTTACCCGTACCCGCAGGACTGGCTCGACCAGATGAAAGCCTGGTCGCGCCACAACATCGCCTTCGGATCCCGACCGGGCGTGCTGTGGATCGGCACACCGTCGGGGACGCTGGTCGAGATGGACCTCGAGACCCGGCAACCGGTCGAGCACGATGTACTGGCCGGATCCCGCTTGTCCGCGCTGGCCGCCACCGCGACCGGCGAGCTTCTCGTCGCCGGCGGTGAGGGAGAACTGGTGCTCTTGTCCGTGCCGACCGGTTCCGCGCCGGCCGGCGCCGCAAGCGGGGACGTCGCGAGGGCCGCGGCCGTGGAGTTCTCGGAGGCCACCACCGAGATCCCGGACGACGACGCCGAGTTGGAGACGCACCTCGTCGTGACCGACGGAACCCGCACGTGGGAAGCGGACGATCTGACGACAGTGACCGCGGCCGGCGCAACGGATCCGACCTGGCTCCGCATTCAGGCTGCCCTCAACAAGGCACGCGTCGAGAGCGAGTAGGCCATGGAAGGCGGTGCACCGTCCGCGCCGACGGTGCACCGGTCCGGGGCTACGACCAGACGAGCCGGCCTCCGGCTGCCTCGCAGACCGGGTGGTTCCCCTCGGCGATCCTTGTCAGCGTTTCCGCCACGGAGTCGAAACAGTCAGCCAGGGTGTCGTACTCCCCCATGACCGTGATCTCGCCCACGGTCCACCTGCCGATGCGTCCGTCCCGCGCGTCGATGAACTTCCCCGTCCAGCCGTCCTGGTCCGACAGGAACGGGATCCACTCGTTGCGCCAGAACGGGTTCTCCGGCTGGTCCGGAGGATCACATCCCTCAGGCGTGGTGCGGTTCGCGTACAGCTTCTCCATCGCTCTGACGCCCAGGAAGAAGCTCCCCTCGTCCGGGAAGCCCGCGAAGCCGCAACACGCCACGTCGTCGTCCACGTCCGCCTCGGGGAGATCCAGATTGTTCCGCAGCAGCCACCCGCGAAGATCCTGAGGGAACGAAAGACCCATCCGTTCCTCGGCGGACGCGAGCATCTCTTCCGTCGCGGGCCCGGGCAGATCCGCGTGATCGGCCGGAGCGTGCTGCCGGAGAAGACGCATCACACGGGACCAGCTCTCCACGGCACTCATCCCCCACTGTCCCTTCGGCCGGCTCGTCGACGCCCGTCACCCTAGCGGCACTTCGCACCACACCGTCCCGGTGTACGGGTCTCCCCACGTCGAAGTGCGGCTGATCAGTCGACTGCTCTCCGACCGTTCCCGAGGACGGAGCGGGAGCGGGTCCTGTTGCCAGGCCGACGACGGCTCACAGGTAGCGGACGCCCGTCAGCTCCTCGGCCGCCGCCCAGAGCCGCCTGCCCACGGCCGGATCGGCCGCCTCCCGGCTGAGCCGGGCCTCGGTGACCCGGCCGCGGGTCTCCCCCACCCCGGACGGCCCGAAGAACTGGCCGCCCCGCACACCGGGATCGGTCGCGGCGCGCAGTTGCGGCAGCGCGCCCTGCTCCACCGGCTGCGTGACCAGCAGACCGGCCCGCGCGATCACCTGTCCGAGCCGGCCACGGTGCTCCCAGGCGCGCGGAGTCAGGTTGGTGCGGGTGAGACCGGGGTGGGCCAGTGTGCTGATGACGGGTGATCCGGTGGCGCGCAGGCGCCGGTCCAGTTCGACGCCGAAGACGGTGGTGGCGAGCTTGGACCGGCCGTAGGCGGGAGCGGCCCGGTAGTCACGCTCCGACATCAGGTCGTCGAAGTCGAGGTGCGCGTTCTTGTGGGTGATCGAGCTGAGACTGACCACCCGGGCTTCCCTCGCCGCGGCCAGCCGGTCGAGCAGCAGTCCGGTCAGCGCGAAGTGCCCCAGCATGTTGGTGCCGAGGTGCAGCTCGAAGCCGTCGGCGGTGGTGCGGCGCGGGCCGAGCAGGACCAGGCCGGCGTTGTTGACCAGCAGGTCGACCGCCGGGTGGTCGGCGGCCAGCTTCGCGGCGAACGCGTGGACGGAGTCGAGCGAGGCCAGGTCCAGCTCGCGCACCTCCGTGTCACCGCCGATCCGGCGGGCGGCCTCCGCACCGGCGGCGGTGTCGCGGACCGCGAGCACGACGCGGGCGCCCCGGCGGGCCAGCTCGGTGGCGGTTACCAGGCCGAGGCCCGAGTTCGCGCCGGTCACGACGGCGGTCCTACCCTGCTGGTCGGGGATGCGGTCGGCGGTCCATCCGGCCATCTGCTGCTCCTGGGGTGTCGACGGGTGGACCTACGACGCTAGGAGCGGTACGGGCCGATTCGGTCGTTCTCGTTTCCCTAGGTCTGCGGGACCTACCTTGGGCGCTCACCGGGAAGGCACACTTGCGGCATGACCCATCCGTACGCCCGTGAGCTCGGTGATTTCCTGCGCGCCCGACGCGACCGGCTGCGCCCGCGGGACGTCGGCCTGGAGCCTGGCGGCCGGCGCAAGGTCACCGGACTGCGGCGCGAGGAGCTGGCCCTGCTGGCCGGGCTGAGCACCGACTACTACCAGCGGATGGAGCAGGGCCGGGAGGTACGCCCGTCCGACGACGTCCTGGACGCGCTGGCCGGGGCGCTCGGTCTCGACGAGGCGGAACGCAGGCACCTGTTCGGTCTGGCCCGTGCCGCCCGCCGGCCGGTGCCCGCCCGGCCGGACCGCGGTCCGGAGAGGGTCCCGGACAGCACCCGGCGGCTGCTGCGGGTCATGGACACCCCGGCGGTCGTGCTCGGCCGCCACCTCGACCTGCTCGACTGGAACCCGATGGCGGAGGCGCTGCTCGGCAGCCCGGACGGCTACCCGCCCGACCGGCTCAACATGCTCCTCCTGCTGTTCGACGACACGCGGACCGGTGAGCGGAGCTGCCCGGACTGGGAGCGTCAGGCCCTGGAGTACATCGGCATGATGCGCGCCGCCGTCGCCACCGACCCCACCCATCCACGCGCCACCGCGATCATCGGCGAACTGAGCATCCGCAGCGCCGAGTTCCGGCGGCTGTGGGCCCGGCACGACGTACGGGCCTCGGTCAGCGGCACCAAGACCTTCCGGGTCCCCGAGGTCGGCGACGTCGTCCTGGACTGGGACACCTACCCGCTGCCCGGCCTCCCCGGCCCGTTCATGCTGGTCTTCACCGCCGAGCCGGGCAGCCCCGACGCGGACCGACTGCACCTCCTGGCGTCGCTGCGCGCGACCCGCTCGAACGGGAAGGCCACGCCTCCGGCCACCTCACACTGAGCCCAGGGCGACCTCGCACCACACCGCAAAAAAGGTGCGGGACCATGCGAAACCGGAGCCGTAGGCGCCCGAGCCGGTGAAAGTACCGGTTGCCACCGGGTGTTCGCCGCGCGCGTCGGCGGCGAGCCGCACGTTCCCCGGAACGCCGAGGGGCGCGACGACGAAGACCATGCCGTCCTCGTCCACCGTGAAGGATCACGTGTCAGTCTCCGTCATCAGCGCCCACCCGGGCGTTCAGGCCAGGTGGCCGCCGTCATGTGACGTCGAAGTTCTTCGAGTCACTCCACTCCCAGAAAGCGGTTCCCTGCTGGATCTCCTCCTGGACGGAGTCGAATACCGGCTGCGCCGCGGGGACGTCCGGGACGTCGATCGCGACATGACGATCGCCGTTCCATTCACTCAGAAGATCGGCCGAGTCCACAGCACTGCGCAGCGCAGCCCGACTGTCCCCTGCGGGGCGGGGTTCGGTGAAGAGAACCCGAAGGACACGGCGGCCCGACTTACTGATCAAACGGTCGATGGTGTCCGCCTCGCTCTTCCCCACCACGTCCCCCAGCGCGAGACCGTAGACGTAGAACGGGATGCAGCAGACTTCGTATCCGGCACCCTCGGCAAGCTCGCGAAGCCATAGTTGCTCAAGCATCCCGTCCAGGTCGAAACGCGCCAGGTCGGCCATCGCCATGTAGTTCTTCTCGCCCCTCCAGGCGGGATCCTCATGGCTGACGTAGGTGATGCCCTCGATGGTGACGTGCAACGTCTTCTCCGCAATCAGGTCGGGAACGGAATCGCGGCAGGCCGCTTCCGCTCATGGAATCACTCTAGGATTTGCCACCGTGGCTTCCATATGAGCCGGCCACCACGGCGGCGGCCATGAGCAGCGCGACCGCGACGAGGAGTCCGCTTGCCCAGAGCGGCCCGAGGTTCCCGGCTTCGGTGTCGAGGGTGGCCGCGGCGATGACGGGGCCGAGGGCGGCGCCCACGTTGAGCGCCGCGGTCGCATACGAGCCGGCCATGGTGGGAGCACCCGCGGCCTCGTAGAGGACCCGCGTGATCAGCGTGCCGCCCAGCGCGAACGACAGTACGCCCTGCACGAATACGAGGATGAACAGGGCGACCGGCTCGTCGGCCAGCAGCGCCAGGGCCGGCCAACCGATGAGCAGCAGCGGGCCGCCGACTGCGATGACCGACCCAGGACGCCGGTCGGACAGCCGACCGGCGACGGTGACGCCCACGAAGGAACCGGCGCCGAAGAGCACCAGAGCGACAGAGATCCACCACTCGCCCAGCCCGGCGCTTTCGGTCACCACCGGGGCGAGGAAAGTGAAGCTCGCGAACGTCGCCGCGTTCACCAGCGCGCCGAGCAGCATCACCAGAATCAACCGTCGCCGGGTGAGCTGGGCGAGCTCCGCCCGCAACGCCGGCCTGCCAGTCGCCTCGTCCTCATCACGTCCTGCTGGGATTCCCTTCAGGATGCCGAGAGCCGCGGGCAGGCAGAGAGCGGCGACCGCCCAGAAGGTGGCCCGCCAGCCGAGCAACGTGCCGAGCACCGATCCGCCGGGGACACCGGCGATCGTGGCCACCGTCGTGCCTGACAGCAGCACGGCCAGCGCACGCCCCTTCCTGTCGGGCGGGACCAGCGTGGCGGCAGCCGTCAGAGCGACCGCGAGGAACCCCGCGTTCGCGAGCGCGGCGACGACCCGGGTGGCGAACAGGACCGGGTAGCTGGTGGTGAGGGCGCCCACGGCATGAGCTGCCGCGAAAACGAGGACGAACCAGAGAAGGCTGGAGCGCCTGGGCCAGTCGCGGGCCAGCGCGGCCATGAGGGGGGCACCGACCATCATGCCGACCGCGAAGGCCGAGGTGAGCGTTCCGGCTGTCCCGACGGTGACATCGAGGTCCGAGGCGATGTCCGGCA
Organism: Streptomyces sp. NPDC018964; assembly: GCF_044390325.1. Classification (NCBI taxonomy): domain Bacteria; kingdom Bacillati; phylum Actinomycetota; class Actinomycetes; order Kitasatosporales; family Streptomycetaceae; genus Streptomyces; species Streptomyces sp. NPDC018964. The sequence goes on from NZ_JBIRYZ010000020.1 coordinate 94,299, forward strand.
GGAGGCCGGCGAGCATGAATTCCGAGGTGCCCATGGCGAAAACCGCCAGGGCGAGCAGGTACAGCGGGAGAGGCATCGAGTGGCTCCGAGGTGAGGAGAGGCGAGAAGGTCATCTCGTCACCGCGGCCAGCCCCGAGGGCACACCCGCCCGGCCGCAGAACGCGGCGCGACGACAGGGCTACGAGCTCACTGGTTCAGGGGGCTGACGGCGTGACCGAAAGCCCCCACCGTGTCCGACTCAGGACTCGACATGTCCCGCACGCTACCCGACCGATGCCCGTCGAAAGAAGTCAGCGCAGGGCGACTTCGCACCAGACCGTTTTGGCGTACGGGTCGCCGCCGGTGGTTCCCCAGTGCGTCGACAGGGCCTCGACGAGGAGCAGGCCGCGGCCGGACTCCGTGTCGGGTGCGGCGGGTTGCAGCGTGCCGGGGGTCGGTGGGCGGTGGTCCGGGCGGGCGTCGGTGACTTCGATACGGAGCGTGGTGTCCGCCGGGTGGAGGGTGAGGCGGAGGCGGAAGTCCCGGCCCCGTACGCGTCCGTGCACCACCGCGTTCGTGGCGAGTTCGGCCACCAGCAGGGCCGACGTGCGGTTGGCCTCGGTGTCGTACGGCCAGCCCCAGGAGGCGAGTTGTTCGGCGGCGAGGTGCCGGGCCAGGCGTGCGCCCCGGGTGGTGGCCGAGAGACGGATGCTGAAGTGCCGGGCGGGGCCGGTGTGTTCGGTGGGCGGGGCGATCTCGACGTTCATGTCACTCAGCGTGGCCACTTGGATCCACCGTGAACAGGCCCGGCGGCCGGACCCGGGAGCGTCGTACGGGAGCCGTCCGGGCTTGTCCGGGTCGTGACGCGTGACGTCCCGCGCCTGCCGTGTGTTGAACCCACGGAGGTGCGGGGACATGAGCGTGGAACCTTACGGCGCGGACGAGGAGTCGGCGGCCGTGCTGCGGACCGTCGGCAAGGTCATCAAGATGTGCCGGGAGCGGGAGGGCATGACCCAGGCCGGTCTCGCCACGGCCATCAGGTACAGCGAGGAGCAGGTGTCCTCCGTCGAGCGCGGGCGCAGGGCCCCGGCGGAGGAGTTCCTGGAGGCGGCGGACCGGGTGCTCGAAGCGGGCGGCCTGATCGCGGGACTGAAGAAAGAGGTGGAGAAGGCCCGGTTCCCCAAGAAAGTACGGGACTTGGCCAAGCTGGAGGCAGAGGCCGTGGAGATCTGCGCCTATGACAACTCCGTCATCAACGGGCTCCTGCAGACCGAGGAGTACCTGCGGGCAGTGTTCGGGTCACGGCGTCCGGCATTCTCCGAGGAGGAGGTGGACCGGCTTGTCACTGCGCGACTGGCACGTCAGGAGGTCATCAAGAGCAAGCAGGCGAACCTGTCCTTCAGCTTCGTGCATGATGAGGCTGCACTACGGAGGCGGGTCGGGGGCAGAATGGTGCTGCGCCGACAGCTCGAACGACTGTTGGAAATCGGACAGAAGCGGAACGTGGAAATCCAGGTCCTTCCTCTGGATCGCGAGGACAACGCCGGTCTCGGCGGCCCCTTCCACCTGCTGCGGCTCAAGGAGGGCGCCACGGTGGCACACAACGAGGTTCAGCGGACCAGCCGACTGATCTCGGAGAGGAAGGAGATCCAAATCTTGGAGCTGCGGTACGGAGTCATCCGGGCCCAGGCCCTCCCGCCACGTGAGTCGTTGGCCTTCGTCGAGAAAGTCCTTGGAGAGACATGAGTGTGAAGCCCCCGACCAGTGACGGCACCGAGCTGACGTGGTTCAAGAGCAGCTACAGCACCGACGACGGACCCGCCTGCGTCGAGGTCGCCCTCACCCCCGAAACCATCCACGTCCGCGACTCGAAGCACATACACGGCCCCCGCCTGACCTTCTCCCCCCACCACTGGGCCGCCTTCCTCCCCTACGCCTCCGGACGACGATGACCCGACCGCTCACCGCCGCGCAGCGCCGCATCGTCGACGCCGCCGATCCCGGTACCGGGCGACTGCGGGGCACGCCGGCGCAGCTCGCCGCGCTGGTGAAGCGCGGACTCGCCTTCCGGCATCCGAGACCGCCGCACGATCACTTCCTGACCCCGGCGGGACACCGGGCGCGCGAAGCGGAGACGGTGGCGGCGGAGGCGGCGCCCGAGCCGGTCAAGGCACCGCCCGCGACCGGGGTGTTCGCCGCGCGCACCGGCGGTGAGCCCGCCGCGCCCGTGTCGGGCCCCGCCCGGCTGCGGGAGGTGCGCGGTGCCTGGCAGGGGATGCTGGAGCTGCGCCGGATGACCAATCCCGACGGCGCCACCGACCGGCCGTGCGGCTGGGAGCGTTCGCATCTGGTGCAGGCCGCCGCGCTCGCCCTGGAGGCCGCCGGGCATCGCCCGGCCGGTGACGGCGAGGGTGGTTACCGGGTGCGGGAGACCCCGCAGCCGGAGGCGGTCGCCGTGTACGAGCCGGACGGCGCCGCGCTGCGGGCCTGCGCGGCCACGCTGGAGGGGGCCGGCTGGCAGGTCGGGGAGTACACGGAGCCGAGGACGCGGGCGCGCTATCTGCTGGCCTCCCCGCGCCGGGTGTGAGGGGCGTGCCAGGATCGGTGGGTGATGCACCGGACCGAGCAGGCGTGAAGGGGACAGACGCGATGAGCGAGCCGTTTTCCGTCCGGGTGACCGTGCGCGGATACGAGACCGACGTGCAGGGGCACCTCAACCAGGCCGTGTACCTCAACTACGCCGAGCACGCGCGCTGGTCGCTGCTCCTGGAGGCGGGGATCAGCCAGTCCGGGCTCATCTCCCAGGGCGTGGGGCCGGTCGCCCTGGAGACCACCATCCGTTACAAACGGGAGCTGCTCGCCGGTGACGAGGCCGACGTGAGCTGTACCTTCACCTGGAGCGGCGGCAAGGTCTTCACCATCGAGCAGACGATCACCAAGGCGGACGGCACCGTGGCCGCCGAGATCACAGCCGTCGGCGGGCTGATGGACCTCGGGCGGCGCAAGCTCGTGCCGGATCCGCGGGATGTCTTCCGGGACCTGGCGAAGGACCCGGGCCTGCTCGGGCTGTAGAACCTACGCGTCGGCGGGTTCGCGGGCGTGCTCGATGTCGTAGGCCGCCCGCGACTCGGCGATGTGGACCCGGTGGCGCTCGGCCCAGTCCGTCAGCCGTAGCAGCGTCTCGTGCAGTTCGCGGGCCACCGGTGTGAGTGCGTACTCCACCTTCGGCGGTACCGTCGCGTGGACCGTACGGCTGACCAGACCGTCGCGTTCCAGGTTGCGCAGGGTGAGGGTCAGCATGCGCCGGCTGATGCCCTCGATGCCGCGCTCCAGTTCGGTGAAGCGGATGGGGCCGTGCGCCGCCGCGACCAGGATCTGCACACTCCATTTTCCGGAGACCCTGTCAAGAACTTCCCGCACCGGGCACGCGTGCGCGTTCACCACCTGCGGAGTAACACCGGTGTTCCTCTGGGACATCGAACTGCCTCCTTACAGCCACCCCGATGGTCACCCACGATGTCCCCCGTTACAAGTCGTGCACCCATGGGGTCCAGGCAGCAGCAGACGGAGGCTTCCCACCATGTCCACCTCGGCCGCGTCACCGGCACCGGCGGCACCGCCACGTACGTACTCCCGCTGGGCGTCCCTCGTCGTGCTGTGCGCGGGGACGCTGATGACGATCCTGGACGGCAATGTCGTCACGGTCGCCATGCCGGCCGTCCAGCGCGACCTCGGCTTCAGCGCGCCGGGGCTGGCCTGGGTCGTCAACGCCTACCTCATTCCGTTCGGCGGTCTGCTGCTGCTCGCCGGCCGGCTCGGCGACCTGATCGGCCGCAAGCGGATGTTCACGGCCGGTCTCTCCGTCTTCACCGCGGCCTCCGTGCTGTGCGGGGTCGCGGACGACCGGGCCGTGCTGGTCGCGGCGCGGGCGGTCCAGGGCGTCGGCGGGGCGATGACGTCGGCCGTGGTGCTGGGCATGCTGGTGGCGCTGTTTCCCGAAGGGCGTGAGCAGGCCAGGGCCATCGCGGTGTTCAGCGCCGTGGGGGCGGCGGGCGGGGCCCTCGGCACGTTCCTCGGCGGTGCGCTGACCCAGACCCTGGGCTGGCACTGGATCTTCCTGATCAACCTGCCGATCGGAATCGTCGCGCTCGTCGCGGCGGTCCGCGTGCTGGCCCCCGACCGTCCGGACGCCGCCGCGGGGTCCGCCCGGGGCGCCGACCACCTGGGCGCCGCGCTGGTCACGGGCGCGCTGATGCTCACCGTGTACGTCATCGTCGGATCCGGTGAGCGGAGCCCGGGCCGCACCCTGTCGCTGTCCGCGCTCGCCGTGACCCTGTTCGTGGCGTTCGCCCTCCGTCAGAGCCGCGCGGCACGTCCGCTGCTGCGGCTCGGGCTGTTCCGCTCGCGGCTGCTGAGCGGGGCGAACGTCGTGCAGATCCTGATGGTCGCGACGATGTACGGCTTCCAGTTCATCGGTGCGTTGTATCTGCAACGGGTGCTCGGGTACGGCGAGTTGGCCACGGGGATGGCGTTCCTGCCGGCGCCGGTGGCGATCGGGGTGCTGATGCTGGGCCTGTCCGCGCGCGCCATCGGCCGGTTCGGGGCGTACCGGGTGCTGCTGTCCGGGCTGGCGCTGATCGTCGCGGGGATGGCGCTGCTGAGCCGGGCGCCCGTGGAAGGCGTGTACGCGGTGGACGTGCTGCCGCCCATGCTGCTGCTCGCCGCCGGGTTCGCCGCCGCGATGCCCGCGCTGACCGGTCTGGCCATGGCGGGGGCCCGGGAGGAGGACGCGGGGCTGGCGTCCGGGCTGTTCAACACCACTCAGGTGGTGGGCGGCGCACTGGGCCTGGCGGTGCTGTCGGTGCTCGCGGCGAGCCGTACGGACGGGCTGCTCGACGGGGGCGGTGAGTCGGTGCCGGCGATCGCCGAGGGGTATCAGCTGGCTTTCCGCGTGGCGACGGCGGTCGCGGTGGCGGCGTTCGTACTGGCGGCGGTGGTCCTCGGGGCGCGCCGGCCGGTGCGCGTGCGGCCGGAGGCCGGCTGAGGGTTTCACCCGCTGAAAGTTTCCGCCGCCCGGTTCCCGGGTTTCCAGGTCATCCGCTCCTACAGTGGGCCAGACCACCAGAGGAAACCGGAGGCCCTTTACACCTGCGGAGTCCACGTGTGTAACTAATGACGAGTACACGTCAACGAGTACGGATCTGCCCAGGTGGCAGCGGCCGACGTCACCTCCTTCGCTCATCCCCACATGTGTCAGGAGGCAGCCCCCATGTTCCCTGTCCCCCGTCCCTCGACCGGCCCCCGCAGACGGATCGCCACGGCGCTCGGCGTCCTCGGCGCCGCCCTCGCGCTGACGGCCACCACCACCGGCGGCGCGACCGCCGCACCGGAGCCCGACCAGGGCAGCCCCGTCCACGTGGGACCCGGCGAGGCGTACATGGGTGTGGGCGCCCGCATCCACGAGGGCACCCCCGCCGAGGCGCCCTCGACGGTCGCCCTGGCCGCCACCGACGGCGTCCAGGGCATCGACGTCTCGCACTGGCAGGGCGCCATCAACTGGACCTCGGTGCGGAACTCCGGCATCCAGTTCGCCTGGATGAAGGCGACCGAGGGCACCACCTACAAGGACGACCGGTTCGGCAGCAACTATCCCGCCGCGTACAACGCGGGCGTGATCCGCGGCGCGTACCACTTCGCGCGCCCCGACGTCTCCGGCGGCGCCACCCAGGCGAACTACTTCGTCGACAACGGCGGCGGCTGGTCGCGCGACAACCTCACCCTGCCCGGCGTCCTGGACATCGAGCACAACCCGTACGGGGCGATGTGCTACGGCCTGTCCACCACGCAGATGCGCACCTGGGTCAACGACTTCTACACCACGTACAAGTCGCGCACGAGCCGCGACGTCGTCATCTACACGACGGCGAGCTGGTGGAACACCTGCACCGGCAACTGGACCGGCATGTCCGCCAAGAGCCCGCTGTGGGTGGCGCACTGGACCTCGGCGGCGTCGCCGACCGTCCCGAGCGGTTTCCCCACCTGGACGGTGTGGCAGTACACCAGCACCGGTGCGGTCCCCGGTGTCTCCGGCAACGTGGACCGCGACCGGTTCAACGGCTCCCGCGACCGGCTGCTGGCGCTCGCCAACAACACGTGACGCGCGATCACGCGGTGGGGCCGGCGGCCGCCCGTCGCCGGCTCCCGCGTCTTCCCCCCACCCCGCCTCCGTCCCGAGGAGTGACCGTGCATCCCGAGAACACCCTCCGGCGCCGTCTCCTGCTCGCCGGCGCGGCCGGGCTGGCCACCGCCGGCGCCGTGCCGGGCGCCGCGCGGGCGCGCGACGCCGCGACCGTCGAGCCGGACATCGACTCCACCGGCACCTGGGACGCCCGTCCCCCGCAGGGGACCATCGGCGTCCTGCAGTACCGACCGAGCCGGATCGTCGTCCACCACACGGTGAGCGCCAACACCGCCGACCTCTCCCGCGCCCAGGCGCACGCCCACGCCCACTGGGTCCAGGACCTGCACCTGGACGAGAACGGCTGGGTCGACACCGGCTACCACTTCCTGGTCAGCCGGGGCGGCTGGATCACCGAGGGCCGGCACGGCAGCCTCCAGTCGCTCACCGACGGCCGGACCTTCGTCCTCGGCTCCCACACCTCCGGGCAGAACGACCAGGCCATCGGCATCGCGTGCGAGGGCACGTACCACGCGGGCGCGGTACCGCCCGACACGCAGTGGGACGTCCTGGTGGCCCTGTGCGCGTACGTGTGTGAGCGGTACGGCATCCCCTCCGCGCAGCTCTACGGCCACAAGGACTACGGCGAGACCCTCTGCCCGGGTGTGTACCACGACATGCTGCCCCGGCTGCGGGAGGAGGTGACGGCGGCCCGGACGGTCTGACCGGCGGCGTATTCCGGATGCGGGAGCGTGCTCCGGCCTGCGATCCTTGCGTCCCATGGCTCCACGACGTGTCAGACCCAGCCTCTACATCTCCGTCGACATCGAGGCCGACGGGCCCATCCCCGGGCCGTACTCCATGCTCAGCCTGGGCGCCTCGGTGGCCGGGACGCAGGACGCCGACGGATTCCGGGCGGCCGATCCCGAGGAGCGGACGTTCTACCGCGAACTACGGCCGATCAGTGAGGAGTTCGTGCCCGAGGCGCTGGCGGTGAGCGGTCTCGACCGGGACCGGCTCGGTGCCGAGGGCGTCGAACCGGTGCGGGCGATGCGGGAGTTCGCCGACTGGGTGCGTGACGTGGGGGCGGGCGCCCAGCCGGTGATGTGCGGTTATCCGGCGTCGTACGACTGGACGTTCCTGTACTGGTACCTGATCCGCTTCACCGGTTCCAGCCCCTTCGGGCACTCGGGCTGCCTGGACATGAAGACCCTGTACGCCACCAAGGCGGGGCTGCCGCTGCGGGCGGTGGCGAAGGGCACCATGCCGCGTGAGCTGTTGTCCCGGCGCCGCCACACGCATCACGCACTGGACGACGCGATCGAGCAGGCCGAGCTGTTCGCCAACCTCATGGCGTGGCCTGGGACTTCGCGCCCTTGAGGGCCGTCTCCCGGCCGGTGGCTTCGGCGGGGCTCAGCCCCGCTCGGTGATGCGGGCCAGCCGCTGGGCCTCCGTACGGGTGGAGCGGGCGATCTCGTCCTCGTCGGCGGTGAGCAGGCGGCCGTTCTCCACGATCTGCCGGCCGTTGACGAAGGACGCGGTGACCGGGGCCGCCGCGCCGAGGACCAGCGCGGCCACCGGGTCGGCGATGGAGGCGTGGGCGAGGGTGTCCATCCGCCACAGCACCAGGTCGGCGAGCTTGCCCGGCTCCAGGGAGCCGATCTCCCCCGCGCGGCCCAGCACTTGGGCGCCCCCGTACGTGCCGAGGCGCAGCGCCTGCCGGGTGTTCAGGGCGGTCTCGCGGTGGGGGCCGAGGCGGTTGACGAGGAGGGCGTTGCGCAGTTCGGTGTGGAGTTCGCCGGACTCGTTGGAGGCGGTGCCGTCCACGCCCAGGCCGACGGGGACGCCGGCGGCGAGCAGGTCGGGGACGCGGGCGATGCCCGCCGCGAGACGGGCGTTGGAGGACGGGCAGTGGGCGACTCCCGTTCCCGTACGGGCGAAGGCGGCGATGTCGGAGTCGTTCATGTGGACGCAGTGCGCCATCCAGACGTCCTCGCCGAGCCAGCCGGTGGACTCGAAGTAGTCGGTCGGGCCCATGCCGAACAGTTCGTGGCAGAACTTCTCCTCCTCGACGGTCTCCGAGCCGTGGGTGTGCAGGCGCACACCGAGCCTCCGGGCCAACTCGGCTCCTTCCCGCATGAGTTCGGTGGAGACGGAGAAGGGGGAGCAGGGGGCGACGGCGACCTGGGTCATGGCGTCGGAGGAGGCGTCGTGGTGGCGGCGTACCGTCTCCTCGGTGGCGGCGAGCGCGTCGTCGAGGGTCTCGACGGCGAAGTCCGGGGGCAGTCCGCCGTCCTTCTCGCCGCGGTCCATGGAGCCGCGGGCGAGGGTGAAGCGCACGCCCATGTCACGGGCGGCTCCGATGACGGCACCGGACAGGTCGCCGGTGCCCCGCGGGAAGACGTAGTGGTGGTCCATGGCGGTGGTGACGCCGCCGCGGGCCGTCATCGCGAGCGAGCCCCGGGCCGCCGCGCGCACCATCGGCTCGTCGATGCGCGCCCAGGTCGGGTAGAGGGCGACGAGCCAGTCGAAGAGGTTGTGGTCGGTGGCCAGGCCCCTGGTGAGCCACTGGTAGAAGTGGTGGTGGGTGTTGACCAGGCCGGGGGTCACCAGGTGCCCGGTGGCGTCGATCCGGCGGGTGATGTTCTCAAGGCCTTCGGGGGCCGGGCCCGGGCCGAGGGACTCGATGCGGTGGCCGGCGAGGACGAGGTGACCGGAGGCGTACTCGGTGTCCTTCGCGTCGACGGTCGCGATCGCGCAGTTCTCGATGACGGTGCGCCGGTCTGCTGCCATGTTCCGTCCTTTTCGCGTACGTGGAGAGGGCACGGCAGGACCCTGGGGGTCGGAGTGCCGTGGCCGGCCGGTCGGCGGGCCGTCCGGCCGCGGGGGCCGGAAGGGGGCCGCGGGCTCACAGGTTGGTGAGGTCCACCGGTATCCGCGCCTCGCAGCCGTCCCGCAGGACGGTGGCCTCGATCAGGCCGTAGGGGCGGTCGGCGGCGACGTACACCTCGTTGTCGTTGCTGAGGCCGAACGGCTCCAGGTCCACCAGGAAGTGGTGGCTGTTGGGGAGGGAGAAGCGGACCTCGTCGATCTCGTCGCGGTGGTCGATGATCCGGGCGCCCATCCGGTACAGCGTCTGCTGCAGGGACAGGGAGTAGGTCTCGGCGAAGGCCTGGAGCATGTGCCTCCTGGTCTCCTCGTACGACGTCTCCCAGTCGGGCATCTCCTGTGCGTCGCCGGTCCAGTGGAACCGCCAGCGGCCGGAGACCGAGGTGGCGAGGACGCGGTCGCGGGTCTCCTCGAGCATCGTGTACCTGTCCTTGACGTAGCCCCGGAACTCGGAGTCGGTGGAGTTCAGCACCGTCAGGTCCTTCAGGCCGGAGACGACCTCCCACTTCTCCCCGTCGTACGTGATCTGGGCGAGCCGGGTCTCCCGGCCCTCGCGGACGAAGGAGTGCTCGCCCTCGCCGGCCGTCTCGATGCGCTGCCAGGCGTACTCCTCGATACGGATACGCGCCTGGTGTATGGGTTCCTGTGAGGTGACGAAGTGGCGGGCCAGGTGGATGCCGAACTGTTCGGCGGACTCGATGCCGTACTCCTTGGCGAAGGCGTACACGGTGTTCTTGGTGGTGTCGGTCGGCAGGACGTGGGCGTTGGAGCCGGAGTAGTGGACCTCGTCCATGTCGCCGGACAGGGCGACGGAGACGTTCAGGTCCTTGATGTGGTGGGTGGGGCCGTCCCGCGTGATCCTGACGACTCGGTTCTCCGCTTTGCCGTACTGGTTCTGGCCCAGGATCGTAGGCATGTGTCTGCTAGCTCCCTCGGTATACGGAGTAGCCGAACGGGTTGAGCAGCAGCGGTACGTGGTAGTGCTCGCCCGGTGCGACGGCGAACGTGACCGCCACCTCCGGGAAGAACGCTCCGGTGCCGCTGTCCCGGTGCGCGGGGGCGTCCTGCCGCGCATCGGCCCGGTTCCCCGCCTGCGGTGCGAGGTACGCCTCGACCGCGAAGTCGAGCCGTACGTGGGTGGTTCCCTCCGGCAGGGCCGGCAGGTCCCCGCACCGCCCGTCCGCGTCGGTCGCGGAGCCGCCGAGCGCCCGCCACTCCGCGTCCCGGCCCGAGCGGGCGGCGAGGCGGACGGCGACGCCCTCGGCGGGGCGGCCGGCGCTGGTGTCCAGGATGTGCGTGGACACGGAGGCGGTGGTGTCGGTGCTCATGTGCGTCGGTCCTCTTCGACGTCGGCTTCGGCTTCGGCTTCGGTCCCGGATCCGGCTTCGGTTTTGGTCTCGGTTTCGGTTTCGGTTTCGGTTTCGACGAGTCGGGCCAGCCGGATGCGGTTGATCTTCCCCAGTTCGGTGCGGACGATCTCGCGCTCCCGCTCCGGCGCGTTGCCGAGGCGTTCCCGGAGGGCGTCGCGCATCTGCTCGCCGGTCCGGCCGGTGGCGCAGACGAGGAAGACACGGCCGAACCTCTCCTGGTAGGCCAGGTTCAGTTCGAGCATTTCGGCCCTCAGCGCCTCCGGGGCGTCGGCCATGCCGCTCTGTTCCCTGGCGGAGGCCGGGTTCCCCGGTTCCGGGCGGCCGATCGGCGGGTGCCCGGCCATCGCCTCGTCCAGGTCGGCCGGGGACAGGCCGGCCGTGGCGGTGTCACTGGCGGCGTACAGGGCGTCGGCGGTGGGGTACGGGCGGGCGGCGAGCAGTCGCCGGGCCCATGCCGTGGAGGCGCAGACCTCGTGGAGTGCGGCGAGGGCCGCGTGCTCCTCCAGGGCGTTGAGGCGGGCCAGGCCCGGGGGTGGGGAAGTCGACGTCACGGAAAGCCTCCGTGGCCACGAGCGGCCTTGGTGTCGAACGGGCGTGCCGACAGTGAACGCCGCCACGAACAACACGTCAACAGTTTGTTGAAAATAGGGAGGGGGCGCCGCAGGCCGGGAAGAGGTTCAGGCGCCCTTCTCGCGGTTGAGGTAGTTGTAGACGGTGAAGCGGCTGACCCCCAGTGCGCTCGCCACGGTCTCCACGCCGTGCCGCACGGTGAAGGCGCCGCGCGCCTCCAGCCCGCGCACGATCTCCTGCTTCGCCTTGCGGTCCAGGTCCGCGAGCGGTCTGCCCTTCCGGCGTTCCAGCGCCGCGAGGATGTGGCCGAGGGAGTCCGCGAGCTGCGGCAGCCGTACGGCGACGACGGCGGCGCCCTCCCAGGAGAGCACCACGTCGTCGGTCCCGGCCTCGTCCGGCGGGACCATCTCGCCGCCCATGGCGTCGACCAGCGGTTTCACCGCCGCGATGAAGGCCTCGTCACCGGTGCCGGTCACCGGTCGCCGTCCTCGACGACGTTGACCTGGAGCGAGATGCGGGTGGCGCCGGCCGTCAGCGCCCTGCGCAGCATCGTGTCGACGGCGCCGAGCACCGCGTCGGCGCCGCCCTCGGCGGTGTTGCCGAACGGTCCGACGTCCACCGCGTCCAGCTCCGCCGCCTCGACGACCTCGCGGGCCACCACCGCGTGCGCGGGCACCTCGTCGAGGTCGAAGGGCTCGGTCGTGAACTCCACTCGCAATCGCACTGTGCCCCCATGACATCGGCTCCGACCTGCGCGTTCCCTCGGTCCTCCGACCGAGAGGGCGCATCCGGGGCACATCCCCCGGCAGGGCGCCGAACGCCCGGCCCGCCGCCCCGGTCCGCGCCTCCGGCACGACCTTAACGGACCCTCCTGCGGCGATCAGCGGAGATGCGCGGGCAGGCCGCCGGGTCCGCTCGCGGAACCGTACTTCCGGGAGGAGATCACCGCGGGTCCTTCAGCCCCCCGCCTTCGCGTAGCGGCTGGCGGGGCGCGGAAGGCGCAGGTGGCCGCGGAGGGTGGTGCTGTCGTACGCGGTGCGGAAGGCGCCGCGGCGCTGCAGTTCGGGGACCAGGCCGCGGGTGATCGCCGTCAGGTCGTGCGGCAGGACGGCCGGTCGCAACCGGAAGCCGTCCAGTCCGGCGGCGCGCCAGTCGAGCAGCAGGTCGGCCAGTTCGCCGGGTGTGCCGGTGAAGATCCCGGCGTCGGAGCGGAGTCCGGCCCCGGCCCGCTCGTCGAGGCGGGCCAGTCGGCGGGCGGCGGCGCCCGGCCGTTCGTCGAGGAGGACGAGGAGGTCGGCGAAGATCCGCAGCGGGCGCTCGGCCAGGTCGCGGCCGGACCGCCGGACCGCCGCGTCCACCTGGGCGAGGATCGCCGCCGCGCCCTCCCGGTCGCGCGGGGTGACGGCGACGGCGTCGGAGGCGGCGGCCGCGAACTCGTACGGTGTGGAGGCGTGGGCGAGGCTGAACACGGGCGGCTGGCCCTGGGGGCTGCGCGGGGTGATCGAGGGGCCCTTGACGCTGAAGTACCGGCCCTGGAAGTCGATGTGGTGGACCTTGTCGCGGTCGAGGAAGCGGCCGGTCGCCGCGTCCCGTATCTCGGCGTCGTCCTCCCAGCTGTCCCACAGCCGCCGCACCGCCTCCACCACGTCGGTGGCCTCGGCGAACAGGTCGTGCAGCCGGGCGGCGATCCGCTCCGGGTCGGTGACGTCCTCGTCGGTGAGCTGAGGCGTGGTACGGCGGCCGAAGAGGCCGGCGTCGGCCGCGCGGGACGATACCTGCGGGCGCCAGCCGGCCCGGCCCCGGCCGGCGTGGTCGAGGGTCGCGATGCCGATGGCCAGGTGGAACGGCTCGGTGTGGGTGACGTTCGTGGTCGGGACCAGGCCGATGCGGGTGGTGAGCGGGGCCAGGTAGGAGGCGAGCAGCACCGCGTCGACGGCGCCCCTGACCTGGTCGGTGCGGTCGTCGGGGCGGTGGAAGGCGGCGGACTGGAGGCCGAGGCCGTCCTCGAGGGTGACGAAGTCGAGCAGTCCCCGTTCGGCTTCCGTGACCAGGCCGGCCCAGTAACCGGCGGTGAGCAGTTCGGCGGGACGGGCGCCGTCCTCGCGCCAGGCCGCCGGGTGCCAGCCGGCACCGTCGAGGGCGACGGCGAGGTGCGTCGGGCCGCCGGGGGCGCCGGTCGTGCCGGTCATGCGGAGGTCTCCTTCGGGTCGTGCGCGTCGTGTCCGGCGGGGCGGCCGCCCCAGGAAGCCGGGCGGGGGGCGTCGGAAAGACCGAGATGGTCGCGGAGGGTGGTGCCGGTGTAGTCGGCCCGGTGGACGCCCTTCTCCTGGAGCAGCGGCACCACCCGGTCCACGAAGTCGTCCAGGCCGCCCGGCGTGAGGTGCGGGACGAGGACGAAACCGTCGGCGCCGTCGGTCTGGACGTAGTGGTCGATGGCGTCGGCGACCGTGCGGGGGCTGCCGGTGAAGGTGGGGCGGCCACCGACCTCGATGACCAGTTCCCGGATGGACAGGCCGCGTTCCTCCGCGTGTTCGCGCCACTTGCGGGCGGTCTCGGCGCGGTCCTTGCGGAACACGGAGTGCCCCTTGAGGAAGTGCGCGTCGTCCTCGGGCTCGATGTCGGGCAGCGGGCCGTCGGGGTCGTATCCGGACAGGTCGCGGCCCCAGACCGCCTCCAGATGGGCGATCGCGGTCTGCGGGCTCACCAGTTCCCGGCTGATCTCGTCGGCACGGGCGGCGGCCTCCTCGTCGGTGTCGGCCACGACCACGTTGGCGGTGGGAAGGATCAGCAGGTCCTCGGGGCGGCGGCCGTAGCGGGGCAGACGGCGTTTCACGTCCCGGTAGAAGGCGCGGGCGGCGTCGAGCCGGTTGTGCTTGCTGAAGACGACTTCGGCGTCGGAGGCGGCGAACTCGCGGCCCGCGTCGGACTCGCCGGCCTGGATGACCACCGGGTGGCCCTGGGGTCCGGGCGGGGTGCTGAACCGGCCGGATATGTCGAAGTGCCGGCCGCGGTGGGCGAAGCGGCCGGCCCCGGCCCGTACGTACTCCCCCGACGCCGCGTCGGCCCGCAGGTCGCCGTCGGCCCAGCTGTCCCACAACTCCCTTGCCGCGGTGAGGAATTCCGCGGCGCGGGTGTAACGGTCGGCCTCGGGGAGGAAACCGCCCCGGCGGAAGTTCTCGCCGGTGAAGGCGTCATGGCTGGTGACCACGTTCCAGGCGGCCCGCCCTCCGCTGAGCCGGTCCAGGGTGGCGAGGCGGCGCGCCACCTCGTACGGCTCGTTGAAGGTGGTGTTGACCGTGGCGGCCAGGCCCAGGTGCGTGGTGACGGCGGCCAGGGCGCTGAGCACGGTCAGGTTCTCGGGGCGGCCCGCGATGTCCAGGTCGTAGACCTTCCCCTTGTGCTCGCGCAGCCGCAGTCCCTCGGCGAGGAAGAAGAAGTCGAACCGGCCGCGTTCGACGGTCCGCGCGAGCCGGACGAACGAGTCGATGGCGATCTGGCTCCCGGAACGCGGGTCCGACCAGACGGTCACATTGTGGATGCCGGGCAACTGGGCCGCGAGGTGCACCTGTTTCTGACGGGTTGCGGGCACGCCGCCTCTCCTCCTGCGAAGTCCGGTCGATATCAAGGCCGTTGGGATGAACGGGGGTGCTGGTCCGAGCCTGCACGGGCCGGCCGTCCGCTGCACAGTCCGGCCGGCCTCGCTTCACGAGGTGTTCACGCGCCCGCGACAGAAGCCTCCGTGCCGGGGGCGGGGGCCGCCGCGGGGGTGGTGTGGGGGGCCGGGGAGACGAAGCGCACGCGGTTGTCGAAAGTGACGCCGTGGCTTTTCACGTCGATGGTGACGCGGTCGCCGTCGGCGATCCGGAACCCGTCGTGGAAACTCGCCTCGTCGGCGCCCAGCAGCACATAGTTGACCAGTCCCGGCCGCCGCACCGCGGGGTACGTGAACAGGTGATCGGCCATGTCCTGCCCCCGGTGGTAGAGCGCGTCGTCACCGCAGTCGAAACCGCCCTCCCAGGCTGTCGCGCCGTCCCGGACGATGGTGACCCGCCCGGTCACCGTGCGCGGCGGCGGGCCGAGGAACAGCCACGGGGTGAGCGCGGTGTCGCACAGCTTGCAGTACGGGTTGTAGCCGGGATCCCGGCGGTGCAGGCCGATGTCGCACAGGTCGTTGCCGAAGGTGTAGCCCGCGTAGTGCGGGGTGCCGTCGGCGTCGTTGACGTAGACGAGGGCGACCTCCGGCTCCTCGATGAGGGCGACCGGCCGCCCGGGCACGATCAGGTCCTCGCCCGGCAGCCGCACCCAGTCGCCGAAGCCCTTGAAGAACCACTTGGGCGGGGTGAACTCGCCGTCCACCGGAGCGGTCCGGCCGCCCCACTTCTTCTTGTGCGTGCCCATGAAGCCGCTCAGCAGCGCCTTGCCGGACGCGGTCGGCAGCAGCGGGGGCAGCAGACGCAGGCCGGGGTCACCGGTGGTGACGACGACGCTCTCCGCGCCCTCGGTGAGGGCCGCGCGCAGGGCCGCCTCCGAGCCGTCGGTGGCGACGAAGGCGGCGGCCACCGCGCCGTCCCCGACCCGGTGGAGGGTCTGCCGCGCGCCGTCCTCGGGGCGGCCGAAGCCGACGTGGCGGGCACCGCCGTACTCGGCCTCGAAGAGGACGGGGAGATGAGGGCTGGACATGGGTGACTCCTTCGTCGCGTCGGTGTGTTCGGGCGTTCAGGGGCGCGGGGCGGGGACCGCGGGCGCGTCGGCTCCCGTGAGGTCGGCCAGAACCTCACCGAGGCGGTCCACGGACGCGCGGATCCACGGCAGGGCGAGGGGGTCCGGGGTCGTCAGGGCGGCGGTGCGCCGCTCGTCGGTGTCGCCGTAGAGGCGGCTGGTCGCCACCCGGATCCGCAGCGGGCGCCCCGGCTCCCCGAAGGCGCTCGCGGGCAGGACGCCGACCCCGTGGCGGTCGAGCAGCAGCCCGGCCAGGGCGTCGCCGTCGCGCACGCCGTGCACGCGGGTCAGACGGTCGCACAGGGGCCCGAAGTCCGGGTAGAGGTAGCAGGTCGCGGCGACCGGCGCCGTCCGCGCGCCGGCCGCGGCGAAGCGGTCGGCGACCGCGCGCACCACCCGCTCGTGCAGCCGCCGGCTCGCCGCGACCCGCTCCACGACCTCGGGCGGCTCTTCGAAGGCGTACGCGGCCGCCGTCTGCACCGGTGCCGGCGGGCTGGACCAGATCTGGCTGGCGACGGCGACGAGCCGGGAGCGCAGGCCGCGCCCCAGCTCACCGTCCGGCAGCCGGGCCACGCCGGTGCGCCATCCTCCGAGCGCCAGGTTCTTGGTCAGTCCGGTGGTGACGACGGTCCGCTCGGGTGCGTGCACGGCCGGGGAGACGGCCGGCGCGGCGGTGTCGTACACCAGGTCGCCGTAGATCTCGTCGGAGACGATGACGAGGTCCAGGTCGCGGGCGGCGCGGGCCAGCCGCCGCAGGGTGCCGTCCGACGCGATGGTGCCGGTCGGATTGTCGGGCACGGTGACGACCACGGCGCGGGGGGTACGCCCGGCGGCGCGGGCGTCGGCGACCGCCTCGCACAGCCGGTCCGGGTCGGGCACGCCGCCCTCGCCCGGCAGGATCGGTACGGGCAGGGGGCGCGCCCCGGCGAGACGGGCCTGGGCGGCGTAGCTGACCCAGCTCGGGACCGGCACGACCACATCACCGCCGAGGGCGAGGAGCAGGGCGAACAGCAGCGACTTGCTGCCCGGCCCCGCCACCACCCGCCCCGGCTCGGTGTCCAGCCCGCGCCGCCCCCAGTACCCGGCGGCCGCGCCGCGCAGGGCAGGGCTCCCGTCCACGGGGCCGTACGCGTTCTCCCCGGCCGCCGCACCGAGCCGCGCCACCAGCCCGGGCAGCACCGGCAGCCCGATCTCCCCGCTCGCCATCGACAGCACCCGTTCCCCGGCCGCACGCCGCCGGGCCAGCACGGCGTCGGCGGCCAGCGTCGCCGACATGGGGACCGGTACGGGGTGGGACATGACGGCTCCAGGGGTTGTGGTGCGGTCGGCAGGCGCGGCGCGGTCGTCGGGGAGGGCGTCCGGGGTGCGGTCAGGTGGTGGTCGCCGGTGCGTCGGCGAACCGTGCCCGGAGTTCGGCCTTGCGGATCTTGCCGGTGAGGGTCTTGGGGAGGGCGGGTACCCGTTCCAGGCGGTCCGGGAGGAAACGAGGGTCGTGACCGGCCCCGGTGAGCCGGGCGCGGACGTCCTCGAGGCTGGGACCCCCGCCGTCGCGACCGACCACGACGGCGACGATCCCGCCGCTTCCGCCGCCCACGGAGCCCACGGGGTCTTCCGGGCTCTCGGCGGCGCTCCCCGCTCCCCCGCCGTCCGTCGGTCCGAGGCCGACCAGGGCCGCTTCGACGGCCTCGGGGTGGCTGCCGATCAGCGCCTCCAGCTCCGCCACCGGGGCCACCCGCCCGTCACGCACGATCGCGTCACGGGCCCGCCCGAGGATGCGGATGCCGCCGCGCCCGTCGGCGCGGGCGAGGTCGCCGGTGTCGAACCAGCCGTCGGCGTCGAGTTCGGCCGCGAACGCCTCCGGGCGCCGGAGGTAGCCGAGCGCCAGCGACGCCCCGCGCACCTTCAGCCGGCCCACGTGCTCGCCCTCGCCCCCGGTGGCGCCGGACGTCTCGATCCGGACCTCCATGGCGTCGATCGCGCGGCCGTTGCTGTGCGCCGCCCAGCCCTCGGGGTCCTCGGGCCGGGTGGTGGTCACAGGGCCGTTCTCGGACATGCCCCACAACGAGTGGGCGCGGGCGCCCAGTGTCGCGGACACCTCGTCGGCCAGCTCCGGCAGGACCGGTGCCGAGCCGATCACCGCGTGCCGCAGGGTGCTCGTGTCGCGCCGCCGGGCCCGCTGCGACGCGGCGACGTCCGCGAGGGTGGCGGGCGGCCCGTACAGCAGGGTGGCGCCGTAGCGTTCCACCAGGTCGAGCAGCGCCTCGTTGCGGCGTACGTCCTGGAAGGCGACGGTGCCGCCCAGCAGGACCGAGCCGAGGACGCCCTGCGCGAACCCGGAGTAGTGCACCAGTGGCGTCGAGACGGCCGCCACCCAGTCCTCGCCGGCGCCGAACGCGTCGACGTAGCCGCGGACGGCCGAGTGGACGGTGTTCGGGCTGTGCACGACGCCCTTGGACAGGCCGGTGGTGCCGGAGGTGAACAGCACCACGAAGGGGTCGTCGGCCCCGGCCGCCAGGCCGTCCAGCCGGGCGGCCGCGCCCTTTCCCGCCTCCCGCTCCACCGCCACGAAGTGCTCGTGGAAACCGAGCGCGCCCTCGGGCACGGGACCGTCCGCCACCAGGACGTGGGCGAGCGCGGGCAGTTCGTCCCGGAGCCGGACTGCGGCCTCCGCCGACGGCGCGTCCGCCGTGCCGGGCAGGGTGACGTACACCCGCGCACCGGTGAGCGCGAGACGGTGGCGCAGCTCCTCCCCGGCGCACAGCGGGGAGATGGGGACGATGACCGCACCGATCCGGAGGGAGGCGAAGATCAGCGGCACCATCTCCCAGCGGTTGGGGAGCTGTACGGCGACGAAGTCACCGCGTTCCGCACCCAGTTCGAGCAGAGCCAGGGCGAACCGGTCGGTGAGGCGGTCCAGTTCCGCGTAGTCGAGGGTGTCGGTGCGGGACTCGGCGACGCGCCGGCCCGCGACGGCCGTCCGGTGCGGACGCAGCCGGGCCTGGCGGTGCAGGTCGTCGAGGAAGGTCTCGTCCCGCCACCAGCCGCGCCGCCGGTACTCCGCGGCACGCCCCGTGGGCACCCGGTACGCGGGCGCCGGCCGTTCGGCGGCGACGCTGCTCATCGCAGGTCCTTGCGGCGGGCGGCGAGCAGCTCGGGCAGCGGGTCGCCCGCGCGGGCGGAAGCGATCTCCAGCAGGTCACGGGTGTTCTGCCGGACCCGGTCGCCGACCCAGTCGAACACCCATGTCCTGCGTGCCTCGGCCGGCAGGTCGAAGGGGACGACACGGGTGACGGCCAGGGCGGCGGACGCGGCGCCGCCGATGTTGGCGATGACACCGGGCACCAGGGCGGCACCGGAGGCGGCGACCTTCTCCTTGGCGGCGGCGCTGGAGGCGAGGTTGGCGCCCTCGACGACCAGCCCGGCCCGCAGACGGTGGGTGTTCTCGGCGGTCAGCGCGTACTTCTGCGCGGCCAGCACGAGAATGTCCGCGTCCACGTCCAGCCAGGCGTCGGGCTCCCCGGAGAGGGTCACGCCCTCCGGCAGCCGGGCGCGGTCGATACGTCCGAACCGGTCGGTGACGGCGATCAGTCCGGCCACCGGAAGCCGATCCGCGCTGATGGTGCCCTCGACGTCGGCGACGGCGACGACGGTGTGCCCGTGGTCCTCGAGGAACCGCGCCACCGCCCGGCCCACCGCGCCGAAGCCCTGCACCACGACCCGCGCCGCTCCGGTGCGGCCGCTCACCTCCAGCGCGGTGAGGGCGGCCACGCCGACGCCGTGTCCGGTGGCGTCGATCAGCGGCTCGTAGTACGTGCGCCAGTCGATCGGCATGTCGGGGGCACCGGGGCGGTAGCGGGGGTCGTAGCCGGCCTCGTCGAAGAAGACGGCCCGGTCGGCGGGTGTGACGCCCATGTCGATGCCGAGGTGGATGCCGCCGTGCAGGAGCGGCTTCACGGTGCGGCCGAAGGTGCGGAAGGTGGTCTCGCGGTCGGTGCCGTCGGAGACGATCCCGGCCTTGGCGCCGCCGATGCGCAGCCCGGCCAGGGTGAACTTCTCGGTCATGTCGCGGGCCAGTCCGGCGACTTCCTCCTCGGTGACGCCGGGGGTCATCCGGGTGCCGCCCATTGCCAGGCCGTCGACGAGCGTGTCGACGACCACCCAGCCCTCGATGGTGCCGCCGCTGCCGTGGAGGCGGACGGTGAGGGCGGGGTCCTGCGGGTCTTCCAGAGCGCTCATGGCGTACTCCTCGGGTCCGGTGCGGAAGGGGGAAGGGGACGTGTCACATGCGCCCGGCGGGGGCGGTCGCGGCGCGGGGTCACCGGTACAGCTCGGTGAAGCCCCGCAGGATCTCCAGGCCGTCCCTGCGGAATTCCAGATGGGCCTGGGAGCCGAGGAGGCGGCCGTCGTCGGAGCGCAGGAACTCCACGGGTGCCTGTGCGGAGTGGCCGATGGCGCGGTAGCCCGGCGGGGCCTCCTGGAGGTAGAGGGTGTGCCGGTGGAACACGGTGACCGTCGGCTCGACATGGCTGAACAGCGGTTCCGTGGTGTCGACCTGCGCCTCGTGGCCACCGACCCGCTGCGGTCCCTCGGCGAGCCGGCCGCCAGCGGCGACGGCGAGGATCTGCATGCCTCCGCAGATGCCGAAGACGGGCACGTCGGCGTGGGTGACGAGGTCGATCAGCGGCTGGTAGTAGGTCCGGTCGTAGGCGCGCACCTTGGTGCCGCTGAGCACGATCGCCTGGTGGCGCCCGTTCAGCCGGGTGGGTACGGACGCGGCGTCGACGGTCTCGGTGAGCGAGCCCAGCTGCTCGAATCTGCGGCACAGTTGCGGCAGTGAGAGGGTGCCGTTGTCGACGACCAGGACACGGGGCCGCGTCATGCGCTCGCTCCCGCGGGGTGGGCCGGGGCCGGCGAGGCGGTGATGAGCGTGCCGGTGCGGCCGGCCAGCAGCGGGGTGACGGCGGCGCTGCCGATGACGACCCGCGCCACACCCCCGTCCAGGGCTTCGCCGGCGGCCCGCAGCTTCTTGCGCATGCCGCCCTTGGCGCCGCCGTCGCGGAAGGCGGCCGCCTCGCGGGCGCTGATCCGGCGCACCGGCCGGTCGTCGATCAGCAGGTGGCCGACGTCGGTGACCAGGACGAGGTCGGTGGCGCCGACGGCGGCGGCGATCGCGGCGGCGGCCCGGTCGGCGTCGGTGTTGACCTCCCGGCCGGCCGCGTCGCGGGCGAGCGGGGTGACCACGTGGGCGTGGCCGGGCAGCAGGTCCTTCAGGGGTGCCGGGTCGACGCCGGTGATGGGTCCGACGAGGTTCTCGAGTTCGACCAGTTCCTTCTCCCGCCACCACCAGCGCTCGCCCTCGCCCGCGTTCACCAGGCCGTCGCTGCCGACGAGCCGTTCGCCGGTGATGCCACGGTCCGCGAGCCTCCCGAGGACGTCCTCGGCGAGCCCGGCGCTGACGGTCTTGATGTCCTCGATGACCTCGGGCGTGGTCCAGCGGCTCTGGTTGCCGTAGCGGTCGCGCAGGATCGCGGAGGGTTCGCCGTAGCGGGGGCGGAGCCGCCTGAGCGGCTTGGACCAGCCGTGCACGAGGATCAGGGGGTGGCTGCGCCCGTGCCGGGCCAGGTCGTCCCACCAGCCGCCGTCGAGGTCGTCCAGGCAGCTTCCGCCGAGTTTCACCACCGTGGGGACGGTGTCGCGGGCGCTCATGCCGGCACCACCGGCTGCTGCGTCAGCCCCGTCTCCTCCGGCAGGCCGAACCGCAGGTTGGCGGCCTGCACGGCCTGTCCGGCGGCGCCCTTGACGAGGTTGTCGAGGGCGGCGAGCACCACGATCCGGCCGCCGTCCTCGTCGTACAGAGCGGTCACGTCGGCGTAGTTGGAGCCGAGGACGGCCTGCGGGTCGGGCACCGGGATCAGCGTCTCCTCGTGCCGCCGCACCCGCACGAAGGGCTTGCCTCGGTAGAAGCGCAGGTAGGCCCGAGCCAGCTCGCGCTGGTCGATCGTCGCGTCGGTGAAGACGTAGGAGGAGGTGAGCAGTCCGCGTACGTGGGAGACCCCGTACGCCGACATGGACAGGCTGCCGACGGCGCCGGGGCGGTCGCGCTCCAGGAAGTCGGCGACCTCGGCGGCGTGCCGGTGCCCGGTCGGGGAGTACGGGGCGATGGCCCCGGCACGGAAGGGGTGCAGGTCGGAGGTGCGCAGTCGCAGCCCGCCGCCGCTGGAGCCGCTCTTGCCGTCGACGACCACCGTCTTCAGGCCGAGGCCGAGGCCGAGGGTGAGCGGGGCCAGGCCGAGGGTGATCGCGGTGGCGTAGCAGCCGGGCAGCGAGATCAGCGGGGCGTCCCTGAGCCGGTCGCCGATCAGCTCCGGTACGCCGTAGACGAACCGGTCGGCGAGGTCGGGGCGGCGGCGCACCTTCGGGTACCAGCGGTCGTGCAGTTCCGGGGTGCGGATGCGGAAGGCGCCGCTGAGGTCGATGACGGCGGGGACGCGGTCGGCGAGCAGGGCGGCCAGTTCGGCCGAGACGGGTGCCGGGGTGGCCAGGAAGAGGACGTCGACCTCGTCGGCGGTCTCCTCGGTGACGGGCCGCACCGTCAGGTGCCCGCCGAGGCGCAGTCCGGGGTGGAGTTCGGCGGGGCGCCTGCCGATGCTGGAGGAGCCACCGAGGAAGGTCAGCTCCAGGTCGGGGTGCTGGGTGACGAGTCGGATGAGTTCGCCGCCGGCGAGCCCGGAGGCGCCGACGACTCCTGCGCGGATCATGCGAGCAACTCCTGCACGTAGCGGCCGACGGCCGAGGGGATGTCCGCTCCGGTGGCGGTGGCCACCGCCCGGAAGCCGGGCGCGTGGTTGACCTCGTTGACGACGAGGCCGTCGGGGGTGCGGAAGAGGTCGACGCCGTAGATCCCCGGCCCCAGGACGTCCACCACGGCGTCGACGGTCTTGAGGATGTCGGGGTCGTGGCCGGCGGCGCGGTTCCTGTTGCCGAGGGCCGCGTTGTTGCGCCAGTCGGTGCCGCCGCTCTCGAACTCGGCGGCGCCGACCAGTTCGCGGCCGACGACGAGGCAGCGCACCGAGCCGCCGCCGAGGTACGGCTCCATGAGGGCGGCCTGTTCGAAGGCGTGGGCCAGGTCCTCGATGTAGTCGTAGACCGAGGGGGCGATGTCGGCGTGCCGGATGAGGGTGACCCGTCTGCCCATGCCGCCGAAGACGGGCTT
The DNA here is from genome assembly GCF_044390325.1 of Streptomyces sp. NPDC018964. Classification (NCBI taxonomy): domain Bacteria; kingdom Bacillati; phylum Actinomycetota; class Actinomycetes; order Kitasatosporales; family Streptomycetaceae; genus Streptomyces; species Streptomyces sp. NPDC018964. The sequence continues at coordinate 117,217 of NZ_JBIRYZ010000020.1, forward strand.
GAGGACGACGGGCGGCGGCAGTTCGGCGAGTGCCTTGTCGAAGTCCTTGCGGGAGAGCACCAGCCGGTGGTCGGGCACGGGCACGCCGGCGGTGTGCAGCAGGGCCCGCAGGGCGGCCTTGTTCTCACAGGCGTGGATGGCGCGGGCGGTGTTGAGGGTGGGGACGCCGGCCGCCTCGGTGAGGGTGGCGATCAGCCCGCCGCGGGTGTAGCTGCGGCTGCGGATCAGGACGGTGTCGTAACCCCGCAGGGCGGGTGCGTCGGGGTGGCCGAGGGTGAGGGACTCGTCGTTGACCCAGTCGAGGCGGAGGCCGAAGGCCGGTGCGGCCTCGATGAGCAGGCGTTCCTCCCAGGCGACGCGGTCCGCGACGATGGCCGCGGTGCGGGTGGCGCCCATGTCACTGGCCCCAGTCGCGGAGTTGGACCTCGACCGTCTCCAGCGACAGCCGGCCGTCCTCGACGGCCTCGACGCGCAGGGTCAGGACGCATTCGGGGCAGGAGAGGGTCTCGCCCGCGGTGACCGGGGGCACGGTCAGGTGGGTCTCGCACTCGGGGCAGACGCCGGTCAGGGTGGCGGTGGACATGGGTTCAGCTCCGTGGTGAGGGGAGGGACGGGGGTCAGGCGGGTACGGGGCGGAAGTCGACGGCGGCCTCGCGGATCGCGTCGCGGTCGAGCAGCGGGCGGCCCTCTCGTTCCTGCCGTTCGGCCAGCCAGGGGGTGAAGGCGTCGATGTCGACGTCGAGGCCCGAGTCGGCCAGTGCCCAGCCGACCAGGGCGGTGGTGAGGCGGCTGCGCACCCGCAGTGCGCGCCGGTTGCCGACGAGTTCGGCCGGCAACGTCTCGTACGCCTCGGGGTGGCTGAGCTGGCCGGGCAGCTCGTAGGCGAAGGCGTGCGGGGTGGTCGGCCCGGGCTGGAAGGCGTCGCCGAGGCCGGCACCCCTGAGGGCGAGCCGGGACAGTTCGGTGAGGTGGGTCAGGTCGAAGCGGGTGTCGCCGTGGATGACGCGCAGCGAGGTGAGCAGTTCGGCCAGCGGGGCGTTGCCGCCGCGTTCGCCGATGCCGCCGACGGTCGCGGAGATCCAGCGGGCGCCGGCGCGGACGGCGGCCAGGGAGTTGGCTACGGCCATGCCGAGCATGTTGTGCGAGTGGATCTCGATCTCGGAGCCGTCGATGGCGGCGATGTCCCCGATCACGCTCTCCATCTGCCAGGGGGAGAGGAAGGCGACGGTCTCCGCGAGCCGGAACCGGTCGGCTCCCGCCGCGAATCCGGCCTCGACGTAGGGGACGAGCCGCTCCTTGGGGGTGCGAGCGCCGTCCTCTCCGCTGAAGGTGACGTGGAAGCCGCGCTCCTTGGCCTGGACGATCGCCGAACGCGCCAGTGACTGAAGGAACTTGGGACTGGGTGAGTCGAGCTTGAGCCGCGCGTGCTGCTCGGAGGTGGGGATGGAGTACATGATGTGCCGTACGCCCAGGCGTTCGGCCTCGTCGAGGGCGCGCGCGACCTGGCGGCGGTCCCGGACGACGAGGAGCGTCATGCTGCGCTCGGGGCCGACGGCCTCGTGGGTGGCGAGGACGAGGTCGGCGTCCTTGGAGTCCGGTCCGGAGACCATGCCGACCTCGACCAGTTCGACTCCGGTGCGCACCAGCAGGCCGGCGATGGCGGCGGCGTCCTGGGGGCCGAACTCGACACCGGCCATGTGCGCGGAGTCCCGCAGGGTCGCGTCGGATATGCGGGGCGGCGTCCGCAACACCTCGGGGTTTTCTGCCAATGCCATGTCCTTCACTCCTTGCTCCCGAAGTTCCCGAGGGAATCCGAAAGGGTCGGCATTCTCGAAAAGGGTCCGCACCGCGCCCCGGGTGGCGTCGGGCGTTGATCGCTTATCCATATCCTTGACGGCTCGCACGGAAATCACAACAGCGGCCGTGTCAGGATCACGTGGCGGGGTGTCAAGAAATGTCAGGAAGGAAAAGGAGTGCAAGGCGCGGGTGGCGGGAGCGCCAATTAACGGGCGGTCTCGTCCCCTTGGTGTGACGCGCGCCCTACGGTGAGGTCATGGATCTCTTCTCGCTGCCCCGGCTGGGGGTCGTCGTACCGCCGGAGAACCCGACGGCGGAACCCGAGTTCAACCATCTGCTCGGGGCCGGCACGAATGTGTACACCACCCGTTTCCCGGTGACGCCCGGTCTGGATCTCAGGGCGATGCTGGAGACGTACAACGATGCGCTGCCGGAGCTGCTCGGGAGTTTCGGGGCTCTGCGGTTGGACGCGACCGTGGTGGCGTGCAGCGCCTCGCACTACCTGCTGGGCCCCGACGGCGACCGGGAGTTCTGCGACGAGCTGTCCCGGCGGGCCGGATCGCCGGTCGGGTCCTCCACGCAGGCCATCCTCGCGGCCTGCGCGGCGCTCGGGGTGACCCGCCTGACGCTGGTCTCCCCGTACGAGCCGTGGCTCACCGACGCCTCCCGCGCCTTCTGGGAGGAGGCGGGCCTCACGGTCGACAAAGTGGTGAGGGTGCCGGCGGCCGACGCGGACGCGGACGGCGGGGCGCGTTACGACCCGTACGCGGTGACGACCGGGGCGATCCTGCGGCGGATACGGGAGCGGGAGCTGCCCGCCGGCACGGCGCTGCTGTTCACCGGTACGGGTATGGGCACGCTCGCCGCGCTCACCGAGCTGGCCCGGCGGGAGCCGCGCCGCACGCTGCTGTCGTCGAACCTGGCGTCGGCCTGGTGGGCGCGGCAGGTGGCGGGGGCGACCGGCGCGGCCCGCCATCCGCTGCTGCGGCGGCTGGAGCACGCGCCGGCGTGACGTGGGGTGGGGCAGGCGGTGCGGGGCTGAACGGGCGGGCGGTCCGACGGGGGACCGCCCGCCCGTTCAGCCCGCGGACGTCTCGGGTACGCGCCAGGCGTAGCCCATGCGGTAGCCGACGCCCCGGACGGTGATGATCCAGCCGTTGAAGCCGAGTTTCGCCCGGAGGCTGCTGACGTGGGTGTCGATGGTGCGACTGGCGTGACCCCAGTCACTCCCCCAGACCCGCGCCATCAATTCCTTGCGTGTGACGACCTTCTCAGGGGTGGCCGCCAAGGTGTACAGCAGCTCGAATTCCTTCGACGTGACGCCGACGAGCCGGTCGCGCAACCGTACTTCCCGGCGCCGCGGATCGATGTGCAGATCGTGCAGGGAAATGGCCTCCGGAAGGATCTGCCGGGGCTGGGACCGGCGCAGTACCGCCTCGATCCGGGCGACTATTTCGCGGAATCCCCAGGTTTTCACCACGCAGTCGTCCGCGCCCGCGTTCAGGACGAGAACGCGCTCCAGTTCGTCATCGGCCTCGGTGACGGCCATCAGCGCCGTGTTGCCGTTCATCCTCAGGGACCGGCACAGTTCCAGTCCGTCGATATCGGGCAACTCCAGGGAGAACAGCACCAGATCGGCGTCGCCACAGCCGCGCACGGCCTGTTCCCCGGTGCAGGTGCCGCGCGCGGCGAATCCCTGACGCCGCAGATCGCGCACCATGGCCGCGACGGCGGCGCCGTCCGGCTCCACCACGAGTACCCGTCTCACGTAGCCCACCCTTTCTCCTCGGTTCTGCGTCAGTTCGGCGTGCCGGTGAGTGCGGCGGCCGATGGATCCGGTGCACGGGCCGGCGCGTCCGGGGGCACGGGGCCCTTGCCGGGCGCGTCGGCCAGGCACTGGTAGACATAGGCGGCCGAGGCCATGGTCATGTGGTGGTGCCAGCCGGGGAACGAACGGCCCTCGAAGTCGAGGACGCCGAACCGCCGGCCGAGCACGGCCACGGCCGTGAGCGCGGCAGCGTGTCCGCGGGCGAGCCGCAGGACCTCCTCCACCCGGTGGTCCATGAGCGTGGTGAGCCAGTACCGGGCCGGCCGCCGCCCCTCCGGGTCGGGCCGCTCCAGCGTGCGGTACGGACGGGCGCCGGCGTCGTCCCCGCCGCCGGGCCCCGGCAGCCCCAGCGTGCCCGCGTACGTGTGCACGGGCACCGCCCGCGTCCGGCCGTCAGGGGCCCGGCCCAGGATCACGTGCGTCTGCCGGGCGTGCCGGTCCTCCATGAGCGCGCGCACGGTGGTGGCGGGCTGGTGCCGCCCCGCCGGCACCGGCTGGTCGGGGGTGACCTCGCACACCACGTCCGCGCCCTGCCGGGCGAGGCCGGCCAGGACACCGGCCGCGTCGTCGCACCGCGTCAGGTCCAGCACCCAGGGCAGGCGCGGTAAGTGCGGCTGTGCGGCCGCGTCAGCGGCGTATCCGAGGACATGGTCGGCGACCGCGCGCCCCGTCTCGGCGGCGGGAACGCGCGCGCGGCGCATGCGCTCCCGGTCCGCGTTCCAGCCGCCGCCCAGCACCAGGCCCCAGTCGACCGGGTAGCAGTGCCCGCCCGCAACCAGGAAGAGACCCAGTGCGCGCTGGCAGTTGACGGTGCGTCCGGTCGTCCGGTCGACCCTCCGGTGCACGCCGACCGAATGCTCGCCGCGCTTGGGAATGATGAGTTCGGCGACGGTCCAGGCGTACGGTGTCGTGCTCGCGGCCACCCGCCGGGCGAGGCGGCGGCGCACCGGGGTCCAGTCCCACGGGCTGGCGTTGATGAACTGGTGCAGGCCGTGAGCCGCGGCCGGCGGCAAGGACGTCGTCAGCGCCATGCTCCGCGGTGTCTTCTTGCCGGACGCGTGGAGCAGCGCCCACAAGTACGCCTGAGCCCAGCGGCGCTGCTCGGAACGCTGGAACGCCTGGAACACCTCGTCCACGAAGCTCCGCAGGCCCGCGCCCTCTCCCAGCACCGCCGCGCTCACCTCACTCGACGACATGTGACGCCACTCCCCCTCGTTCCTCGCCGCCGTCCACGTCCGGGTGGCCACATGGCACACACGCACGAGGCGAAAGTACCGTCCGGGCCGAGGTTTGCCCGGTTCGCCGCCCGATTTCGCGAACTCGCCCCCTGACCTGCGAAAACACTCTGTCACCGGGCGTGCGCGAAGAGCGCGTGCGGGGGGCCGGGAGCGGCTCTACCAGTACCGGAGCACTCCTCGGCGGATTCGCGGGGTGAAGTGTCAACAAATCATGAACATGCGTCCGGCCGGACCGCGACGGGCCGGCCCGCGGGCGAACGGTGAACATGCGGCGGGAATCGCGCCGGCCCCGGAGGGCGCCGCGCCGGCCCCGGAGGGCGGGCCGTGCGGCCTGCTCTCCGGGGCCGGTCCTCAGGTTTCCGGGGCGTCAGGTGGCCGGGTCCGAAACGGGTGCCGCTCCCTCCGCCGGGGCCACCGGGCGGTGCGCCGGGAAGCCCGCCCGGCGGGCATACAGGACGACCGCGATCACCGGCAGCAGGAGCACCAGCACCGTCCAGGGGAACGACTCGCTGCCCGCCTCGTCCAGCAGGATCCCGCCGGCGATGCCGCCGCCCGCCATGGCCGCGTTCCAGAGGGTGACCAGCATCGCCTGCGCCGAGTCGGCGTGGTCGCCGCCGGCGTCGCCCACGGCCGTCTGGAGCAGCGTCGGCACACCGCCCCAGCCCAGGCCCCACAGCACCACCGCGACGTAGACGAGGGCGGTGCTGTCGGACAGGACGGCCAGCAGCGCGGCCGCCACGGCCACCAGCACGGCGCCGCCGACGGTCAGCCCGCGCAGCCGGCGGTTGATCTGCGCGCCGACGATCCAGATGCTCGCCAGCGACGCCCCGCCGAAGACGAGCAGTACCAGGCCCGTGCTGCCGCCCAGGCCGATGTCGTCGAGGTAGGTGGCGATGTACGCGTACAGGACGGTGTGGGCGAGGACGAAGACGAGCGTGACGAAGAGGACCGGGGTGACGCCGGGGACGCGCAGGGCGCGCAGCATCCTGGGCCGCTCGCCGCGCGCCTGTCCGGGAAAGTCCGGTACGGCCGCCAGGATCCAGACGAACAGGACCACCGTGAGCACCGTCATCGACAGGAACGCCACGCGCCAGCCGAGCCAGTCGCCGAGGAAGGTACCGGCGGGCACGCCCAGGGAGAGGGCGACGGGGATGCCCGCCATGGCGATGGCCATGGCCTTGCCCTGGAGGTGCACGGGGGCCATGCGCCGCGCGTAGCCGGCGAGCAGGGCCCAGGCCAGGCCGGCCGCGACACCGGCCACGAACCGCGCCACCATGGTCAGCCCGTAGACGGACGACACGGCGGTCACCGTGTTGGCGAGGGCGAAGCCGCCCACGGCGGTGAGCAGCAGTTTCCTGCGCCGCCAGCCCGAGGTGGCGGCGGTGAGCGGAAGCGCGGTCAGGGCGGTGCCGACGGCGTAGACGGTGACGGTCTGACCGGTGGCGGACTCGCTCACCCCGAGGTCCCGGCTCATCGCGGGCAGCAGTCCGGCGGGCAGGGTCTCGGTGAGGCTGGTGATGAAGACGGCGGTGGCGAGGGCGAGCAGGGCGAACAGCGGGAGTCTCTGCTCGCCGCCCTCGCCGTCCTTCGGGTCCGGTGCCGCCGCGGCATCGCGTGCCGTGTCGGATGCGGTGCTCATGGGATGTGCTCCAGGTCTTCGGGATCGGGAGGCGGGGGCCTCGGTGGGGAGGCGGGGACGGGTGGTGGACACGGTGGGTGCCGGTTCACGGGGCGGCGGTGGCCGTCTCGCGGGACGGGCGGTCCGCGGGTGGCGGCGGGGCGGTCCGCGTGCGGGCGGTGGCCGGTCCGGGGGACGGTGGGGGCCGGTCCGGGGGACGGCGGTGGCCCGTTCACGGGGAGCCGAGGCCGCCGTCGACGGGGAGCCGGGCACCCGTGGTGAACGTCGCCTCGGTGGCGAGGAAGAGCGCGGCGCGGGCCACCTCCTCGGCGGCGCCGAGACGGCCCAGCGGGGGCAGGGGTACGGCGCCGGCGCCCGGCGCCTCGATACAGCCCGGCGCCACGGCGTTGACGCGGATGCCCCGCGCCACCAGCTCGGCGGCCAGCGCCCGTACGGCGTCGGGGCACGGGGTGGGCGAGGTGAGCACCAGCGCGCCGCCGTCCCGGAGGTGGCCCAGCAGGGGCCGTGCGACCGGGATGGCGTCGGAGAAGAGCAGGTCGACCCCGTCGCCGGCGCACGCGGCCAGCGCGGCCCCGACGCCGGACGGGGCGACGACGCGGGCGGCCTGGCCCAGTTCGCCGGCGGCGTGCGCGCGTTCCCCGGCGGTGCGGGCGGCCAGCAGGACCGTGGCCCCGCCCTCCACCAGGCGCTTGGCGATGGCCAGGCCGATACCGCCGGCCCCGCCGACGACGAGGGCTTCGGTGTGCGCGTACTTGGTCATGGTCGCCGCTCCTTCCGCGGTGCCCGTCCTCGCCGGTGCGTGGTACCGCCCACGGGACGACTCTGCGTCCGGGCGCTTCGGGGAACCTTCGGAAAACCTTCGGGCCGGTCGCCCCCGGTCCGGACGGGCCGTCGTGGTGTCCGGGGCCGGTCGCCGGGCGGGTACGGTGACGCCCATGCGGTTTGGGGTGCTCGGGCCACTGGTGGTGTGGGACGGGGAGGGGCGGGAGGTCAAGGTTCCCGAGGCCAAGGTCCGGGCGCTGCTCGCGGACCTGCTCGCGCACGAGGGGGCGCCGGTCTCCGCCGACCGGCTCATCGGCGACCTGTGGGGCGACGAGCCTCCCGGCCGCCCTTCGGGCGCCCTCCAGGCCAAGGTCTCCCAACTGCGCCGGGTCCTCGGCCGGGAACGGGTGGTGCGGCAGCCGCCGGGCTACCGGCTGCGGCTCGACGGGGGCGACGAGGTGGACGCCGCGCGGTTCGGCGCCCTGGTGGCCGAGGCTCACACCGTCGGGGACCCCCGCGCCCGGGCGGCGCTGCTCACCGAGGCGCTGGAGCTGTGGCGGGGGCCGGCGTACGCCGACTTCGCCGACGAGCCGTTCGTACGGGGGCCCGCGCAGAGACTCGCGGAGCAGCGTCTGTCGGTGCTGGAGGCACAGGCGCAGGCCCGTCTGGAGGCGGGCGGGCACGCCCTCCTCGCCGGTGAACTCGCCGACCTGGTGGCCCGGCACCCGCTGCGGGAGCGGCTGCGGGCGCTCCAGATGCGGGCCCTGTACGCGGCGGGCCGCCAGAGCGAGGCCCTCGCCTCCTACGACGACCTGCGCGCCCGCCTCGCCGACGAGCTGGGCGTCGACCCGAGCCCCGAACTCGCCGCCCTGCACGGCGCGGTGCTCCGCCAGGACCCGCGGCTGGACGCGGGGTCACCGGGTGCCGCAGGCCCGTCGGGGACGACGGGGACGACGGGCGTCACAGCGCCCGAGCAGTCCTCGGACGCCGCGAGCCGCACAGCAGCGGACGGAACGCCGGACGCGGCGGAGATGTCCGGAGCAGCGGGTGCCGCGCACCCGCCAGGAGCGGTCGACGTCGTGGGAGCCACCAGAGCTTCCGAGGCCACCGGGGCTTCGACGGCCACGGGCGTCACGGATGCGGCGAGGACGCCCGGCGCCACGGGAGCCGCGGTCGCTAATGCCGCGCATGCTCCCAGTCCCTCCGACCTCCCCGTCCCCCTCACCCCCCTCATCGGCCGACGCGACGCCCTCGCCCGCCTCTCCCTGCTGCTCGCGGAGTCACGGCTGGTGACGCTCACCGGCCCCGGCGGCGTCGGCAAGACCCGGCTGGCCGTGGCGGCGGCCGCCGCCGAGCGGGACGGCACCGCCCGGTCCGGTCGACCGGCGGACACCGTATGGCTCGTGGAGTTCTCCGGTGTCCGCGCCGGCACCTCCGCCGACCTGGCCCAGGTCGTCGCCGCCGCCCTGGGCGTCCGGGACGACGCCCCCGCTCCGCTGCCGGGCACCGGCACCGCCGTCCCGTCACTGCCGCACCGCCTCGCCGCCGTGCTGCGGGACCGCCGCGCCCTGCTCGTCCTGGACAACTGCGAGCACGTGGTCGACGCCGCCGCCGAACTCGCCGAGCTGCTCCTGCGCACCGCCCCCGGCCTGCGGGTCCTGGCCACCGGGCAGGAACCGCTCGGACTGCCGGGCGAGGCGGTGTTCCTCGTGGAGCCGCTGTCGCCCGACGACGCCGTGCGGCTGTTCATGGAGCGGGCGGCCGCCGCGGCCCCCGGCTTCCCGCGCGACCCCGACGCCCCGGACGAGCCCGACCGGCGGGCCGTCGCCGAGATCTGCCACCGCCTCGACGGCATCCCGCTCGCCCTGGAACTCGCCGCAACCCGCGTACGGGCCCTGGGCGTGAGGGAGTTGGCGGCGCGGCTGCACGACCGCTTCCGGGTGCTGACGTTCGGGCGGCGCGGCGCCCCGGCACGCCAGCAGACGCTGCGGGCGATGATCGACTGGAGCTGGGAGCTGCTCAGCGCGCCCGAGCGCATCGTGCTGCGCCGCCTGGCCGCGCACCGCGACGGCTGCGATCTGGAGGCCGCCGAGGCGGTCTGCGCGGGAAACGGCGTCGGCCGGGAGGAGGTACCGGATCTCGTCACCAGGCTGGTCGACCGGTCCCTGGTGGTCGTGGTGGCCGACCCTACCGGGCCCCGCTACCGGCTGCTGGAGTCCGTCGCGGCGTACGCCACCGAGCGGCTGCACGAGATGGAGGACCTCACCGCCGTACGGGACCGGCATCTGCGCCATTACCGGGAGCTGGCCGAGCGGGCCGAGCCGCGGTTGCGCGGCGCCGGGCAGCGGTCGTGGCTGGCCCGGCTGGACGCCGAAGCGGGCAACCTCCGGGCGGCGCTGGACGAGGCGGTGCGCCGCGCGGAGGCGGGCGAGCCCGAGGAGGCGGTCCGGCTGGCCACCGCCCTGGCCTGGTGGTGGCTGCTGCGCGGCCGGCTCACCGAGGCCCGCCGCAGCCTGGGTTCGGTACCGGCGGCGCCCCCCGGAGCCCTCGTGCACGCCGAACTCGGCCTGCTGCACACCGCGTTCGCCCTGCTGACCGGAGACCGCACGGCGGTCGGCGGCACGGTACCGGCGGGCGGCTGCGGCCCGGGCGGCCGGCTCGCCGCCGCCGGCAGGGCCGTCCCCGACCCGGTGCGCCGGGCCCGCGCGCTGTGGCTGTGCGCGTACGGCCTGTTCAGCGCGGGTGACGTGGGCGAGGCCGAGAAGCTGAACGGCCATGCCCTCGCCCTTTTCACCGACGCGCGGGACGAGTGGGGCACCGCCGCCGCGCTCGGGCTGCGCGCGACGCTGGCGCTGGTCCGCGGCGACCTCGCCGGACTCGGTCGCGACGGTCTGCGCGGTGCCCGGATCTTCCGCGAACTGGGCGATCAGTGGGGCGAGTTGCAGACCGTCTCCCCGCTCGCCGCGCTCGCCGAGATCAAGGGTGCCTACGCGGAGGCCGAGCGTCTTCAGCACGAAGGGCTCCGGATGGCGAGGGAGTTGGGGCTGGAGGCCGAGGTGTCCGCCCGGCTGTCGGGGCTCGGCCGCCTGGCGCTGCTCGCCGGCGCCTGGGACCGCGCCCGCGACCTGCACGAGCAGGCGCGCCGGATCGCCGTCGAGCAGGGCTACAAGTACGGGGAGATCCACTCCGAGATGGGTCTCGCGCTGGGCGCGCGCCGCTCCGGCGACCTCGACGGGGCCGAGGCGCATCTGCTGCGCATCCGCGACGGCCACGCCGATGTGTCGTCCCGGGCGGGCGACCACCTCCTCCAGGCCGAGCTGGGTTTCGTCGCCGAACTGCGGGGAGACGCCCACGCCGCGGCGGCGCACCACGGGGAGGGGCTGGAGATCGCCCGCGCGCTCGCCGAGCCCCGCGCCCTGGCGCTGTCGCTGGAGGGCCTCGCGGGCGCGGCGGCCTTGTCCCGCGCGGTTCCGGGGGCGTCCGGCGCCGCCGTCCTGCTGGGCGCGGCCGCCGCCGCCCGCGGCCGGGCCGGGGCACCGCTGCCGCCCGCCGAGCGCACCGACGTCGACCGGGTCACCGCCGCTGCCCGCACCGTCCTGGGCGCGTCCGCTTTCACTGAGGCGTACACGCGCGGCACCCGCCTGTCGCCGGAGGAGGCCGTCCGGCACGCCCGTACGACCGGAGCCCTGCCGGCGCCGGGGCCCCGCACGGCTGATTCCCGGCGGTCCGGCCCTCTCGACAAGCCAGGAGAACCAACAACAAGCTTCCATTGAAAAGAAAAAACCTTCCACACGGCTGCCCGGCCCGACCGAGGCGCCCTGTCCGTGCCCGGCGAGGAGTCGGAGCGGTTCCGCGCCAGCGTCGACGTGTGGCCGCCGATCTCGCCGGGTCCCTGCGCTGTACGGCCCTGAACGCGCCGTACGGCGCGCGGGTCTGACCGGCCCGCGCCCCGCACGGCCCTCCGGCCGGCACCTGTCCTGCCGCGCCCGGCCTCACGCCGCCGGACGGTCACCCCCGGGGCGGCGCCCGGACGCGGACGGTCCCGCATCCGGGCGCGCTCCCCCGCCCAGGGTGCGGATCCGTCCGGTGCGCAGCAGCCTGGGGGCATGGCACCTCCAGCACATCCCACGGAACATCCGCACATCGTGGTGCACTCCCCGGCTCTGGACGGGTCCCGGCGGGTCACCTCCGGCGACGACACGCTGGGCATCGCCACGCACGTCGACGACGTGGGCGAGATCCTGCGGCTGGCCGACCTGTACGTCACCGATGTCGAGGGGACGGACCTGATCGAGTGGCAGGGCGGCGGCCCCGACGACTGGCCGGGACTGTCGGAGCACCACGAGACGACCTGAGCGCCTCTACACCATCGGCTGTACGCCGGGTACGTCACCCTCAAATGAACCTCTGGAAGCGGCCCGGAACGCTTCGACCACCACCATGGGCGGGCACACTCCTGGCACACGGGGCCCGCCGACACGGGGGCGGCGGGCCCCGGCCGAGGGGGTGTCATGCCATGACCGGCACCGGAGGCGTCCAGGGGACGCCGCATGAGATCGCCCTGCTGTCCGGCGGTCCGCGCGCCGCGGTCACGGTGGCCGTGGTCGCCCTGCACCTGCGGGGCGCGGTCGAGGCGGGCGCGCCGGGCACGATCCGGGCGGTCGACGGGGAGGCGGGGCGGGCCCTGCCCCCGCTGCCGCCACCGGGGGTCTCGCTGGACGTGGCGGCCGAGGTCGCCGTGGGGCGGGTGGACGCTCTCACCGGCGAGGTGCGCGCGTTGTACCTGGAGAGCGCCGTCTATCACTGCCTGGAGGAGCCCTCCGAGATCCGGGAGTTGCTGCGGCACCCGGACGTCCGCTGGGCGCTGGCCGAGGTGCGGGTCGGGCTGGCGGACGCGGGGATGCTGCGTGCCACGCCGCTCAGGCCGACCAGGGCCGCCCGCCGGCGGGTGAAGGTCCTGCGGAAGGCGTTCCCGGTGCCGTCGAGCAGGCACGGCCTGACGGACGACAGGAAACTGCTCGCCATCGCGTTGCACGGCAAGCCCGCGCTGAGCACCCTCGTGCCGCGCTTCGCCCTGCGGGCGGGGCTGACCGAACGGGTCAAGATCAGGGACAAGGGCCTGCGCGGCTCCTCCGGCGGCGGCACCTACGGCGGTGGCGGCGCTCCCCTCAGCTGCGGTGGCGGCGGCGGATGCGGCGGCGGGGGCGGGGGGTGAGCACGTCCGGGAGGGCAGACCTCCAGTGCCCTGAGCGACGTCGGGACGTGCCCCGACGTCGGTCGCGAGTTCCTCGAACCCGGTGACGTCCTGGGCGCGGGACGCGGCGGGTGCGGGTGCAGCCCTCGACATGGCGGGCGGGGGTGTGGGTGATGCCGCCGGAGGCCTTGAGCGCCGCGCGGAAGGGGGTGATCGCCGCGCTGGGGGCACCGAACGCGTCGGTGACGCCCTCGCCCCTGAGGATGTCGACCGCTGTGCGGGCAACGGTCGTCCGGGCCTGGAATGGATGTGGGGCCGGTGGCCGAACTCGTCAAGACCCGTCAAGCCCCGTCAAGAGGGGCAAGTGCCGGACACACGGCGGACCGGTGGAGGACGATGGGCGTCGTCCCGAGAGCACAGGAGGGGGGCCATGCCCGAGAGCGTGCCGGTGCGCTGTCCTGCCTGCCGGCGCTCGCACCGCTACACGGCACCGTCGTACCCCTGCGCGTGCGGCGCGCCCGTCGCGCCGCCGCTGGACCTGGACGGGGTGCCCGCTCCGGTCGGGCACCGCGCCTGGGACGAGGAGTGGGTCGCCGTGCGGTGTGGGCGCTGCGGGCTCCGCGGCGAGTGGCCGCGGCCGGAACTGGGGTGCCCGTGCGGGACGGTGCTGCTGATCCCGGTGGCCGGGCCATCGGCACTCCACGTCCCGGCGGGGCGGCCCGGGACCTCCGCCGCGCGGGACACGGGCCAGGACGAGGACCGGGACGCGGTCACGGCCGCCGTGCTGCACCTGCGCCGGCTCGGCCACGAGGACGTCCGCCGCACCGGCCGGCCCTCCCCCTCCGGTGTCGAGCTGGCGGGCCGCGGCGTCCTCGCCCAGGTCGGCCCGCCGGCACGTCCGGCGACCCCGCGGGACGTGGAGTGCCTGTGGCTGGCGGCGATGACCGCGTCCGCCGTCTGCCGGTACTTCACCGCCGTCGGGTACACCGAGGAGGCGCGGGCCCGCGCCGACACGCTGGACGTCCCGCTGTTCCTGCTCGGCCCCGCCGGCACCCCGCGGCCGGTGAACGGCCCCGCCGAGGCACTGGACGCCGACGGGGCACTGGACACCGACGGCGCCTGAAAACCCGGCGACGCGCCCGCCGCCGGCGTCCGATACTCGGCGGATGCGCATCCGTCCCGCCGCACCCGGTGAACTGCCCGCCCTCCAGGACATCGAACGGGCCGCCGGCGCCCCGTTCCGCGACCTCGGCATGCCGGAGATCGCCGACGACGACCCGCCCGCCCCGGATGTGCTGGAGTACTACCGCCGGGCGGGCCGCTGCTGGGTGGCGGACGGCGAACGAGGCCGGCCCGTGGCGTACTTGACCGCCGGACCCGTGGACGGCGCCCTCCACGTGGAGCAGGTCTCCGTCCACCCGGACGCCGCCCGCCGGGGCGTGGGCCGGGCGCTGCTCGACCACGCCGCCGCCCACGCCCGCGAGCAGGGCCTGACCGCGCTGACGCTGACCACGTTCGCCGACGTCCCGTGGAACGCCCCGTACTACGCGCGTCTCGGCTTCCGCACGCTGGGCGAGCCCGAACTCACGCCGGGCCTGCGGCGGATCCGCGCCGAGGAGGCCGGGCACGGGCTCGACCGGTGGCCGCGCGTGTGCATGCGCCGGGACGTCCCCCCGCACCCGCGGCACGCGGGCCCGACCGCCCGGACGACGATCAGACCGGCGCGTGAGCGGGACCTCCCCGGTTTCCTCGGCCTGGCGGCCCAGGTCGAGCAGTGGTTCGGCCCGATGGTCGGGGAGCCGGGCTTCCACGACGCGGTGCGCGAACACATCGCCGGCTCCCGAGCACTCGTCGCCGAGTCCTCGGGTCCTGACCTCCTCGGCGGACTGCTGTTCGGGGGCGAGGCGCCGACGTATCACGTGCACTGGCTCGTCGTCTCGCACCGGGCGCGGGGGAAGGGCGTCGGCCGCGCGCTGATGGCGGAGGCGGTGCGCCGGTGGGTGCGTGGGCCGGGTGACCTCGAGGTGGTCACCTTCGGGGCCGACCACCCCGGCGCCGTCGGCAGCGGCGCCCGCGTCTTCTACGAGCGCCTCGGCTTCACCCCCGCCGAGGCCGCCGCTCCGGGTCCGGAGGGCGGCTCCCGGCAGGTGTTCCGGCGGACCCTCGCTTAATCCTCGGCCGCGTACCGCTCCCGCAGTTCGATCTTGCGTACCTTCCCGGACACCGTCATCGGGAAGGTGTCGAGGAGCTGGAGCCGGCTCGGGATCTTGTAGTGGGCGAGGCGGTCCGCGCAGAAGGCGCGCAGTTCGTCCAGGGTGAGCGGGTCGGCCGGGTCGCGCGGGATGACGCAGGCGAGCACCTCCTCGCCGTACCGCTCGTGCGCGACCCCGACGACCTGGACGTCCGCGATCTTCGGGTGGGCGTGGAGGAACTCCTCGACCTCGCGCGGGTAGATGTTCTCCCCGCCCCGGATGATCATGTCCTTGATGCGGCCGACGATCTCCACGTAGCCGTCCTCGCGCATCACCGCGAGGTCCCCGGTGTGCATCCAGCGGCCCGCGTCGACGGCCTCGGCGGTCCTCTCGGGCTCGTTCCAGTAGCCGAGCATCACGCTGTAGCCACGGGTGCACAACTCCCCCGCGCTGCCGCGTGGTCGGGTCACCCCGGTGACCGGATCGACGACCTTGACCTCGATGTGCGGCAGCACCCGGCCGACGGTGCCGGTGCGGTGTTCCAGGTCGTCGTCCATGCGGGTCTGGAGCGAGACCGGGGAGGTCTCGGTCATGCCGTAGCAGATGGAGACCTGCTCCATGTACATCTCGGCGACCACCCGCTTCATCACCTCCACCGGGCAGGGCGAGCCCGCCATGATGCCGGTGCGCAGCGAGGTGAGGTCGTACGACGCGAAGCCGGGCAGGTTCAGTTCGGCGATGAACATGGTGGGCACGCCGTAGAGCGAGGTGCAGCGCTCGCGCTGGACGGCCTCCAGGGTGGCCTTCGGCTCGAAGGAGGGGGCCGGGATGACGATGCAGGCGCCGTGGGAGGTGGCGCCCAGGTTGCCCATGACCATGCCGAAGCAGTGGTAGAACGGCACGGGCAGGCAGACGCGGTCCTGTTCGGTGTAGCCGACGGTACGGCCCACCCAGTAGCCGTTGTTGAGGATGTTGTGGTGGGAGAGCGTGGCGCCCTTCGGGAAGCCCGTGGTGCCCGAGGTGTACTGGATGTTGATGGGGTCGTCGCAGCTCAGTCCGGCGGCGATCTCGTCGAGCCGCTCCGGCGGTACGGCGGACGCGCCCGCGGTCAGCGCGTCCCAGGACGGGTCGCCGATGTAGACGGTCTCCCGCAGGCCGGGGCAGGCTCCGCGTACCTGGTCCACCAGTGCCCGGTAGTCGCTGCCCTTGTGGGCGAGGGAGGAGACCAGCAGCGAGATCCCGGACTGCCTGAGCACGTACTCCAGCTCGTGCGCCCGGTAGGCCGGGTTGATGTTCACCATGATGACGCCGATGCGGGCGGTGGCGTACTGCACCAGCACCCATTCGGGGCAGTTGACGGCCCAGATGCCGACCCGGTCGCCCTTCTCGACGCCCTTCGCCAGCAGTCCGCGCGCCACCTCGTCGACGGCGGCGCCGAACTCGGCGTAGGTCCAGCGCCGTCCGGACGGTACGTCGACGAGGGCCTCGCGGTCGGGCCACGCGGCGACGGCCCGGCCGAGGTCGGCGCCGATGGTGTCGCCGAGCAGCGGGGTCTCGTCGGTCCCGTGCGTGTAGGAGAGTGCGGTCACCGGAAGTCCTCCTCGCGGTACTCGGCGGTGGAGCCGGCGGCCGTGGCCTCGCGCAGTTCGATGCGGCGGATCTTGCCGGAGACGGTCTTGGGCAGTTCGCCGAACTCCAGGCGGCGGATCCGCTTGTAGGGGGCGAGCGTCTCGCGGGAGTGCTCGAAGAGCACCTTCGCGGTGTCCGGGCCGGGCTGCCAGCCCTCCGCGAGCACGATGTACGCCTTGGGGACGGCCAGCCGCAGTTCGTCCGGGGCGGGCACGACGGCCGCCTCGGCGACCGCCTCGTGCTCCAGCAGGGCGCTCTCCAGCTCGAAGGGGCTGATCTTGTAGTCGCTCGCCTTGAAGACGTCGTCCGCGCGGCCGACGTAGGTGATGTACCCGTCCTCGTCGCGGGAACCGATGTCGCCCGTCCGGTAGTAGCCGCCGGCCATCGCCTCGGCGGTGCGGTCGGGGTCGCCGTGGTAGCCGGTCATCAGGCCCACCGGGTGGTCGGAGAGGTCGAGGGCGATCTCGCCCTCGGTGGCGCCGGGCGCGCCGGAGACCGGGTCGAGGAGTTCGACGCGGTAGCCGGGGCTGGGGCGGCCCATGGAGCCGGTCTTGAGGACCTGGCCGGGGCTGTTGGAGACCTGGACGGCGGTCTCGGTCTGGCCGAAGCCGTCCCGGATGGTGACGCCCCAGGCGCGCCGGACCTGCTCGATGACCTCGGGGTTGAGCGGCTCGCCGGCGGCGACGACCTCGCGGGGCGGGGTGCGCAGCAGGCCCAGGTCGGCCTGGATGAGCATGCGCCACACGGTCGGCGGGGCGCAGAAGGTGGTGACGCCGGCCTTGTCCATCTCGGCCATCAGGCGGGGTGCGTCGAAGCGGGTGTAGTTGTGCAGGAAGACGGTGGCCTCGGCGTTCCACGGGGCGAAGAGGTTGGACCAGGCGTGCTTGGCCCAGCCGGGCGAGGAGATGTTGAGGTGCACGTCGCCGGGGCGCAGGCCGATCCAGTACATGGTCGCCAGGTGGCCGATCGGGTACGAGGTGTGGGTGTGCTCGACCAGTTTGGGGCGGGCGGTGGTGCCGGAGGTGAAGTACAGCATCAGGGGGTCGTCGGAGAGGGTGGGTCCGTCGGGCGTGAAGTGCTCGGCGGCGCCGTGGGCGTCCGCGTACGGCTGCCAGCTCCCGCCGGCTCCCTCCCCCACGGCGATCCGGGTGTAGTCGCCGGGCACCTCGTCGAACTTCGCGGTGTCGGCGGCGCGTGCGATCACATGGCGGACGCGGCCCCGTTCGACGCGGTCGCGCAGGTCGGCGGGGCCGAGCAGCGGGGTGGCCGGGATGACCACGGCGCGCAGTTTCATCGCGGCGAGGGCGGTCTCCCACAGCTCGGCCTGGTTGCCGAGCATCACCAGCACCCGGTCCTCGGCGCGCACGCCCCGCTGCCGCAGCCAGGTGGCGACCTGGTCGGAGCGGCGGGACAGGGCTGCGAAGGACAGCCGGGTCTCGTGGCCGTCCTCCTCGACGAGGTGCAGGGCGGTGCGGTCGTTGCCGTCCGCGATCACGTCGAACCAGTCGAGGGCCCAGTTGAACCGGTCGGGCCGGGGCCAGACGAAGTCCCGGTGGGCGGTGGCGTAGTCCTCGCGGTGTTCCAGCAGGAAGTCCCGGGCCCTGCGGAACGCCTCCGTCGCCGTCGTCATGTCTCCTCCTCATGCCGGACCATTGCCGGGCGGCTCCGCGACATCGTGTAATCCGTGACGTGGGTCTCCCTACCCCGGGCGGCGGGGCGGCTCGCCGGACGGGGCGGTTGTCACGGGTTTGCGTCGTTTTCCCCTGACGGGCATTACCAGCGATACGGCTTTGGTTTTACCGTCGCCGGCCCGCTGTAATTTGCCTCACTACACGGTCCGCCCGGAATTAAGGAACCTGTTGCCTAATATTGGCCAGGACACGCCCACGGAGGGAGCGGTGACCGTGCGACGGGACTTCAAGGAGCCTGCCAGGTGCCGCCCCGACCTGGTCATAGGGCGGGAGGAGCTGTACTCCGAGGCGCGGGAGCAGCTCGCCCGAGGGGGCAGCGTGCTGCTGCACGGCCCGGCGGGAATAGGAAAGTCGACCGTGCTGCGGGCACTCGCTGCCGAAAACGCCGGTGCGGCGGGGACGGTGTTGCGCTGCTCCGCCACGGAGTCAGAATCCCACCTTCCGTTCCTGGCGCTGGCCGATCTGTTCGGTCTGGTCCTCGACAAGGTGTCCGCCCGGCTGCCCGCCGCCCAGCGCACCGCCCTGGAGTCGGCGCTCACCGGGCGCGGGGAGTCCTCCCTCCAGCGGGACGGCCTCGCGCTGCGTCTCGCGGTGCTGTCCACGCTGCGGGCGCTGGCCGCCGAGGGGCCGGTCCTCATCGTCGCCGACGACCTCCAGTGGCTGGATTCCGCCAGTGCCGAGCTCCTCGGCTTCGCCGCCCGGCGGCTCGGCGACAGCCCGGTGCGGATGCTGTGCGCGGTACGCACGGACGGCGAGGAGTACGACCGTCATCTGCGCGCCTGCCCGCCGGACACGCTCGCGGTGCGGCTGGGCCCGTTCTCCCGCACCCAGGTGTCCGCGCTGCTCGACCACCGCGGCTACACCGGTCTGTCCCGTTCCACGGCCCGGGACATCCACCGCACCAGCGGCGGCAACCCGCTGTTCGCCCTCGAGCTGGGCCGCGCCCTCGCCGAGAGCCCCACCCGGCCCAGACCGGGCGAGCCGCTGCCGGTGCCGACCTCGCTGCGGGCGCTGGTGCTGAGCCGCCTGGAGATGCTGTCGGACGAGGCGCGCCGCACCCTGTTGGTGGCCAGCGCGGGCGCCCGCCCCACCCTGGCGCTGCTGCACGCGGCCGGCCGGGAGAACGCCGAGGCGGAGACGGCGCAGGCCGCCGCGCTCGGTCTGCTGGCGACGGACTCCGAGGAGCCGGCGCTGCGGTTCGCGCATCCGCTGATCTCGGCCGCCCTGTACGCGGAGGCGCCGGCGCGGGAGCGGCGGGCGGTGCACACGGCGCTGTCCACGGCGGCCTCCGACCCCATCGAGCGGGCCCGGCACCTGGCGCTGGCCGCCACCGGCCCCGACCCCCGGGTGGCGGCCCGGCTCGCCGAGGCCGCCGCGCTGTCCCGGGACCGCGGGGCGCCCTCGGTCGCCGCCTCGCTCGGGCTGCTCGCCGCCCGGCACACCCCGGCCGACGGCGATCCCGGCCCCGACGCGCGGCGGCTGCAGGCCGCCGAGGACGCGATCACCGCCGGTGAGGTCGACCTGGCCCGGGACATAGCGCGCGAGGTGCTGACCCGGGCGACGGTGCCGGCCGAGCGGGTGCGGGCGTGGATGGTGGTCATCGAGGCGGCCGGGCAGGCGCTCGGCGAGGTCGACGCCGTCTTCCCGCAGGTGCTGGCCGACGCCGGCGACGACCCCCGGCTGCTGGCCCTGGTCCACTACCAGCTGGCCTGGCGGGAGGTGGTGGTCGACGGCGACTTCGCCAAGTCCCGCCAGGAGGCCGCGCACGCCGCGGAGCTGGCCGCGCGGGGCGGTGACCGGCGCACCGAGCTGATGGCGCTGGCCTTCCAGTCGTCCACCGAGACCCTGATGGGCCACCCCGACGCCCCCGCGACCATCCAGCGGGCGCTCCAGGAGCCCCAGGACCCCGACGTGGCCTGCCACCACAACGGCGCCGCCATGGCGAGGTTCCGCTGGCTGCTGATGAGCGACCAGCTGCCTCAGGCCCGTACGGCCATCACGGCGCTGCTGCGGGAGGCGCGGCGGCGCGGCATGGTGGAGAGCGAGGTGCACTTCTCGCGGCTGCTCGCCGACACCGAGCTGCGCTTCGGGCACTGCGGCCGGGCCCTGGACCTGGCCCGCGAGAGCCTGCGGCTGGCCCGGGACTCCGGGATCGGCGAGAGCGCCTCGGCCATGCTCGCCTCGCTCGCGGAGGCGTCGGGCGGGGACGTGGAGCGGGCGCTGACGCTGGCCCGCGAGGCGGCGGACCACGCCGAGGTGGACGGCGACCAGTTGTACCTCTCCCTCGCCCTGGCCGCCCTCGGCTACGCCCAGTTGGTGGCGGGGGACGCGCAGGGCGCGGTCCGTTCGCTGCGCCGGGTGCGGGAGCTGGAGCAGGGCATGGGCATCAGCGACCCGGCGCGGGGCCGCTGGCAGGGCGACCTCGCCGAGGCGCTGGTGCGGATCGGTGAGCCCGGCGAGGCGCAGGAGCTCATCGACGTCACCCGGGTGCACGCGCTGCGGCTGAACCGCGCGAGCGTCCTCGCGGTGCTCGACCGCGCCGAGGCGCTGGTGCGCGCGGCACGTGGCGAACGCCAGACGGCTCAGGCGCAGCTGGCGTCGGCGCAGGAGCGGCTCGCCACGCTGGGGTACGGCCTGGAGGAGGCGCGGGCCGCCTTCGCGCTGGCCCGGCTGCGCGGGCGGGGCCCGGCGCCGGCGGCGTACGACGAGGCCGCCCGGCTGTTCCGGCGCTGCCGCGCGCTGCCGTGGCTGCGCCAGGTGGAGCAGGCGGTGGCCGCGGGTCCCACGGAGGCGGAGACCGTGCCCGCCGCGGCGCCGGGCGCCCTGGACGGGCTGGCCGCGATGGAACGGCAGGTCGCCGCGCTGGTGATGGAGGGCGCCACCAACCGGGAGATCGCCGGCCGGCTGTTCATCAGCGTCAAGACCGTCGAGGCGACCCTCACCCGGGTCTACCGCAAGCTGGGCATCCGCTCACGGGTCGACATCGTCCGCCTGGCCGCGGGCCGCCGCACGCCGTAGCCCCTCGGGGCGCCACCGGGGTGCCATCGGGGTGCCATCGGGGCGACCGAGGGTTTTCCCTGCCCCAACTCCCTTAGGGGGTTCCCTCATTGGGACGATCGCGCTCCGGGTCGTAGCGTGACGGCGTGCCGCTCGCCGGGCACACGGGGGCCTGTCCCGAGACCCCCGTGCTCCACCCCCACCCCCGTGCGACCCCCACCGGCCGTCCCGTGAGGAGACCCATGTCCGGGCTCACCCGTGCCAAGAAGGCCGCCGCCGTCTGCGCGGCCACCGCTGCCGCCGCCGCGACGGCGCTGATCGCCGCTCCCTCCGCCGTCGCCGCCCCGCAGCCGATCGTCGGCGGTACGACGACCACGGCGTCCGCGTACCCGTTCATGATGCAGATCACCGACGCCTCGCAGAACCAGTTCTGCGGCGGCACCCTCGTCTCGCCCACCAAGGTGGTCACGGCCGCGCACTGCATGGTCGGCGAGACCACGGGCAGCGTGCGCGTGGTCGGCGGGCGCACCTACCGCAACGGCACCAACGGCACGGTCGCCAGAGTCAGCCGGATATGGATCCACCCCAGCTACAGAAGCGTCACCCGGGGCGACGACGTGGCCGTGCTGACCCTGTCGACGTCGATGCCGTACACCACCGCGTCCTACGTGTCCTCCTCCGACACCTCGGTGTACGCGGCCGGCACGACCGCCCGCATCGTCGGCTGGGGCACCACCTCCTCGGGCGGCGGCTCCTCCAACCAGCTGCGCACCGCGACCGTGCCGACCGTCTCCGACACCAGCTGCCGCGGCTCCTACGGCAGCCGGTACGTGCAGAGCGACATGGTGTGCGCCGGCTACTCCTCCGGCGGTGTGGACACCTGCCAGGGCGACAGCGGCGGACCGCTGCTGATCGGCGGCCGGCTGGCGGGCATCACCTCCTGGGGCGACGGCTGCGCGGCGGCCGGCTACCCGGGCGTCTACACCCGGCTGACCACGTTCTCCGCGGACGTGACGGCACAGGTCAACGGGTGACGGACACCCCCGTGAATTCCTGAGTACCCCTCAGGTGACAGACCAGGGGGCGGGGGGGGGGGGGCCGCGCCCCCCCCCCCCCCCCCCCCCCCCCCCCCCCCCGCCACCCCCCCCCCCCCCCCCCCCCCCCCCCCCCCCCCCCGGGTCGTGCAGGTCGTCGGTGGCGCGGCTCATGCGGTCCGCCTCTCGTGGGGAAGATGACATGCACTCGCTTTTCGATATGTCGAACGCCATCT
>NZ_JBIRYZ010000021.1:0-33328 GCF_044390325.1 Streptomyces sp. NPDC018964
CCGATCCGATTTCCTCGGTGCTTTCCGGGGTTCCGCTTCCGCGTTTCCCTTTCCGGCGGTTCCGACTCTATCAGATCCTTTCGGGCCTGATTCCCAGTCGATGGGATATGCCGTTAAGCCATCGGCTTTCGCCTGTCGACCTTTCGACATTCACTACGTTAACCGATTCCCCCGCTCGATTCATAATCGGGCTCCGCGGTTCGGAATTCAGACATGAAGACATGACGAATTCGACCCCGCTGAGGGGTGATCGTAGGTAGTGGGTTGGCCGCTTCCGGCTGCAGGCGATCGCCGTACCCGGTTCAAGCGGCTCGGACTACATTACGCACCTTCCAAGGTCGAGTCAACTTCGATGGCGGAGCGGGTGTCCGTGCCGTTGGGCGCGTGGTCGACGCCGGCGAACCGTGAGCGAGACGCACAGCGGCTCAGGCCTCGGCGGAGGGCTTGGCTCTGGGGCTCAGTCGGTACGCCGAGACCGTCGGATCACCGGCGAGGTAGAACCGGTGCTGCCAGTCGTGGGCCTTGCTCACGCCTACCCGAGGACCGGCCTGGATGAGCTCGGCAGGTACCGACTCGCCCTCGGACAACATGACCGAGGTACCTGTCAGGAGGTTCGCGCCGTTGTGCTCCGCCGTGATGCCGAGTGCCTGGCAGAAGTTCCCCGGACCTCGGGCAAGGCGGGGGCTCTCGACCTTCTTCCCCCGACGCTCGCGTGCCAGGTCTTCCCCCTCGATGACCCTGCCTGCCCGGATGAGGACGGCCGAGGCGATGCCGTCCGTCCCGGTGACGACGTTGGCGCACCAGTGGAGACCGTGGGACCGGTAGACATACAGGTGTCCCGCGGGTCCGAACATGACGGCGTTACGGGGTGTCCGGCCTCTGTAGGCGTGGGAGGCCGGGTCGGCCGTACCGGAGTACGCCTCGGTCTCCGTGACGGCGATGCTCACGGTCCCTTCGGAGGTCTTGCAGGTGAGGACGCTCCCGAGCAGCTTGGGCGCGACCTCTTCGGCTGGGTGGGCGAGGAGGTCGACGTTCATGCTGACCGCCTTGACGTGCCACAGGTACAGGTGGAGTAGACATACGCATGGCCGGGCGCACCGGACATCACGTCTTTGCGGGCGGTGCGACCGCGGCAGGCGTGGGAGCCGGGGTCGTCCTGACCGTCGTGGGCCTCGACCTCGGTGTGGCGGAGGGCGATCGGACCGTCCGGGGTGGTGCGGACCGGGATCCGGCGGAGGAGGCCGGGGGTGACCTCGAGGACGGGGCGGTCGAAGAGCTCTCCGGGCGGGGGCGTACGGTCGGGGGTCGCGATCATGCCGTCCGAGGGTACTGGAGACGGTCGGTGCCACGGGGTGGCCGACGGGCTCCGCGGTTGCCAGGGTGTGGGGCGCGGAACCGGTCACGGCCGGATCGCGTTGTTAGGGATCAAGGGTCCATACGTACGACTCGACGCAGGACGACGGATCAGGTGTGGCCCACGGGGGTCGCCTGGAGAGGGAGAGACATGGCGTTCAAGAAGCTGCTGGCGAGTCTGGGTGCCGGCGGGGCCTCGGTCGAGACGGTGCTGCACGAGGTCAACGTCGTTCCGGGCGGTGTCGTCCAGGGCGAGGTGCGGATCCAGGGCGGGTCCGTGAACCAGCAGATCGAGGGGCTGTCGGTCGGGCTGCAGGCCAAGGTCGAGGTGGAGAGCGGCGACCAGGAGGTCAAGCAGGACATCTCGTTCGCGAAGTCGTCGCTGGGCGGTGCCTTCGAGATCCAGGCCGGTGCGGTGCACGCGGTACAGTTCGGGCTGGAGATCCCGTGGGAGACGCCGATCACGATGATCGACGGGCAGGCGCTGCGCGGGATGAACATCGGGGTGAGCACCGAGCTGGCGATCGCACGGGCCGTGGACTCCGGTGACCTGGACCCGGTCAACGTGCACCCGCTGCCGGCGCAGAAGGCGATCCTGGACGCGTTCATCCAGCTGGGCTTCCGCTTCAAGAGCGCGGACATGGAGCGCGGGCACATCCGGGGCACCCGGCAGAAGCTGCCGTTCTACCAGGAGATCGAGTTCCTGCCGCCGCAGCAGTACCGGGGGCTGAACCAGGTCGAGCTGAGCTTCGTGGCCGACGAGCAGGCCATGGACGTGGTGCTGGAGATGGACAAGAAGCCGGGTCTGTTCAGCGAGGGCAGCGACACGTTCCGCTCCTTCAAGGTGGGGCTGAACGACTACCAGGGGACCGATTGGACGGCGTACCTCAACCAGTGGCTGTCGGAGGTCGGCAGCAAGCGCAACTGGTTCTAGGCTCGGTCTGCGACTGAACGCAACCGATCAGGAGGTACCGAGGTGACCGAGCTCAAGCGGCGGCCGCTCCCCCACGACTTCCATCCGCCCGTGCCGTCGTTCGCGGTGACGAGCGAGGACGTGCAGGAGGGGACGACGCTCAAGGACGCTCAGGTCCACGCGGCCGGCAACACCTCGCCGCACCTGCGGTGGGAGGGGTTCCCACCGGAGACCAAGAGCTTCGCCGTGACCTGCTACGACCCCGATGCCCCGACGGGCAGCGGGTTCTGGCACTGGGTGGTGTTCGACATCCCGGCCACGGTGACCGAGCTGCCGGCCGGTGCGGGGAGCGGCACGTTCGAGGGGTTGCCCGAGGGCGCGGTCCACGCGCGCAACGACTACGGCAGCAAGGACTTCGGTGGTGCCGCGCCGCCGCCCGGGGACGGGCCGCACCGGTATGTGTTCACGGTGTACGCCGTGGACCAGGAGAAGCTCGGTCCGGACGCGGACGCGTCTCCCGCCGTGGTGGGCTTCAACCTGCGGTTCCACGCGTTGGCGCGTGCGCAGCTGATCGGTGAGTACGAGGTGCCCGCGGAGTCCTGAGCGGTCTCCCGCGCGGCCCCGAGGGTTCATGGAACGTTTGCCCGCCCCTGGTCATGGAATTGATCAGGGGCGGGCATTTTTGTTGCCGGGGGTCGCGGGGGTCACCTCCCGCAGGAGCAGTGGATATTGCGTTGTCCATCTCGGCGTGCCCGGCCAGAGTTGATCCCAGCCCGCCGAGGGGTGGGCCGGTGCACACGGGAGGTGGGCTGGTATGCGGGACACGCTGGTACTGAACGCGAGCTTCGAGCCGTTGTCGACGGTGACGCTGAACCGAGCCGTCGTTCTGGTGCTTCAGGACAAGGCCGTCGTCGAGCAGGCCCACCCCGAGCTGCGGATGCGTGGAGCCGCGGTCGACATACCGGCGCCCCGGGTGATCAGGCTCTGCCAGTACGTGAGGGTGCCGTTCCGAAGACAAGCGCCGTGGTCGAGGCGGGGTGTCCTGGTGCGGGACCGGCACCGGTGCGCGTACTGCGGGCGGCGGGCGACGACCGTGGACCACGTGGTGCCGCGGTCGCACGGTGGGCAGGACACGTGGCTGAACACGGTGGCGTCGTGCGCGGAGGACAACCACCGCAAGGCGAACCGGACGCCCGAGCAGGCGGGGATGCCGCTGTTGCGACGGCCGTTCGAGCCCACGCCGGCCGATGCGATGCTGCTGGCGCTGGGCGCCGAGGACTTCGAGGCGTTGCCCGAGTGGCTGACGCTGGACGCGGCGTGAGGGCTTCGCCGTAGGGGTTCGGTTGGTTCCCCGGGCGCGGGTTGTGCGTGGTTGTTCGCGCAGTTCCCCGCGCCCCTAGAGGGTTTCAGTCGATGGAGGGCTTTTCCCGGCGTTCCTGGGAGGGGACGTTGGCGGGTCCCGAGGGGGCGTTGCCGCCGCCCATCGCGCCGAAGTTGCCCATCGCGCCGGAGAGGCCCTTGAGGGCGTCGCCGATCTCGCTGGGGACGATCCAGAGCTTGTTGGCGTCGCCCTCGGCGATCTTGGGGAGCATCTGGAGGTACTGGTAGGAGAGGAGCTTCTGGTCGGGATCGCCGGCGTGGATGGCCTCGAAGACCGTACGGACCGCCTGGGCCTCGCCCTCGGCGCGCAGGGCCGCCGCCTTGGCCTCACCTTCGGCGCGCAGGATCTGGGACTGCTTCTCGCCCTCGGCGCGCAGGATCTCGGACTGCCGGACGCCCTCGGCCTGGAGGATCGCGGCGCGCTTGTCGCGGTCGGCGCGCATCTGCTTCTCCATCGAGTCCTGGATGGAGGTGGGCGGTTCGATGGCCTTGAGCTCGACGCGGTTGACGCGGATGCCCCACTTGCCGGTGGCCTCGTCGAGGACGCCGCGCAGGGCCGCGTTGATCTCCTCGCGGGAGGTGAGGGTCCGCTCCAGGTCCATGCCGCCGATGATGTTGCGGAGCGTGGTGACGGTGAGCTGTTCGATGGCCTGGATGTAGCTGGCGACCTCGTAGGTGGCGGCGCGGGCGTCGGTCACCTGGTAGTAGATGACGGTGTCGATGTTGACGACCAGGTTGTCCTGGGTGATCACCGGCTGCGGCGGGAACGGGACGACCTGTTCGCGCAGGTCGATGCGGTTGCGGATGGTGTCGATGAACGGGACGACGATGTTGAGGCCCGCGTTGAGCGTCCGCGTGTAGCGGCCGAAGCGCTCGACGATGGCGGCGCTGGCCTGTGGGATGACTTGGATCGTCTTGATCAGGGCGATGAAGACCAGCACCACCAGGATGATCAGGACGATGATGATCGGTTGCATCGTCGGTTCCCCGAACCCTTCTTAGCCTCGGCGCCTGCGGCAGCTCTCGTGCCTGCGGAAGATCTCCTTGTTGAAGATCTTGCTGGTCGAGTCTGACAGACCATCGGTGCAACTGGGGGGTTGTTCGCCCCAGTTGTGTCGTGCCCGGTCACATGATGATGGCCGTGGCTCCCTCGATGTCCACGACGTCCACTTCCTGGCCCACTTCGTAGGCGCGGCCGGCGTCGAGGGCGCGTGCCGACCAGACCTCGCCGGCCAGCTTGATCCGGCCGCCGGATCCGTCGACGCGCTCCAGGACGACGGCCTGTTTCCCTTTCAGGGCGTCCACGCCGGTGGCGAGTTGGGGCCGCCCGACGCGGTGTCTGTTCGCGATGGGCCGTACGACGGCGATGAGGGCGGTCGAGACGACGGCGAAGACCACCACCTGGGCGACGGCGCCGCCGCCGAAGATGCCGGAGACCACTGCCGCGGCGACGGCGCCCACCGCGAGCATGCCGAGTTCGGGCATCGCGGTGATCACGAGCCCGATGCCGAGTACCGCCGCGCCGATGAGCCACCACAGCCATGCGTCGATGTCCACGTGGTCATGGTAGGACCGCGCACCCGGTCGCCGACAGGGCGCCGATCGGTCTGAACGCGCCGTGCGGCTCCGGGCTTTGGGCTGCGGGCGGGGTTTCAGGACATCGGGAGGCCCTGGGCGGTGTAGCGGTCGCCGACCTGTTCCACGACGAGCGGGAGGCCGAAGCAGAGGGAGAGGTTGCGGGAGGTGAGTTCGAGTTCCAGCGGTCCGGCGGCGAGGACCTTGCCCTGGCGGATCATCAGGACGTGGGTGAAGCCCGGGGCGATCTCCTCGACGTGGTGCGTGACCATGATCATGGAGGGGGCGATCGGGTCGCGGGCGAGCCGGCCGAGGCGGCGTACCAGGTCTTCGCGGCCGCCGAGATCGAGTCCGGCGGCGGGCTCGTCGAGGAGCAGCAGCTCGGGGTCGGTCATCAGGGCGCGGGCGATGAGGGTGCGCTTGCGCTCGCCCTCGGAGAGGGTGCCGAACCTGCGGTCCAGGTACTCGGACATGCCGAGGCGGTCGAGGAAGGCGCGGGCGCGCTGCTCGTCGATGTCCTCGTACTGCTCCTGCCAGCCGGCGGTCATGCCGTAGGCGGCGGTGAGCACGGTCTGCAGGACGGTCTGCCTCTTGGGCAGCTTGTCGGCCATGGCGATGCCGGCCACGCCGATGCGGGGGCGCAGCTCGAAGACGTCGGTGCCGGGCCTGCCGAGGGTCTCGCCGAGGATGCCGACGGTGCCCTTGCTGGGGTACAGGTAGCTGGACGCGATGTTGAGGAGGGTGGTCTTGCCGGCGCCGTTGGGGCCGAGGATGACCCAGCGCTCGCCCTCCTTGACCGACCAGGAGACCTGGTCCACCAGAGCCCGGCCCTCACGGACCACGGATACGTCCTGAAGCTCCAGAACATCGCTCATGAGCGCGTTGTCTCCCCTTGCAGTGTGGCCGGTCTCGGCTGTCGCGTACGCCTGTGGGTGGGTCCGCCGCACCCGTGGGCGCAGCCCTTCATGAAATCTACGCCACCGGTCGACCCGGACATTCCTCCGGTCCGGTTCTCGGGGTCTGTCTAGGGTGTACGCATGCTCTCGGAACCTCGCTCTGGACGCCTTGCCGCTTGGGGAAACGCCCTTCTTGCCGGACTTGTCTCGCCGGATGACGCCGTGCTCGCGATCGTCGGGGAGGACGCGGTGCACCGGGTGGAGGGGTTGCCGGGTGAGCCGGCGCCGGTGGGGCTGACGCTGGCGTTGGGGCGGCTGCGGGCGCTGGGGGTGAGCGGGCTGCGGGTGGCGCTGCCGACGCCGGGGCATCCGCTGGGGCTGAGCGGGCCGCCGGAGTTCAACGCGCGGGCGCTGGAGGCGGAGGAGGCGGTGGTCTGTTCCGGGGCCGCGTTCGGGCTGGTGCCGGAGGTGTCCGAGGCCGGGCCCGCGGGGGATGTGCACGTGGAGGTGGTGTGGCACTGCCTGCCGGTGCGGGAGGCGCCGCCGGCGGACGTGCCGTCGCTCGGGGAGGCGGAGCGGGAGCTGGCGGAGGCGCTGCGGGAGGCGACGGAGGTGCTGACGCGGCTGGACGTGGCCGGGTCGGGGCCGGTGGCGGAGGCGGCGATCGACGCGTACCGGGCGCGGGCCTCGGGGGCGCGGGGGCGGGAGGTGCTGGCGCCGGGGTATCCGCCTCGGGCGGCGCGGGTGCTGGAGCTGGCTCAGCGGGTGGGGGTGCTGGTGTCGCTGGCGGGGGCGGGTGGGCACGGGGGTGCGGTGAGCGCGTCGGAGATGGTGGCGCGGGCCGGTGCGTTGCGGCCTGTGGAGCGGACGGCTCGGCGGGCGCAGGTGGCTGCGTACAACTCCGTTGTGGAGGAGCGGGGGGTGGGGTGAGGGTCCCTTCGGGGGTGAGCGGGGTGTGAGCGCGGGGTAGGGGTGCGCGGTTCCGGTACTTGCGCTGTGTCTCGGCGTGGGTGCGGGCCGGGGGGTGTTCGCGCAGCCCGGCGTTTACGGGGTGCCGCTGCGCCCACCCGTGCCGCCCCAGCGGCACGACTGCCCGCAGCGGCGGCGCGTCGCGCTGCCCGGGTTCGTGGGAAGCGGGGAGCCCCGGCGCTCGGTGGGGGCGGGCGGCCGGGGCTCGGGGGGTGCGCGTCAGTGGTTGACGGCGGTGTTGCCGAAGGCGGGGTTCAGGACGCCGATGACGTTGACGCTGTTGCCGGACACGTTGACCGGGACGTCGACCGGCACCTGGACGAGGTTGCCGGAGACGACGCCCGGGGAGCCCACGGCCGCGCCGTCGGCGTGGCTGCCCTCGGTGGCAGAGGCCATCCCCGTGCCGGCCGCGAGCAGACCGCCGGCCACCATCGTCACGGCCGCTGCCTTCTTCAGGTTCTTCACTTTCCGAGCCCTCCTTGCGATGACCGCGGCAGGCGCCGCGGCGTGCACTGGAGAACGGCCGGCGCCGACCACGGATACGGCCATCCGAGGGACATTCCCCCTACGGTATGAATCTCGGATCGGAGGGGAACCTTCCGACCGGTCCGAGGCGTCAGGGGTCAGCCGCTCAGACCGTGGCGTACGGCCCACAGGGCGGCCTGGGTGCGGTCCGCGAGGTCGAGTTTCATCAGGATGTTCGAGACGTGGGTTTTCACGGTCTTCTCGGACAGCACCAGGGCGCGGGCGATCTCCCGGTTGGCGCGGCCGTCCGCTATGAGCCCGAGCACCTCGCGCTCCCGCTCGGTGAGGGAGCCCGCGCGCCCCGTGCCCGGTCCGGTCTCCTCCTGGGACAGCAGCGCGCCGGCCACCTCCGCCTGGAGCAGGACGTGCCCGGCGTGCACGGAGCGGATGGCTCCGGCGAGCGCGTCGGGGTCGACGTCCTTGTACACGTACCCGGCGGCGCCCGCGCGGAGGGCGGGGACGACCGTGCGCTGCTCGGTGAAGCTGGTGACGATCAGCACGCGCGCGGGGTGGCCCAGTTCGCGGAGCCGGCGCAGCGCGTCCACGCCGTCCATGCCGGGCATCTTGACGTCCATGAGGATGACGTCGGGCCCCAGCTCCCCCGCCAGGGCGACCCCTTCCGCGCCGTCCGCGGCCTCGCCGACGACCTCGATGTCGTCCTGCACCTCGAGGAAGGTGCGCAGCCCCCGGCGTACCACCTGGTGATCGTCGACCAGCAGCACCTTGATTGCGTCAGCCACCGGGGACCTCCATCTCGATCGTGGTGCCCTTGCCGGGCGCCGATTCCACGGTCAGCCTGCCGCCGACCCCGCTCGCGCGGTCCCGCATGGAGACCAGGCCCAGATGGCGGCCCGCGTGGCGGACGGCCCGCGGGTCGAAGCCGTCGCCGTCGTCGCTGACCCGCAGGACCGCTCCGCCGCCGCGGCGGTCCAGGGTGACGTCGACGTGGTCGCCGCCGGAGTGCCGCAGCGCGTTGTGCAGGGCCTCCTGGGCGACGCGCAGCACCGCCTCCTCCTGGGCCGCGGGCAGGGCGCGTACGCCGTGGCCGGTGAAGGTCACGCGCGCGGTGTGGGCGCGGTCGAGGACCTGGATCTGGGTGCGGAGCGTGGCGACGAGGCCGTCCTCGTCGAGGGCCGCGGGACGCAGCTCGACGACCGCCGCGCGCAGTTCGTCGGCGGCCTCGGCGGCCAGGGCGGCGACCTGCTGGAGTTCGCCCTTGGCGCGGGAGGGGTCGCGGTCGACGAGGCGGGCGGCGGCCTGGGCGGTGAGCCGCAGGGAGAAGAGCTTCTGGCTGACGGCGTCGTGGAGCTCGTGGGCGAGGCGGGAGCGCTCCTCGGCGATGGTCAGTTCGCGGCTGCGTTCGTAGAGCCGGGCGTTGGTGAGGGCGATGGCGGCGTGCTGGGCGAGGATGCCGAGCAGTTCCTCGTCGTCCTCGGTGAAGCCGCAGGTGCCCTCGGGCTTGGGGCACCTCTTGTTGGCCAGGAACAGGGCGCCGAGGACCTCGTCGCCGTCGCGGATGGGCAGGCCGAGGAAGTCGGCCAGCTCGGGGTGGGCGCTGGGCCAGCCCTCGAAGCGGGGGTCCCGGCGCACGTCGGCGAGGCGCTGCGGGGCGGCCTCGTCGAGCATCGCGGCGAGGACGCCGTGCCGGCGCGGGAGGGGGCCGATGGCCTTCCACTGGTCGTCGCTGACGCCGTCGACCACGAACTGGGCGAAGCCGCCGTGGTCGTCGGGCACGCCGAGCGCGGCGTACTGCGCGTCGAGGAGTTCGCGGGCCGAGGCGACGATCGTCTTGAGGACGTCGCGCACCTCGAGGTGCCTGCTCATGGCCAGCAACGCGGAGCTCACCGCGGCGAGGCCGGACCGGGGGCCGTGGCTCATGTCCTCACGGTACCGGCGGGCGGTGACAGCGGGATCGGGCGGGCCGCGGGACCTAGGTCGAAGGTCCCCCGTCCCGGTCGGGGCGTAGGACCGCGGGACCGGGGTCGGTGGCGTAGGGCGAAGGGCCCCGGGGTGCTGCGTCCCGGGCCCGAGGCGGCGTGGCGGGCCGGTCCCTAGGTTGAGGGCACGCCGGTCGAGCGGCGTGCGAGGACGAGACGAGGGGACGGTTGCCATGCCGGTCGCGATCATCACGGGGGCTTCGAAGGGGCTCGGGGAGGCGCTCGCCCGGGGGCTGGCGGAGCGTGGCTGGGATCTGGTGCTGGACGCGCGGGACCCGGTGCCGCTGGCGGAGGCGGCGGGGCTGGTGTCGGCGCACGGCACGCGCGTGACGGCGCTGCCGGGGGACGTCACGGACGCGGCGCACCGCGTGGAGCTGGTGGCGGCGGCGCGGCGGCTGGGCGGGGTGGACCTGGTGGTGCACAACGCGAGCGCGCTGGGCGCGGAGCCGCTGGTGCGCCTGGAGGAGCTGCCGCTGGACGGGCTGCGGCGGGCGCTGGAGGTGAACGTGGTGGCGGCGCTGGGCCTGGTGCGGGAGGCGCTGCCGCTGCTCAGGGCGGCGGCGGCCGGGGCGGTGCTGGTGGTCAGCTCGGACGCCGCCGTGGAGGCGTATCCCACGTGGGGCGGGTACGGGGCGTCCAAGGCGGCGCTGGACCAGCTGGCGGCGGTGCTGGCGGTGGAGGAGCCGGGGCTGCGGGTGTGGTCGGTCGATCCCGGTGACATGGCGACGGACCTGTACGCGGCGGCCGTACCGGACGACGACGGTCCGCGGCCGGAGCCGGCTCGTGTGGTGCCCGCCTTCCTGCGGCTGCTGGACGAGCGGCCGGCGAGCGGCCGCCACGCCGCTCCGGCCCTGCTGGAGGAGCGGCGGTGACCGTGGCCGTGGAGGTGCCCGAGGAGCTGTCCGCGCGGGTGCCGGTGGAGCGGCGGGGGCCGGGGCTCGACCGGGACTCGGTGCGGCTGCTGGTGTCGCGGGGCACGGCGGTGTCGCACCACGCCTTCGTGGAGCTGCCGGGGCTGCTGCGGGCCGGGGACCTGCTGGTGGTGAACACCTCGCCGACGCTGGCGGCGGCGGTCGGGGGGTGGATCGGGCAGGCGCGCGTGGTGGTGCACTTCTCCACGCGCGGGGACGACGGCCGGTGGGCGGTCGAGCTGCGGGAGCCGGACGGGCGCGGCACCACGCGCCCGCGCGCGGGCGCGCACGCGGGTACAGAGGTGCGGCTGGCCGGGGGCGCGCGGCTGGTGCTGGAGGAGCCGCTGAGCGCGCGGGGCGAGCGGCTGTGGTGGGCGCGCGTGTCGCGGGACGTGCTCGGGGTGCTGCGGGAGCACGGGCGGGCCATCCGGTACGCGTACACGGAGCGGGACCAGCCGTTGTCGGCGTACCAGACGGTGTTCGCGCTGCCGTCGCCGGACGGTGCGGGGAGTGCGGAGATGCCGAGCGCGGGGCGTCCGTTCACCGCGCGGACGGTGGCGGAGCTGGTGCGCCGGGGGGTGTGGTTCGCCCCGGTCACGCTGCACACGGGGGTGGCGTCGGCGGAGGCGCACGAGCCGCCGTATCCGGAGCGGTTCACGGTGCCGGAGGCGTCGGCGCGGTTGATCGGGGCGGTGCGGGCGGGGGGCGGCCGAGTGATCGCGGTGGGGACGACGGCCGTACGGGCGGTGGAGTCGGCGGCCGGTGCGGACGGCGTGGTGCGGGCCCGCGCGGGGTGGACCGACCTGGTGGTGACCCCCGAGCGCGGGGTGCGGGTGGTGAACGGGCTGCTGACCGGGCTGCACGAGCCGGAGGCCTCTCACCTGCTGATGCTGGAGGCGGTCGCGGGGCGGGCGGCGATCGGCCGGGGGTACGAGGAGGCGTTGCGCGGGCGCTACCTGTGGCACGAGTTCGGTGACGTGCACCTGGTTCTCCCGGAGTGACCGGACCTCCTCACACAGAGCATTGCTTCAGCAACCTCTGGTGAGGGCGAGGGGTGGTCGATGTGAGGCCGGGCATAGGGCGCACGTCACGTACGAAGGGGATTAGGAGAGACATACCGCCCACGTGATCGGGACATATACCACCCTCTGTCCCGGTTTACCCCTCCCTGATCCACTACCCGGCTTCGTACGTCACACCTTTGCCCTGCCATTTTGCGGCCGCTAAGAATGGCTGCGTCGCTCAGCGCCGTGGGTTTCCAGCCCGCGGCGTTCGTGCCGAAAGCACCCTGTCCCCACCGGACGTCGAGCGACCTCCGCGCTATTCGAAGAGGTCCATCCCGCATGTCCAAGAACATCCTCACCCGTGGTCATAGCCGTGCCCTGAGCCGTCACCACAAGATCGCCGTCGCCGGCGTCGCGGCCCTCGGCGCCGCCGCCATCGGTTTCTCGGCCGTCCCGAGCAACGCGTCCACGGCCACCACGGCCGAGGTCGCCGCCCCCACGGCGAAGGTCGCGTACAGCACCGAGCCGATCCAGGGCGTCAAGGCGAGCGTCACCGACCAGGCCGCCGGCTCCAGCCTCAAGGTCGAGCAGATCGCGGCGAAGAAGGAGGCCGCGGCCCGGGCCACCGCCGAGAAGAAGGCCGCCGCGGAGGCCGAGGCGGAGAAGGCCCGCCAGGCCGAGGAGGCAGCGAGCCGCGCCGCCGAGCGCGCCGAGGTGAAGCAGGCCGCCCCGCAGAAGAACTACAGCGACACCCTGGACGGCTGGATCCGCGAGTCCCTGGACATCATGAAGAAGCACGGCATCCCGGGCTCCTACGAGGGCATCCACCGCAACGTCATGCGGGAGTCCTCCGGCAACCCGAAGGCGATCAACCTCTGGGACATCAACGCCCAGAACGGCATCCCGTCCAAGGGCCTGCTGCAGGTGATCCCGCCGACCTTCGAGGCCTACCACGTCCCGGGCACCCCGAAGGACATCTACGACCCGGTCGCCAACATCACCGCCGCCTGCAACTACGCGGCCGACAAGTACGGCACCATGGACAACGTCGACAGCGCGTACTGAGGTCGGCGCGGACCTCTTCTCGCGAACACGAACGCCGAAGGGCGGCACCCTCCTGACGGGGTGCCGCCCTTCGGGGTCGTACGGCGCGGGTTACTTGCGCATGACCTCGGGCTCGTGGCGGCGCAGGAAGCGGGCCACGAAGAAGCCGCAGATCACGCCGAGCACGATCAGGGCGACCATGTCCATGCTCCAGGCGCCGACCGTGTGCTCCCACAGCGGGTCGTCGCTGTCGCCCTTGGCGGGCGGGCTGATGTTGTTGAAGTCCAGCGTGGTGCCCGCGGCGGCGACCGCCCAGCGCGACGGCATCAGGTAGGAGAGCTCGTTGACGCCCACCGAGTTGGCCAGGGGGAACAGGCAGCCGGTGAAGACGACCTGCACGATCGCGAACATGACCAGCAGCGGCATGGTCTTCTCGGCGGTCTTCACCAGGGCCGAGATGATCAGGCCGAACATCATCGCGGTGAAGCCCAGCGCCATGATCGGAATGCACAGTTCCAGCAGGATCTGACTGCGGAGGATCAGACCCTCGTCCGGGACGGTCCGGCTGGAGAAGCCGATGACACCCACCATGAGGCCCTGGAGCATGGTGATCAGGCCGAGCACGAACACCTTGGACATCAGGTACGCGGACCGGGACAGGCCGGTCGCGCGCTCCCGCTCGTAGATGACCCGTTCCTTGATCAGCTCACGGACGGAGTTGGCGGCGCCCGCGAAGCAGGCGCCCACCGCGAGGATCAGCAGGACGGTGAGGGCCGTGCCGTTGCCGACCGGCCTGCCGGTGTTCGGGTTGATCTCCGTGTTGACCAGCAGGTCCTTGCCGGAGTCGATGAGCAGGCTCACCGAGCCGAGGACGAGCGGCAGGATCACCGTCAGGGCGAGGAAGCCCTTGTCGGAGACGATCACCGAGACGTAGCGGCGCACCAGGGTCACGAACTGTGACATCCAGCCCTGCGGCTTCGGTGGCCGCATCGCCTGCATCGGCGGGACCTGTACGGACTGCGGCGCGACCGCGTCGATGTCCGCGGCGTACATCTGGTAGTGCTGCGAGCCCTTCCAGCGGCCCGCCCAGTCGTAGTCGCGGTAGTTCTCGAAGGCGGAGAAGACGTCGGCCCAGCTGTCGTAGCCGAAGAAGTTCAGCGCCTCCTCGGGCGGGCCGAAGTAGGCGACGGAGCCGCCGGGCGCCATCACCAGGAGCTTGTCGCAGATCGCCAGCTCGGCCACCGAGTGGGTGACGACGAGGACCGTGCGGCCGTCGTCGGCGAGGCCGCGCAGCAGCTGCATGACGTCGCGGTCCATGCCCGGGTCGAGGCCGGAGGTGGGCTCGTCCAGGAAGATCAGGGACGGCTTGGTGAGCAGCTCCAGGGCGACGGAGACGCGCTTGCGCTGGCCGCCGGACAGGGAGGTGACCTTCTTGTCCTTGTGGATGTCCAGCTTGAGCTCGCGCAGCACCTCGTCGATGCGGGACTCGCGCTCGGCGGCCGTGGTGTCGGCGGGGAAGCGGAGCTTGGCCGCGTACTTGAGGGCCTTCTTGACGGTCAGCTCCTTGTGCAGGATGTCGTCCTGCGGGACCAGACCGATGCGCTGGCGCAGCTCGGCGAACTGCTTATAGAGGTTCCTGTTGTCGTAGAGGACCTCGCCCTGGTTGGCGGGGCGGTAGCCGGTGAGGGCCTTGAGCAGCGTGGACTTGCCGGAGCCGGACGGGCCGATGACCGCGATCAGCGACTTCTCGGGGACGCCGAAGGAGACGTCCTTGAGGATCTGCTTGCCGCCGTCGACGGTGACCGTCAGGTGGCGGGCGGAGAAGGAGACCTCACCGGTGTCGACGAACTCCTCGAGCCGGTCGCCGACGATCCGGAACGTCGAGTGGCCGACGCCCACGACGTCGGTGGGGCCGAGGAGTTGCGAGCCGCCCTTGGCTATCGGCTGACCGTTGACGTACGTGCCGTTGTGCGAGCCGAGGTCGCGGATCTCCATGCGGCCGTCGGGCGTGGAGTGGAACTCGGCGTGGTTGCGGGAGACCTGGAGGTCGGAGACGACCAGGTCGTTCTCCAGGGCGCGGCCGATGCGCATCACGCGGCCGAGGGAGAACTGGTGGAACGTGGTGGGGCTGCGGTCGCCGTGGACCGGCGGCGCGCCCGCGCCGCTGCCGGGGCCCTGCTGCTGCGGGATGTGCGGCGCGGGCTGCTGCGGCTGCTGCCAGCCGGGCTGCTGGGCGGGCGGCTGCTGCTGCGGCGTCTGCGGGGACCAGCCGGCGTTGGCGCCCTGGGCCGCGTACGGCTGCTGCGGCTGGGCCTGCGGCGTGGCGGCCCGGGCCGCGGCGCCTGCTCCCGCACCTGCGCCCGCACCTGCGCCTGCGCCTGCGCCTGCGCCTGCGCCGGACAGCGTCACGCGTGGGCCGTCGGTCGCGTTGCCCAGGTTCAGCACCGTGTCGGAGCCGAGCTCCAGGTGGTGGATCCGCTGCCCCTGCACGAACGTGCCGTTGGTGCTGCCGTGGTCCTCGATGACCCAACTGCGCCCGTTGAAGCTGATCGTGGCGTGACGCCAGGAGACCCTGGCGTCGTCCAGCACGACGTCCCCCTGCGGATCGCGTCCGAGGGTGTATGCCCTGGACGGATCGAGCGTCCAGGTCCGTCCGTTTGATTCCAGTACGAGTTCCGGCACTCCATGCCCCACTGAGTTGTCCCCCGAATTTCCCCCGTCGCAGGGAGTCTAGGGATGGCGAACATCGGGGGGAACTATTTCAGGCCTGGCCCTCTGACCGAAAGTCGGGCCTTGTCACGAGCGCGCACCAAGGTGTTCACCGGCTTTCGTCGGCGAGGTTGAAATCGGCCCGGAGAGTGGTAAACCACGCGAGGGGGACATGTGCGGTCGTCACACCGCGTCGCGGATCGGGGGGTCTGCCATGAGTGCTGCCACGAGCGCCGGGGCCGCGCGGCCCGGTACGCGCGTGCCGTGGGTCGACGTGGTGATGTCCGCGGTCGCCGCGGTGAGCTGGGCGCTGATCGGGATGGCGGGGACGGCGGCGCTCGGGCTGCACCTGCTGGACGCGGACGCCGCCGGTTCGCTGGGTCCGATGACCGCCGCGGTGGTGGCCCTGGGGGCGGGCGGTTCGGTCACGCCGTCCGGTGACGTGTCCGCCTTCGGGCTGTCGGGCGCGGAAGCCGGCACGGCCTTGGAGGTCACGCCGCTGGGTGTGAGTCTGGTGGGTGCGCTGCTGCTGTCGTACTTCTTCCTGCGGTCCTTGCGGGCCGCGGGAGTTGTGGTCTCCGGTGCCGAACTCCTCGCGCGTGCGGGCGCGGTGGTCGGGTTGTTCGTGGCGGTGACGGGCGGGCTGGTCCGGTCGGGGCACGACGTCGTCACCATCGACGGGGGTTCGCTGGGACTGGACGACCTGCCGGGGGTGGGCGGTGGCGGGGTCGAGATCCCGGGGCTGGGCGATGTCGGGGGGCTGCTGCCGGACCGGGTGGGTGACCTCGTCGACGCGCGGGCGGCGGTGGGATTCACCGTCGACACGGCGCCGACGCTGCTCGGGGGGCTCGGCTGGTCGGCCGGCGTCCTGCTCGTCGCGTTGCTGGCGTCCCGCCGCACTCCCCTGCCGCGCGGCTGGGACGCCGTGCACCGTGCCGTACGGCCGGCGGTGTCCGCCCTCGTCACGGTGGGGCTGGTGGCGGTGGCGGCGGGGCTCGCGGCGGCGGGGTACGCGGCGATCGGTGACGACCATCCCCGGCGGATCGTGGGGGCGGCGCTGCTGGGGGCGCCGAACGGGGTGTGGACCGGGGTGTCGATCGGCCTGTTTGTGCCGTGGGACGGGCGGGCGAGCGGGGCGCTGCTGGGGGCGCTGCCGCACCCCGTGGACGATCTGCTGCGGGCCGGGGCGGACCGGTCCGTCACACTGGGCCGGCTGGCGGAGCTCGACGGGCGGGTGTGGCTGCTGGCGGTGGCCGCCGCGCTGATGATGCTGCTGGCGGGGGTGCTGACGGGGGTACGGACGCCGGTGGGGACGGAGCCGGTGGGACCGGCCGGCTTCGCCGGGCGGTGTGCGCTGCGGCTGGGTGTCGCCACGGCGCTGGTGCTGCCGTTGCTGGCCTGGCTGACGGAGGTGTCGGCGAACGCCTCGCTGTCCGTGCTGGGCTTCGACGCGTTCGGCGCCGGCATCGAGCTGCGCGGCCGGCTCGGCACGGCGCTCCTGCTGGGCGCGGTGTGGGGAGCGGGCGCGGGCGCGGTGGGCGCGTTGCTGGCCCGGTCGAGCGGGGCGGCGGGGGTGCGGGCGGCGCCGCTGGCAGGGGGTGCCGGCAAGGCGGCCGGGGAGTGGCGGGCGGCGTCGGCCGTCGGGGGCGCGGGCGGAGGAACGGCCGCCGGGCCCTACGAGCCGGGGGCCCCTTACCGCCCGCCGAACCCGGACACCAATCCGTATCTGCGGGTGTCGCGGGAGACGTGGGCGTCCCGTGCGTCGGGGGAACCGCGCGAGTCGCGGGAGCGGGGGTCGTGGGGGGCGTACGGAGCGCGGCCCCCCGAAGACGCGCCTCGGGGGGCCGGGGGCGCACCGGGTGCCGGTGGGCCGGACGGGCGCGGACCGCAGGAGCGACGGGCACCGTGGAGGCAGGGACCCCCGGGATCGCGGGAGCGGGGGCCGTGGCCGTGGGAGGCGCGCGAAGCGCGGGAGCCTCAGGACGCGCCGGGAGAGGCCCGGGAGCCGTCGGCCGGTGGGGGTCCCGGGGCGCCCGAGGACGGCGACGGGAGCGGCGACATCTACGGGGCGCCCACCGTGATCCGGCCGGTCGGGCCGCCCGGGCTTGGGCCCCGGCGAGGGGCCGGGGAACGGGGCGGGGCTCGGGATGGGGCTCGGGGCGGGAACGAAGACGGAGGTGGCAGGCGGTCACTGTGGCCGGACGAGGGACCTCCGCCTCCGCCGCCACCTCCCCCGGCCCCGCGGAAGCCGCCGCCACGACAGCCGGACGGGTGGGAGACCGACGGACCATGAGCCCGTCGCCGTAGGAAGCCGACGGGTGATGAGCCCGCGCCGTGGGAGGCGGCCTCGTCGGCGACCGGACGGCCGTGGGGTGGGCCCCGCGGGACACGGACGGCCGTGCGGTGGCCCCGCGGGACACGGGCGGGTGGAGGAAAAGGGCGGGTGAGCTGCGGGAGGTCTCCGGCGCGTCATGTGCGGGACACCGGTGTGACAGGCGGTGTTCGCTGTCCGGCTGGCGGACCTCGGAGGCGCGGGGCACTGGGTGCCGGATACGGTGGGAACACCATGAGCGCATCGCAGACCACCGACGTTCCCACCCTCCTTGTCAAGATCTTCGGCAAGGACAGGCCGGGCATCACGGCCGGCCTCTTCGACACCCTCGCCGCCTACTCGGTCGACGTGGTCGACATCGAGCAGGTCGTCACCCGTGGCCGCATCGTGCTCTGCGCGCTCGTGACCGAGCCGCCCGAAGGGCTGGAAGGGGACCTGCGGGCGACCGTCCACAGCTGGGCGGAGTCGATGAGGATGCAGGCGGAGATAATCTCCGGCAAGGGCGACAACCGTCCGCGCGGGCTCGGCCGCTCCCTGGTCACCGTGCTGGGCCACCCCCTCACGTCGGAGGCGACGGCGGCGATCGCCGCGCGGATCACCAAGGCCGGCGGCAACATCGACCGCATCTTCCGGCTCGCCAAGTACCCGGTGACAGCCGTGGAGTTCGCGGTGTCCGGCGTGGAGACGGAGCCGCTGCGCACCGCCCTGGTGACCGACGCGGCCATGCTCGGGGTCGATGTCGCCGTGGTCGGGGCGGGGCTGTACCGGAGGGCGCAGCGCCTGGTCGTCATGGACGTGGACTCCACGCTCATCCAGGACGAGGTGATCGAGCTCTTCGCCGCGCACGCCGGCTGCGAGGACGAGGTCGCCGGGGTGACGGCTGCCGCGATGCGCGGGGAGCTCGACTTCGAGCAGTCACTGCACGCGCGCGTGGCGCTGCTGGAGGGCCTGGACGCCTCCGTGGTGGACAAGGTCCGCAGCGAGGTGCGGCTGACGCCGGGCGCCCGCACCCTGATCCGTACGCTGAAGCGCCTCGGCTATCAAGTGGGTGTGGTCTCGGGTGGGTTCACCCAGGTCACGGATGATCTGAAGGAGCGGCTGGGGCTGGACTTCGCCCAGGCCAACACCCTGGAGATCGTCGACGGGAAGCTGACGGGCAAGGTCATCGGGGAGATCGTGGACCGGGCGGGCAAGGCCCGGCTGCTGCGCCGGTTCGCCGCCGAGGCGGGGGTGCCGCTGTCGCAGACGGTGGCGATCGGTGACGGTGCGAACGATCTCGACATGCTGAACACGGCGGGGCTCGGTGTCGCCTTCAACGCCAAGCCGGTGGTGCGCGAGGCGGCGCACACGGCGGTGAACTTCCCCTTCCTGGACACGGTCCTGTACCTGCTCGGTGTCACCCGCGAAGAGGTCGAGGCGGCGGACACCCTCGACATGGGCTGAGCCGCCCGGGCCGGGGCACGGACGACACGGGCCGGGGCACGGAGACGCGCGGGCCCGGTACCGGCGGACGTCGGTACCGGGCCCCTGCCGTGCCGGGTGTCACTCGGTGGGCGCCCAGTAGTCGACCAGCGTGCCGACACCGGGCTCGAGGGACTTCCAGGAGCCGGTGAAGGACAGGACGGCGAAGGCGGCCGCCGGGTAGCCGCGCCGGCTCATGCGCTCGCGGGCGTCGCCCTCCGCCGCGCCGGCCAGGATGTCGGCGAGTGCCTGGACGCCCGGGTTGTGGCCGATCAGGAGGACGTTCTGCGCGTCGTCGGGGGTCTCGTTGAGCAGGGCGATCAGCTCACCGGGGGAAGCCTCGTAGACCCGCTCCTCGTAGACGGTTTTCGGCCGCTGCGGGAACTCGTGGACCGCGAGCTTCCAGGTCTCCCGGGTCCGGACCGAGGTGGAGCACAGGGCCAGGTCGAAGGCGATACCGGTGTCGGCGAGCTTGCGTCCGGCGACGGCGGCATCCGTGCGGCCCCGCTCGGCGAGCGGGCGCTCGTGGTCGGCGACCGGGGGCCAGTCGGCTTTCGCATGCCGGAAAAGGACAATCCTGCGGGGTTCTGCGACGCTCATGGAACCCAGCTTCGCATGAAACAGGCCATGGGGCGCAGGGAGTTGACCGGCGCTTCCGGGGGTGCTCAGCGGGCTATGAGCTGCTGCGCGCGCTCGACGAGGTGGGTGAGCACGGGCTCACCGGCGGCCGCGTGGGCGTCGGAGGGGTCGAGTATCAGGGTGAGCAGGGCGACGAAGGCGAGGGTGGGCAGGGCCAGGGCCCACCACGGCAGCCGGGTGCCGACGCCGCCCTGGGGGGCCGGGTGGGGCCGGGTGTGCGTGCGCGCCGACATGGGGGCCTCCGCTCTTCGTGTGGTCCGTGGCCCGCTTCTCGCGGCCACATCTCGAAGGTACGGATCGTTCGGGGCTCAACCCATCCGGTGATCCACCCACTTGACCCTGAGCCTGGCCCCCTAGGGGATGGGGGTGCTAGCACCACCATGGGCCGTCACGGTGCGAGGACGGTGGCGATCACGCCGATGACGATGAAGATGGCGAAGAACGCGCCGAAGACGAGCAGCATCTTCTTCTGGCCGTTCTGCGGGTTCGGGTCGAGGACTGGCATACGGCAAGTCTCGCACCCCGTCGCCTGCGGCGGGCTTCGGGGGCGTGCGGCGGGGGTGGCCTGGCGGCCGGGCAGGTGGCTTGGCGGCCGGGCAGGTGGCTTGGCGGCCGGGCAGGTGGCTTGGCGGCCGGGTGCGTGAGGCCTGACGGCCGGGTGGGTGGCCTGGTGGCCGTCGTCTTCGGTGTCATGGCTTCGTCGGGTGGTTCGTCGGGGTGGCTTCTGGTCGTGGGGGATTGTTTGTTTCGCCCCCGCCGCCCCTTCCCTCCCCCACTCTCGGCTTCGCTCGAGCGGGAGGTACCCCCATCGTCCCCGGGGGCTCCGCCCCCGGACCCCCGTTCGCGCAGTTCCCCGCGCCCCTATGGGGCTGTCGCCTCGTCCTCCACCGTGCGGGGGCGGCCTGCCAGGACGCCTACGATCATCTGGGGGATCATCAGGCCGGCCATCAGGGCGATCGGCAGGCCCCAGCCGCCGCTGTGCTGGTAGAGGACGCCCACCAGGAGCGGGCCGGGGATGGAGATCAGATAGCCGGTGCTCTGCGCGAAGGCCGACAGCTGGGCCACGCCCGCGCCGGTCCTGGCGCGCATCCCGACCATGGTGAGCGCCAGCGGGAAGGCGCAGTTCGCTATGCCCAGCAGCACCGCCCAGGCCCAGGCGCCGGCGGCCGGCGCGAGGTACAGGCCCGCGTAGCCGCCGAGGCCGCTGACACCCAGCGCGAGCACGATCGGGCCCTGGTGGGGCAGCCGGGTGGCGAGGCGCGGGATGACGAAGGCCAGCGGTACGCCCATCACCATGGTGACCGCGAGGAGCAGTCCGGCCGTGCCCGCGGGGACGCCCGCGTCCCGGAAGATCTGCGCCATCCAGCCCATGGTGATGTAGGCGGCGGTGGCCTGGAGCCCGAAGAAGACGGCCAGCGCCCAGGCGGTGCGGCTGCGGGTGACGCGCAGCCGCACCGGTGCCTCGGCGGGCGCGTCCTGTCCGGCACGCGCCCCGTCGTGCTCCGGTTCCCGTGCCCGTACGAAGGGGATCCACGGCAGTACGGCGGCTGCCGCCAGGGCCGCCCACAGGGCGAGGCCCGAGCGCCAGTTCCCGCCCAGCGCGTCGGTCAGCGGCACGGTGACGGCCGCCGCCGTGGCGGTGCCCAGGGCGAGGGCCATGGAGTACAGGCCGGTCATGGAGCCGACCCGGTCGGGGAACCAGCGCTTGACGATGACCGGCATCAGGACGTTGCTGACGGCGATGCCCATCAGCGCCAGCGCGCTGGTGGCCAGGAACGCCGCCGTGCCGCCCACGTACGGGCGGATCAGCAGGCCGGTGCCGATGGCGACCATGCCGGCGCAGACCACCGCGCCCGCGCCGAACCGGCGGGCCAGCCGCGGCGCGGTGACGCCGAAGACGGCGAAGCACAGCGGGGGCACGGAGGTGAGCAGTCCGGCCACGCTCCCGCTCATGCCGAGCCCGTCGCGGACCTCCTCCAGCAGCGCGCCCAGGCTGGTGATGGCGGGGCGGAGGTTGAGCGCGGCCAGCACGATGCCGACGACGAGCAGTCGCGTCCGCCAGGCGTGCGCGGCACCGGCCCCGTGGACGGTCCGGGCCTCGGACGCGGCCGGTGTGCGTACGGTCGTGGACGTGGGTGTCCGGGTTTCCTCGCTAGCCATGACGCCCATCATAGAATCATGGGATGATTGGTTGTCCATGCCGAGGTCGCCGTGTGGCGCCCCTGTCGTGCGAAGGTGTGTCATGCCGCTGAGCCACCCCCGTCGTTCGGCCCTGTCCGAGCAGGTCATCGCCGCCCTGCGGGCCCAGATCACCTCGGGCGAGTGGCCGGTCGGCGCGCGCATCCCCACCGAGCCGGAGCTGGTGGAGCAGCTGGGGGTGGCCCGCAACACGGTCCGTGAGGCCGTCCGCGCGCTGGCGC
This sequence comes from Streptomyces sp. NPDC018964, assembly GCF_044390325.1. Lineage (NCBI taxonomy): Bacteria > Bacillati > Actinomycetota > Actinomycetes > Kitasatosporales > Streptomycetaceae > Streptomyces > Streptomyces sp. NPDC018964. Next base: position 22,069 of record NZ_JBIRYZ010000021.1, read on the forward strand.
ACAACGGGCTGCTGGACATCCGCCAGGGCTCGGGCACGTACGTGGTGGCCACGAGCGAGCTGGCGGGCGTGATGCACCGCCGCTTCGCCGACGCCGACCCCCGGCACATCGCCGAGCTGCGTTCGACCCTGGAGTCGGCGGCGGCGCGGCTGGCCGCCGAGCGGCGCACGGAGAAGGACCTCAAGCAGATCGACACCCTGCTGCTGCGCCGGGAGGAGGCCTGGGAGTCGGGTGAGGCGGAGGCGTTCGTGGCGGCGGACGCCACGTTCCACCTGGCGGTCGTGGCCGCCTCGCACAACGACGTGATGACCGCGATGTACGCGGATCTGAGCGAGGTGTTGCGGGACTGGCTGCGCGGCGACATGGGCGAGCGCATGACCCCGGAGACGCACATGGACCACGGCCGGCTGGTGGACGCGATCCGCGCGGGGGACGCGGCGACGGCGGCCGAGGAGGCCGCCGCCTATCCGTTCATGTGCCGTCCGGGGCTGTTCGGTCCGCCCCCGCCGGCTGACGCGCACTGAGGGGACACAGCGCGAGGGCCCGCACCCCCATACGGGATGCGGGCCCTTGCGAGGCGCGTCCGGTCAGGCGCCGATGGCGTGCAGACCGCCGTCCACGTGGATGATCTCGCCCGTGGTCTTCGGGAACCAGTCGCTCAGCAGGGCGACGACGCCCCGGCCGGCCGGCTCGGGGTCCTTCAGGTCCCACTCCAGCGGGGAGCGGCTGTCCCACACCGAGGCCAGCTCGCCGAAGCCCGGGATGGACTTGGCGGCCATGGAGCCGATCGGGCCCGCGGAGATCAGGTTGCAGCGGATGTTCTGCTTGCCCAGGTCACGGGCCATGTAACGGCTGGTGGCCTCCAGGGCGGCCTTGGCGGGGCCCATCCAGTCGTACTGCGGCCAGGCGTACTGCGCGTCGAAGGTGAGGCCGACGACCGAGCCGCCGTTCTGCATCAGCGGCAGGCAGGCCATGGTCAGCGACTTCAGGGAGTACGCCGAGACGTGCATGGCGGTGGCGACCGACTCGAACGGCGTGTTCAGGAAGTTGCCGCCGAGCGCGTCCTGCGGCGCGAAGCCGATGGAGTGCACGACACCGTCGAGGCCGCCGAGCTCCTCGCCGACCACGTCGGCCAGCCGGCCCAGGTGCTCGTCGTTGGTGACGTCGAGCTCGATGACCTTGGTGGGCTTGGGGAGCTTCTTGGCGATGCGCTCGGTCAGGGTGGGCCGCGGGAACGCGGTCAGGATGATCTCGGCGCCCTGTTCCTGGGCCAGCTTGGCGGTGTGGAAGGCGATGGAGGACTCCATCAGCACACCGGTGATCAGGACACGCTTGCCCTCGAGAATTCCGCTCATGGTGATCAGTGACCCATTCCCAGTCCGCCGTCAACGGGAATGACGGCTCCAGTGATGTACGAGGCGTCGTCCGAGGCGAGGAACCGCACCGCCGCGGCGATCTCCTCCGGCTGCGCGTACCGGCCGAGCGGCACCTGCGACACGATGTTCGCCCGCTGGTCGTCGGTGAGCACCTTGGTCATGTCGGTGTCGACGAAACCGGGCGCGACGACGTTGAAGGTGATGTTGCGCGAGCCCAGCTCACGGGCGAGGGAGCGCGCGAAGCCGACCAGGCCGGCCTTGGAGGCGGCGTAGTTCGCCTGCCCCGCGGAGCCGAGGAGTCCGACCACCGAGGAGATCAGCACGACGCGGCCCTTCTTGGCGCGCAGCATGCCGCGGTTGGCGCGCTTGACGACCCGGAAGGTGCCCGTGAGGTTGGTGTCGACGACCGAGGTGAAGTCCTCCTCGGACATGCGCATGAGGAGCTGGTCCTTGGTGACACCGGCGTTGGCCACGAGTACCTCGACGGGGCCGTGCGCCTCCTCGATCTCCTTGTAGGCCTGCTCCACCTGCTCGGAGTCGGTGATGTCGCACTTGACGGCGAGGAAGCCGGCCGGCGGCTCCCCCGAGCGGTACGTGATGGCGACCTTGTCGCCGGCGTCGGCGAACGCGCGGGCGATGGCGAGGCCGATGCCCCGGTTGCCTCCGGTGACGAGAACCGAGCGGCTCAACGGATCACCCTTTCGATAGCGGTCTGGTGCACCGCCCGGACACCTGGATGACAGGCGGCTACCCCGGAAATCTATCGGTCCCGGTACCGCCCGGGACATTGGGGCACCGACAGTGGCTCTCGTGGCCTCCTGTCGGGTTCCTACAGATCACGGCCCCGGTCGGTCCGTCGTACCGGGCGCGTGGGCCGACAGTCCTTCGGCGCGAGCGGTCCCGAACGTCCTGCGGTCGTCTTCCCCGCGCTCGGCCAGGAGCGCCGCCGGAGGGTCGACGTCCTCCGGCACCTCGTAGTGTGGCATGTCGTGCCGGCCGGTGACCGTACGCACATGAACCGCGCACTCGGCCCACACGGTCTTGCCCGGCCCCGTCCGTCCGGTCACGCCCCAGCGGTCGGCGACGGCCTCCACCAGGAGCAGGCCGCGCCCGCTGTCGGCGTCCGCGGAGGGCCGGCCCGTCGACTCGGGGAGCTCCGGGTGGGTGTCGGACACCTCTACGCGGACGAGCCCCGCGGACCTGTCGTACGTGAGCCGCAGCTCGAAGTCGCGTCCCGGGACGTGACCGTGGAGGACCGCGTTGGAGGCGAGTTCCGCCACGACGAGGGTGACGGTGTCGGAGGCCGGGCTGCCGTAGGGCAGGTGCCACCGGTCCAGCTGGTGCGTGGCGAGTCTGCGGGCGAGGCGTGCGCCGCGGCGGGTGGCGGAGAAGCACTGGGCGAACACACTTACGGTTACGGCCTCTTGGGCCCGTGGTGCTGGCATGCGGCCAGCGTTCCGGCCCCCTCCAGGCCCTCAACAGGGACGACACCCCTACACGCGTGACTGTATCGATGCACACTCTGGACTGAGTGGGTAACTCCCCGTGACCCCGCGCGGGTCGGGCGGGGTTGAGCAAGGCGTGGACATGCGGACACGGGAGGCACGCGGCGATGAGGACGAACCACGGCGAAGGCGGAAACAGCGGCGCGAACGGCACGGAGGCGGAACTCTCCGACAGTCTGAAGACCTTCGGCGCGGTCCTCAAGGCGCTGCGGGAGGAATCCGGCCTGACTCAGGAGGAGTTCGCGGTGCGGGTGCGGTACTCGGCCGCGTACGTCGCCAAGATCGAGCAGGGGAAGCGGTTCCCGCCGACGGACCTGCCCGCGCGGACGGAGGAGGTCCTGGGGCCGCTCGCGCTGAAGGTCCTCACGGCGGCGGCGAAGAGCCTGACGCGGAGGGCGGGGCTGGCGTCGTGGTTCCGGCAGTGGGCGGGGATCGAGGAGGAGGCGATCTCCCTGTACGCGTACGAGTGCCGGGCGGTTCCGGGGCTGTTGCAGCCGGAGGGGTACATCCGGGCCATCTTCGACCGGCGGTTGCCGCCTGCGTCCGAGGAGCAGATCCAACATGAGGTCGCGGCTCGGCTGGATCGGCAACAACTCATCTCGTCCAGGCAGAACACCGCGTTCAGTTTCGTCATCGAACAGAGCGTCCTGACCCGGCGCATGGGTGGGCGAGAGGTCACCATGCATGTCATCGACAATCTTCTCGACGTGGGCAACCGACGCAACGTCGAGATCCAGATCATGCCCAGCGTCCAGGAGGACCACTGTGGCATCGACGGCCATATGTACTTGGCCGAGACGCCGGCTCACCAGTGGGTCGGGTACACCGAGGGCCAGCGGTCCAGCAATCTGATCTCCGCGGCCAAAGACGTGAGCGTCCTACTCCAACGCTATGGCAAGCTGCGTTCCCAGGCTCTGGACTGTCGGGCTACCGTGAAGCTGCTGGAACAGATGCGAGGAGCGCTATGAGCACAATCGACGAGCCGCACTGGTTCAAGAGCAGTTACAGCGGCAGCGAGGCCGACAACTGCGTCGAAGTGGCTGTGCGGTCCGAGACCGTCCACATCCGTGACTCCAAGGACAAGCGCATCCGGCCTCTCACCGTCACGCCGACCGCCTGGGCGGCGTTCGCGGCGGGCGTCTCCCTGAACGGCTGAGTTCGCGTCGTACGTGACGTCGGCGGGCGGGTACGGGCATTGTCCCCGTACCCGCCCGCCGGCGTCTGCCGGTGGTTTCCCGTCCTCGCGCTTCGGCTTTTCCGGCGGGGTCCGGGGAGCGGGACATGGTTCACTGCCTCCGACGGTCACGACAGGCAAGCGTCCGAAGGGATCTCCCCAACCGTGCCCCATGACATCGATCAGTCGTTTCTGGCATTGCCCCTGCGTGCCCTCGCCGACGCCGCGCTCGCCCGCGCGCGGGCGCTCGGGGCGGAGCACGCGGACTTCCGTCTGGAGCGGGTGCGCAGCGCGTCCTGGCGGCTGCGGGACGCCAAACCGGCGGGGTCGTCGGACACCACCGACCTCGGCTACGCGGTGCGCGTGGTGCACGGCGGGACCTGGGGGTTCGCCTCCGGGGTGGACCTGACCCTGGACGCCGCCGCCAAGGTCGCCTCGCAGGCGGTGGCGATGGCGAAGCTGTCCGCGCAGGTCATCCGGGCGGCCGGGTCGGACGAGAGGGTGGAGCTGGCCGACGAGCCGGTGCACTCCGAGAAGACCTGGGTGTCGTCGTACGAGATCGATCCGTTCGCCGTGCCCGACGAGGAGAAGGCCGGGCTGCTGGCCGAGTGGAGCGCGCGGCTGCTGGCGGCGAACGGGGTGGACCACGTCGACGCCTCGCTGCTCACCGTGCACGAGAACAAGTTCTACGCCGACACCGCCGGGACCGTGACCACGCAGCAGCGGGTGCGGCTGCACCCGGTGTTCACGGCCGTGTCCGTCGACGGCTCCAGCGGTGAGTTCGACTCGATGCGGACCGTCGCGCCGCCCGTCGGCCGTGGCTGGGAGTACCTGACGGGGACCGGCTGGGACTGGGACGACGAGCTGGCGCGGATCCCGGAGCTGCTCGCCGAGAAGATGCGGGCTCCGAGCGTCGAGCCGGGGCTGTACGACCTGGTGGTGGACCCCTCCAACCTGTGGCTGACGATCCACGAGTCCATCGGGCACGCCACCGAGCTGGACCGCGCGCTCGGCTACGAGGCGGCGTACGCCGGGACCTCGTTCGCCACCTTCGATCAGCTGGGCAAGCTGAAGTACGGCTCCGAGCTGATGAACGTCACCGGTGACCGCACCGCCGAGCACGGGCTCGCCACCATCGGCTACGACGACGAGGGCGTCGAGGCGCAGTCCTGGGACCTGGTGAAGGACGGCACGCTGGTCGGCTACCAGCTCGACCGGCGGATCGCGAAGCTGACCGGGTTCGAGCGGTCCAACGGGTGCGCGTTCGCGGACTCCCCCGGCCACGTGCCGGTGCAGCGCATGGCCAACGTGTCACTGCGGCCCGATCCGGCGGGGATGTCGACGGAGGACCTGATCGGGGGCGTGGACCGGGGCATCTACGTCGTCGGGGACCGGTCGTGGTCGATCGACATGCAGCGGTACAACTTCCAGTTCACCGGCCAGCGCTTCTACCGGATCGAGAACGGGCGGCTCGCGGGACAGCTGCGGGACATCGCCTACCAGGCCACGACCACCGACTTCTGGGGCTCCATGGCGGCGGTCGGCGGTCCGCAGACGTACGTCCTGGGCGGCGCCTTCAATTGCGGCAAGGCCCAGCCGGGGCAGGTCGCGGCGGTCTCGCACGGCTGCCCGTCCGCCCTCTTCAAGGGAGTCAACATTCTGAACACGACGCAGGAGGCCGGGCGATGAGCGCGCGCACCAGCAAGCCGTACGAGATCGTCGAGCGCGCCCTCGAACTGTCCCGGGCCGACGGCTGTGTCGTGATCGCCGACGAGGAGTCCACCGCCAATCTGCGCTGGGCGGGCAACGCGCTCACCACGAACGGTGTCACGCGCGGGCGCACGCTCACAGTGATCGCCACGGTGGACGGGGCGCAGGGCACGGCCTCCGGGGTGGTGTCCCGGTCCGCGGTGACCGTGGACGAGCTGGAGCCGCTGGTGCGGGCCGCCGAGGCCGCCGCGCGGGGCGCGGGTCCGGCCGAGGACGCGCAGCCGCTGGTCACGGGGGTGGCCCCGTCGCCGGAGTTCACGGAGGCGCCGGCCGAGACGTCGTCCGCCGTGTTCGCGGACTTCGCGCCGGCGCTGGGCGAGGCGTTCGCACGCGCGCGTGCCGGTGGCCGGGAGCTGTACGGCTTCGCCAACCACGAGATGGTCTCCAGCTACCTCGGCACGTCGGCGGGGCTGCGGCTGCGGCACGACCAGCCGAACGGCACCCTGGAGCTGAACGCCAAGTCGCCGGACCGTACGCGGTCGGCGTGGGCGGGGCGCTCCACGCGGGACTTCAAGGACGTCGACCCGGCGGCGCTCGACGCGGAGCTGGCGACGCGGCTGGGCTGGGCCGAGCGGCGGCTCGAGCTGCCCGCGGGCCGGTACGAGACGCTGCTGCCGCCGACCGCGGTGGCGGACCTGCTGATCTACCAGCTGTGGTCGGCGTCGGGGCGGGACGCGGCCGAGGGGCGCACGGTGTTCTCCAAGCCGGGCGGCGGCACCCGGGTCGGCGAGCGGCTGGCCGGGCTGCCGCTGACCCTGCGCAGCGACCCGGACGAGCCGGGTCTTGAGTCGGCGCCGTTCGTGATCGCGCACTCCTCCGGCGGCGACCAGTCGGTGTTCGACAACGGGCTGCCGCTGGCGGCCACGGAGTGGATCCGCGAGGGCGAGCTGAACCGGCTGACGACCAGCAGGCACGGCGCGGGCCTGACCGGGCTGCCGGTGGCGCCCGGGATCGACAACCTGATCCTGGACGGCGGCGGCGACCGGTCCCTGGAGGACATGGTCGCGGCCACCGAGCGCGGGCTGCTGCTGACCTGCCTGTGGTACATCCGCGAGGTGGACCCGGCGACGCTGCTGCTCACGGGGCTGACCCGGGACGGCGTGTACCTCGTCGAGAACGGCGAGGTCACCGGCGAGGTGAACAACTTCCGGTTCAACGAGTCGCCGGTGGACCTGCTGGGCCGGGCCGCCGAGGCGGGCCGTACGGAGAAGACGCTGCCCAGGGAGTGGGGCGACTGGTTCACCAGGGCGGCGATGCCGCCGCTGCGCGTCCCCGATTTCAATATGAGCTCTGTCAGCCAGGGCGTATAACCTCGTAGGCGTTCCCCGGTCGGCCGTCGTCCGACCGGCCGAAGATCATCAAGGAGACACGAGAACCGTGACGGACATCGTCGACGAGCTGAAGTGGCGCGGGCTGTTCGCCCAGTCCACCGACGAGGACGCTTTGCGCAAGGCGCTCGCGGACGGTCCCGTCACGTTCTATTGCGGTTTCGACCCGACCGCTCCGTCGCTGCACGTGGGGCACCTGGTGCAGGTGCTCACCGTGCGCCGGCTCCAGCAGGCCGGTCACCGGCCGCTGGCGCTGGTCGGCGGGGCCACGGGCCAGATCGGCGACCCGCGCCCGACCGCGGAGCGCACGCTGAACTCGCCGGAGACCGTCGCGGGCTGGGTCGAGCGGCTGCGCGGCCAGATCGAGCCGTTCCTGTCCTTCGAGGGCGAGAACGCGGCCGTGATGGTCAACAACCTCGACTGGACGCAGAACCTTTCCGCGATCGAGTTCCTGCGGGACATCGGCAAGCACTTCCGCGTCAACAAGATGCTGACGAAGGACTCGGTCGCCCGGCGCCTGGAGTCCTCCGAGGGCATCAGCTACACGGAGTTCAGCTACCAGCTGCTCCAGGCGATGGACTTCCTCCAGCTCTACCGGCGCTACGGCTGCACGATGCAGCAGGGCGGCAGCGACCAGTGGGGCAACCTCACGGCCGGCCTGGACCTGCTGCACCGGCTGGAGCCGGGCGCCACGGTCCACGCCTACGCCACGCCGCTGATGACCAAGGCGGACGGCACCAAGTTCGGCAAGACCGAGGGCGGCGCCGTCTGGCTCGACCCGGAGATGACGACGCCGTACGCGTTCTACCAGTTCTGGCTGAACGTGGACGACCGGGACATCTCGGGCTACATGCGGATCCTGTCCTTCAGGTCCCGCGAGGAGCTGGAGGAGCTGGAGCGGCAGACGGAGGAGCGTCCGCAGGCCCGGGCCGCGCAGCGCGCGCTGGCGGAGGAGCTGACGACGCTGGTGCACGGCGCCGACCAGACGGCCGCCGTGATCGCCGCGTCCAAGGCCCTCTTCGGGCAGGGCGAACTGACCGAGCTGGACGACCGCACGCTGGCGGCGGCGCTCTCCGAGGTGCCGCACGTCGAGGTGGCCGAACTCGGGCCGGTGGTCGACCTGTTCGCCGAGGTCGGTCTGGTGCCGAGCAAGTCCGCCGCGCGGCGCACGGTGAAGGAGGGCGGGGCCTACGTGAACAACGTCAAGATCACCGCCGAGGACGCCGTCCCCGCGCAGGAGGACCTGCTGCACGGGCGCTGGCTGGTGCTGCGCCGCGGCAAGAAGAACCTGGCGGCGGTGGAGGTCACGGCCGGCTGAGCCGACGGGTTGGTGCGGGGCGGTTTCCGGCGTGCGCCGGAGGCCGCCCCTTCGTCGTACGCCGGAAACCGCCTCGTCGTACGCCGTCGTCGCCATCCGTGCCGGGTCAGGCCCGCTGGTGGTGCCGCTCGGCCCGCTTGCGCTTCATCGCGGTGTACAGCATGTCCACGAAGAAGACGACGACGACCGCCGCGACCAGCTGGAAGATGTGCCGGCCCCAGTCGATGCCCCGTGTCTCCTCGATCCCGAAGCCCCGCGCGACGGCGTTGCCCGCGACGGCGCCGATCATGCCGCAGATGGTGGCCAGCCACAGCGGTATGTGCTGTTTTCCGGGGATCAGCGCCTTGGCGATCAGACCGAGCACGAGTCCCACGATGATCGCCCACAACCAGCCCATGACTGCCTCCTCGTACGGCTTGACGCGAGCATTACGGCCAGTGTCGGCCGAGACGCGGTACGCCGCATGTCGGGCATGCCGTACGCACGACGGCGCAGGCGGGACGCACCAGGGTGGGGCGCCCCGCCCTCGTGACCCGGTCGGGCACGGCGTAACGTGGACATGTCCGGACCCGGTGCCACGGGACGGGGTGCCGGCCGGTCAGGTACGCGGAAGGTCCGATGCGGGCGGATGGTGGAATGTGATGCGGAAGCAGCATGGCGGCGGCAGCGTCCAGGTGTTCCGGATCACCGGCGCCCGGGCGGGTCTCCATGACGACGTGCGGGCGAGGCAGCGCCGGTACGTGATCTCGATGACCGTCCGTACGATCTCGGTCATCCTCGCGGCGACGCTGTGGAACGTGGAGCGGCACGTCGCGATCGTGGCGCTGGTGCTCGGGATGGTCCTGCCGTACATCGCGGTGGTGATCGCCAACGCCGGGCGCGAGAACGCGCCGTCGCTGCCGTCGACCTTCGTGACGGCACCGATGAAGCCGATGATCGCGCCGCCGCGGACGAATGACGGTTCCGCGGAATCCGATGCGGAAGACATGGCGTCACAGGCCGCGCCGGGCGCACGAACGGAGCGGCCCGAGCAGTCGTGAAGATCGGGGCGTGAGGGGAGAGCGCACCGGGCGGGAGGCGCTTCCCCGCCAAGCTCGAGAAGAGCTCGGAGCAATCGTGTTGTTCCGGTGCCGGGGGCGGGGTGACCCGTGACATACTTCGTACGCGCTCCGCATCCCCCGTCGGAGCGACGGACCGACGCCGGGCAGCTCCCCCCGTGGCTGCTCGGCGTCGCCTTTTGTTCGGCATTTCGAACCGCACCGATCGGGTTAGGGTCTGCGGTGTGATGGTCCCTGATCCCGAGACGCCGATCTGTTCCGCCAAGGGGTGCCGCGCCGCCGCCGTGTGGGTGCTCGCCTGGAACAACCCCAAGCTGCACACGCCGGAGCGCCGCAAGACCTGGCTCGCCTGCGAGGAGCACCGCGAGCACCTGTCGCAGTTCCTCGGGGTGCGCGGATTCCTGAAGGACGTCGTCCGGTTCGAGGAGTGGGAGGCTCCGGAAGGCGCCTAGCCTCTCGGCCGCCGACGGCGCCCTCCCAGCCCCTGGTGGCGCCCTCTCGGCCCCCCGGTGGCGTCCTCTCAGCCCCCGATCGCGGACATGGGGCGGTCCGGCTGGACGAAGGACGGGTCGTCCAGGCCCGCGCCCGCCTTCTTGCCCCACATGGCGAGCTTCCAGAGGCGGGCGATCTCCTCGTCGGAGGCGCCGGAGCGCAGGGCCGCGCGCAGGTCGGTCTCCTCGGTGGCGAACAGGCAGGTGCGTATCTGTCCGTCGGCGGTGAGGCGGGTGCGGTCGCAGGCGCGGCAGAAGGGGCGGGTGACGGAGGCGATGACACCGACGCGGTGCGGGCCGCCGTCGACCAGCCAGCGCTCGGCCGGTGCGGAACCGCGCGCCTCGTCGCCCTCGGGGGTCAGCTCGAAGCGCGTGCGCAGGGAGGTGAGGATGTCCCCGGCGGTGATCATGCCCTCGCGCTTCCAGCCGTGCTGGGCGTCCAGGGGCATCTGCTCGATGAAGCGCAGCTCGTAGTCGTGCTCCACGGCCCAGGCGAGGAGGTCGGGGGCCTCGTCGTCGTTGAGCCCGGGCATCAGGACCGAGTTGACCTTCACCGGGGTCAGTCCGGCCTCGCGGGCCGCGGACAGGCCGTCGAGGACGTCCTGGTGGCGGTCGCGGCGGGTGAGGGTCTTGAAGACGTCCGGGCGCAGGGTGTCGAGGGAGACGTTGACCCGGTCCAGGCCCGCCTCCTTCAGGGCGGGCGCGACGCGCCTCAGCCCGATACCGTTGGTGGTGAGGGACGTCTGCGGACGGGGTTCCAGGGCGGTGACGCGCTCGACGATGCCGACCAGGCCGGGGCGGAGCAGCGGCTCACCGCCGGTGAAGCGGACCTCCTCGACGCCGAGGGAGGTGACGGCGATGCCGACGAGGCGGACGATCTCGTCGTCGGTGAGCAGATCGGGCTTGGCCAGCCACCGCAGACCCTCCTCGGGCATGCAGTAGGTGCAGCGCAGATTGCACCGATCGGTCAGCGAGACCCTCAGGTCGGTGGCCACTCGGCCGTAGGTGTCGATGAGCACGCGGCCTCCTCCCTTGACGCGGAACACTCATGCCCGGTTGTCTGCGAGCCTACGTGACGCCGCCGACAACCCACAGCGACCCGGTGTGACGGGATGACGAACGGCCGCGGGGGGGGGGGGGCCCCGGGGGGGGGGGGGGCCGGCGGCGGGGGGGGGGGGGGGCGGGGGGTGGGGGGGGGGGGGGGGCCCGCCGCCCGCCCCGCGGGGGTAGATTGAGGCGG